>CATABD010000133.1 GCA_949494735.1 uncultured Oscillospiraceae bacterium
GCCCGCTTGACGGCGGGGATGGAGGCGGGGGAGACGGACAGCTCGTCGATGCCCACGCTCATGTAGAAGGCGGTGAGGGCGGTGTTGGCGGCGGATTCGCCGCAGATGCCCACCCAGATGCCCGCGTCGTGGGCGGCCTTGGCGGTGCGCTCAATGAGGCGCAGGATGGCCGGGTGGCCGGAGTCGAAGAGGCTGCTGATGTTGGCGTTCATCCGGTCGGCGGCCAGGGTGTACTGGGTCAGGTCGTTGGTGCCGATGGAGAAGAAGTCCACCTCCTTGGCCAGCACGTCGGCCATGACGGCGGCGGCGGGGGTCTCGATCATGATGCCGTACTCCACATCCTGGCTGTAGGGCACGCCCTCCTTGTCCAGCTCCTGGCGCACCTGGGCCAGAATCGTCTTGATCTCCAGCACCTGCTCCAGGTGGGTAATCATGGGGAACATGATGTTCAGCTTGCCGTACACCGACGCCCGCAGCAGCGCCCGCAGCTGGGTGCGGAAAATATCCGGCCGCTTGAGGCAGATGCGGATGGCCCGGTAACCCATGGCAGGGTTTTCCTCCCCCTCGATGCCGAAGTAGGGGGCCTGCTTGTCGCTGCCCAGGTCCAGGGTGCGCACCACCACCGGCCGGGGCGCCAGCCGGGCCAGTACCTCCTTATAAATCTGGAACTGGGCCTCCTCGGTGGGGAAGTCGGGGCTGTCCAGGTAGATGAACTCGCTGCGGAACAGCCCCACCCCGCCGCCGCCCCGGGCGATCACCGCGTCGATATCCTTCAGCCCGCCGATGTTGGCGCACACCAGCACCTTGTGGCCGCTCTTGGTCACTGCTTTGCGGTCCTTATACGCCTCCAGCGCGGCCTGGTCGGCCAAAAACGCCTCCCTGCGGCGGGTGAAGTCCGCCCGGGCGGCCTCGTCCGGGTGGGGGAGCACCTCGCCGGTGGAGCCGTCGATGGCCACAAGGCCGGATTGAGGCAGCTTGGCGTAGTCGTCCCCCATGCCCACGATGCAGGGGATGCCCAGGGTGCGGGCCAGGATGACGGAGTGGGAGGTGGAAGAGCCCAGCTTGGTGACAAAGCCGGCCACCCTGTTTTTGTCCAGCCGGACGGTCTGGCTGGGCAGCAGATCCTCCGCCGCCACAATCACCGGCTCGTCGGGGTATTCGGCGGCGTCGGGTATGCCCTTGAGCACCCGGACCAGCCGGTTGCCCACGTCGGTGATGTCGGCGGAGCGGGCCTGCATGTACTCGTCCTCCATGGCCTTGAACATGGCGGCCAGGCCGTCCGCAGTCTGCCGCACGGCGTATTCGGCGTTGAAGCCCTGGTCCAGCAGCTCGTCGATGCCGTCGATGAGGTCGGGGTCCTCCAGCATCATGCGGTGGATATCAAACACCTGGGCCACGTTCTCATCGGTGGCCCGGGCCTTCTCATACAGGCCGTCCAGCTCCCGGATGGCCTGGGCGGCGGCCTGCTCATAGCGCTGGTGCTGCTGGGCCGGGTCCAGCCCGGTTTCCTTCACAACGGACAGGTCGGGTTCCTCCAGGTAAAACAGCTGGGCTACAGCCGCCCCCGCCGAAGCGGCGATTCCCTTCAACATACAAAGGACCTCCATTCTTTTGGCAAGTTTACATAGGCGCGTCAATACCGCGCGGCTCTCATTTGTGTATAACATATAATCCCGTTTCCCGCAATGGGTATGGGCAAAATTTTTAAAAAAATTTTTCCACGCCCCCGTTTTTTTCAAAAAACCCTGCCTCCCCGGCTTTTTTTGCCGCCCCCCTTGAAAAATCCGCCGCGGCCTGCTATAATACGGTAAAACGTTTGTTTGGATGGAGGGGTGGCCATGCAGCCGGACATCGCCGGGGCGGCGGAGCGCAACCAGGTGGAGGGTACGGTGTCCGCCGTGCTGTTCCGCAACGAGGAGAACGGCTACACCGTGCTCAAGCTGGACTGCGGGGAGCGGGGGGAGATCACGGCGGTGGGCTGTATGCCCGGCGCGGCCCCCGGCGAGGCGCTGGAGCTGGAGGGAAGCTGGGGCCGCCACCCCAGCTACGGCGAGCAGTTCAAGGCGGAGGTGGTCACCCGGCGCATGCCGGTGGGGGAGAAGGCTATCTTCGAGTACCTGGCCTCCGGGGTGGTGAAGGGGGTCCGCATGGGGCTGGCCCGGCAGATCGTGGACCGCTTCGGGGAGGACGCCCTGTCCGTCATCGAAAACGAGCCGGAAAAGCTGTGCGAGATCCGGGGGGTGTCCCCCAAGCGGGCCCGGGCCATCGGCGAGGATTTCCGGCAGAAGATGGGGATGCGCCGGCTGGCGGAGTTTTTGTCGGAGCACCGCCTGCCCCTGTCCGCCGCCATGCCGCTGTACCAGCGCTTCGGCGACTATGCGGTGGAGGTGGTGCGGGACAACCCCTACCTGCTGGCCGACCGCACCCTGGACATCCCCTTCGCCCAGGTGGACCAGCTGGCCATCGAGCTGGGGGTGGCGGGGGACGACCCCCAGCGGGTGGAGGCCGCGCTGGTTTTCGAGCTGGACCACAACGCCGACAACGGCCATGTGTTTCTGCCTGAGCAAAAGCTTTTAAACGCCACCGCCGCCCTCATCGGGGTGGAGGGGGACTGCCTGGCCCAGGGGCTGGGCGCCCTCGTTGAGCGGGGCGAGGTGGTGCGGGAGGACATCGCCGGGGTAACCGCCTGCTACCCCGCGGGCCTGTACGGCGCGGAGTGCTATGTGGCCATGCGGCTGGGGGAGATGTGCCGCACCGAGATCGCCCCGCCGGAGGGGCTGGGGCGGCTCATCGACAATATCCAAAAGGAGCAGGGCATCCGGTACGCGAAACAGCAGCGCACGGCGGTGGAGCTGTGCGCCTCCCGGCAGGTAATGCTGCTCACCGGCGGGCCGGGCACCGGCAAAACCACCTCCCTGCGGGGGGTGCTGGCCCTGTTCGAGACCCTGGGGCTGGAGACCGCCCTCACCGCCCCCACCGGGCGGGCGGCCAAGCGGATGGGGGAGACCTGCGGGGCGGACGCCGTTACCATCCACCGGCTGCTGGAGACCAAGCTGGATCCCTTTACCGGCCAGCTGGCCTTCACCAAAAACCAGGACGAGCCGTTGGAGGTGGACGCGGTGATCGTGGACGAGACGTCCATGGTGGACGTGTCCCTCATGGCGGCGCTGCTGGCGGCGCTGCGGGGGGACTGCCGGCTGGTGCTGGTGGGAGACCCGGATCAGCTGCCCTCGGTGGGGCCGGGCAACGTACTGGACCACCTGATCCGCTCCGGGGTGGTGCCTGCGGTGTCGCTGACGGAGATCTTCCGCCAAGCCAGGGAGAGCGCCATCGTCATGAACGCCCACGGGGTAAACCGGGGGGACGTGCCTGAACTGAACAACAAGGCCAGGGATTTCTTTTACCTGGGCCGCAGGGACGCGGCAAGGACGGTGGACACCGTGGTGGAGCTGTGCCAGACCCGCCTGCCCCGGAACATGGGCATCCCCCCGGAGCAGATCCAGGTGCTCACCCCCACCCGGAAGCGGGGGGCGGGCACCGCCGCGCTGAACCGGGCCCTCCAGGAGGCGCTCAATCCTGCCCAGGAGAGCCGGGGGGAGCGGGCCTTCGGCCCCTACATCTTCCGGGAGGGGGACCGGGTAATGCAGGTGAAAAACAACTACGACCTGTTCTGGGAGAATCCGGACACCGGGGAAAAGGATCTGGGCGTGTTCAACGGGGACATCGGCACCATTGTGGAGGTAGATGCGGGGGGGATCACCGTGTCCTTTGACGGACGGCTGGCCGCCTACCCGCCGGAGCTGCTGGGGGAGCTGGAGCCCGCCTACGCCGTTACAGTGCACAAGGCCCAGGGCAGCGAGTACCGGGCGGTGATTCTGGCGCTGAGCGACGTGCCCCCCTCCCTGCTGGCCCGGGGGGTGCTGTACACCGCCATCACCCGCGCCCGGGAGCTGTTCATTTTGGTGGGCGATGGGGAGCTGATGGCCCGGATGGCGGCCAACGACCGGCAGATGAGGCGGTATTCCGCCCTGCGCACCAGGTTGCTGCGGGAGACGGGACAGGAGGCGTGACAAATGGAAAAACGGGAACAGAAAATACAGGCCTGGTTCGGGATGTGGCTCCAACAGTCGGAGGCGGGGATTGAGGATGTTTTCGACTCAAACGCGGTTTACATTGAGAGCTGGGGGCCGGAGTACCACGGGCTGGAGAAGATACGCCACTGGTTTCGGGAGTGGAACAGCCGGGGCGCGGTGGTGCGCTGGGATATCCGGCAGTTTTTCCACCAGGGGGGCCAGACCGTGGCGGAGTGGGTCTTTGAGGATCGGATGGACGACGGGACCGCCCAGGCCTTTGAGGGTATGAGCCTCATCCGCTGGACGGCGGAGGGCAAAATCGGCTTTTTGCAGGAGTTCGGCTGCAATCAGGACCGATACGACCCGTATCGGAACGGCCCGGAGCCCCAATTCCGGGACGAACAGGCGATGTGGTTCTAGATTCGCGGTCTGCGGGGAGCAATTCTCACGCCGGTTATGGTACAATTTCCCCGATAGGAGGGAATCAAATGGACCAGACAAAGGTTGGAAAATTCATCGCCGCCCTGCGCCGCGAGCGCGGGCTCACCCAGGAGGCGCTGGGGCAGCGGCTGGGCGTCACCAACAAGACCGTCTCCCGCTGGGAGAACGGCAATTACATGCCGGACATCGAGCTGCTCGTCCCCCTGGGGAAGGAGCTGGGGGTCAGCGTCAATGAGCTGCTGGCCGGGGAACGGCTGGACGACGCCGCGTTTCGGAAACAGGCGGATGAAAACCTGGTGGAGGCAGTGCGGGAGAGCGCCTTCACCGTCAAGGAGCGCACGGAGTTCTTTAAGAAAAAATGGCGTAAGGAGCGCTTCTGGTTCATTGTTCTGTACTCAGCGCTGTGCGGTGCGCTGTCCCTTTACCTGTGGTTAAATGGGTGGCTGGCGCTGCTGGCTGTTTTGTGGCTGGTGGCTTACTGTTATCTGAACAACCGCATGATGGCCTACGTGGAAGGCAGGGTGTACGGCAGTCCCAAACCGCCCTTAGGCAGTTGACAAGAGGGCCAAAATCGGATATGATAACGGGGCAAACCTACCCAAGGAGATAGACAGATGAAAAAGCCCTTTCTCACCCTGGCCCAGGCCAAGGAGATTGCCAAAACATGCCCAACCCCCTTCCACATCTACGACGAGCGGGGCATCCGGGAAAACGCCCGGGCGCTGAAGGCCGCCTTTGCCTGGAACCCGGGGTTCAAGGAATATTTCGCCGTCAAGGCCACCCCCACCCCCGGCATTCTCAAGATTTTGCGGGAAGAGGGCTGCGGCGTGGACTGCTCCTCCCTCACAGAGCTGATGATGGCGGAAAGGTGCGGGTTTGGGGGGGAGGAGATCATGTTCTCTTCCAACGAGACCCCGGCATCGGAGTTTGAGCTAGCCGGCAGGCTGGGCGCCTATATCAACCTGGACGACCTGACCCATGTGGATATCCTCTATAAAACCCTGGGCCGGGCGCCTGAGACGGTATGCTGCCGCTTCAACCCCGGCGGGGTATTTACCCTGGGGGAGAGCAAGGAGGGCTTCCAGGTGATGGATAACCCGGGCCAGGCCAAGTACGGCATGACCCGTCCCCAGCTGACCCAGGCGTTTGCCAAGCTGCGGGAGCTGGGAACAAAACGGTTCGGCATCCATGCCTTTTTGGCCTCCAACACCATTTCCAACGAGTACTACCCCGCCCTGGCCCGGCTGCTGTTCCAGACGGCGGCGGACGTGGCCAGGGAGACGGACTGCCAGATTGAGTCCATCAACCTGTCCGGCGGCGTGGGGGTGCCCTACCGCCCCGAGCAGAGCGCCAACGACATTTCCGTGATTGGCGAGGGGGTGCGCCGGGCCTATGAGGAGATCCTTGTCCCCGCCGGGATGGGGGACGTGGCCATCTTCACCGAGCTGGGCCGGTTTATGCTGGCCCCCTTCGGCCATCTGGTCACCACCGCCGTCCACCAAAAGCACATCTACAAGGAGTATATCGGGGTGGACGCCTGCGCCGCCAACCTGATGCGCCCCGCCATCTACGGGGCGTACCACCACATCACGGTGCTGGGCAAGGAGGACGCCCCCTGTGACCACGTATACGATGTGGTGGGCTCCCTGTGCGAGAACAGCGACAAGTTTGCCGTTGACCGGGCGCTGCCGGAGATTGAGATAGGCGACATACTGGCCATCCACGACACCGGGGCCCACGGGTTTTCCATGGGCTATAACTACAACGGCAAGCTGCGTTCGGCGGAGCTGCTGCTGCGGGGGGACGGCTCAGTGGAGCTGATGCGCCGGGCGGAGACGCCGGACGATTATTTCGCCACGTTGGTGTGGTAAGATGAAAAAACGGCGGCGGGGAACGCCCGCCGCCCATATGCGCCTGTGATGGAATTGGTAGACATGCGAGATTTAGGTTCTCGTGCGGCAACGCGTGTGGGTTCGAGTCCCTTCAGGCGCACCAAACCCATATAATCCGAACCTTTTCCCGATAGGGGATGGGTTCGGGTTATTGGTTTTCTTCGACCGATACGAAAGCACCCACTTCCGAAACGGGGTGGAACGCAAGCCCAC
>CATABD010000134.1 GCA_949494735.1 uncultured Oscillospiraceae bacterium
CGGTGGTGGTGCCGTCGCCGGCCACGTCGTTGGTCTTGGTGGAGACCTCCTTGACGATCTGGGCGCCCATGTTCTCGAACGGGTCGGCCAGCTCAATCTCCTTGGCGATGGTCACGCCGTCGTTGGTGATGAGGGGGGTGCCGAACTTCTTATCCAGCACCACATTGCGGCCCTTGGGGCCCATGGTGATTTTAACGGTGTCGGCCAGCTGGTTGACGCCCCGCTCCAGGGCGTGGCGGGCCTCCTCGCCGTAGCAGATGATCTTAGACATATCGCATTACCTCCAAATATTTGAGATGTTTTAACATTGTTGTCACGCCTCGCCTGTTCGCGACGCGCGGCTTCGCTCCGGCCCGGGCAAAATCCAGCCCCGCTTTGCGGGCCTTGGGCTTTTGCCCCCGCTTCGTTCTATCCGCGCTGCTCACGACGGATCGGACGCTCCTTGCTCACTCGACGACAGCGAGGATATCATTTTGCCGGACGATGGTGTACTCCTCGCCGCCGTTCCCCACGAAACTTCGTTTCGCGGGGGCCCCTTTGGGATTTCATATGCGGCTGCCGGAAATGAATTCCGTCAGTCGCCGGCGCTCACGCGCCGCCCCACCTCACGATGGGGCCCAGGTGGACGGCTTCCGGTGTGCTTTTCCAGAAGTTACTCCACAATTGCCAGAATATCGTTCTGACGGACGATGGTGTACTCCTCGCCGTCCACCTTGACCTCGGTGCCGGAATACTTGCTGGTGAGCACCTTGTCGCCCACCTTCACGGTCATGACGACCTCCTTGCCGTCCACCATGCCGCCGGGGCCCACGGCCACCACTTCGGCCATCTCGGGCTTTTCCTTGGCATTGGCGGTGAGGATGATACCGCCCTTGGTCTTTTCCTCGGCCTCCAGGGCCTTGAGGATCACGCGGTCAGACAGGGGTTTGAGATTCATTGTTGCTTCCTCCTTAAATTAAAGTGCGGGGCCGTCGTGGCAACGGGCCAAGACCGGAGCGGGGCAAAAACAGGGAGGCCCCGGCGGGGCCGGACAGCTTTTGCGAAGCCGGCGGGCTTAGAACCGCGCCGCGAACATGCGCAGCATGTGTACCGTTGTTTTAGCACTCACATTGCCTGAGTGCTAACCACGAGTATGATAATACCCCCTTTGCTCGAAAAAATCAACCCCTAAATTCAAAAATTTTGGGCTGAGCGGTAAAAGTTCACTCTCCGTTCACATTCGTCCCGCCCCGCCGCTTTCACCGCCACGCCCCGACTGCTAAAATTCGCCGCAAAAAGCCCCCGGCTCGCACACACCGGGGGCTTAAATTATTTCTCTTCCAGCAGCTTGGTCAGCTCCGCCATAAAGGTGTTGATGTCCTTGAACTGCCGATAGACGGAGGCGAAGCGCACATAGGACACCTCGTCCACGTCCTTGAGCTTTTCCATCACCAGCTCGCCGATCTCGGTGCTGGGCACTTCCCGCTCCATCTCGTTTTGCAGGGACTGCTCGATCTCCCCCGCCAGCCGCTCCAGGGTGGACATGGGCACCGAGCGTTTCTCACAGGATTTCAGCATGCTGTTCAGCAGCTTGTTTTTGTCAAAGGCCTGGCGGCTGCCGTCCCGCTTGATGACCATCAAAGGCAGGCTCTCCACGATCTCGTAAGTAGTAAACCGCTTCCGGCAGGCCAGGCATTCCCGCCTGCGGCGGATGCTGCTGCCCTCCTCGGCGGGGCGGGAATCCACAACTTTGCTCTCCAAATGGGCACAGTACGGGCATTTCATAACAGCATCCGTCCTTTCCAAGCTGAAATCACGCATCGTAGCCATTATAACATAGAGTATCATAAATGGGTACTATTTTTGAAAAAAATTTTTCCTGCGCATAATCTGTGAAAAAGAGTGGCATACTGTTCTGCGTGAGGTGATAATTATGGACAACCGCAATTTCAACAATCCCGAGAACAAGAACCAGCAGGGCGGCCAAAACAAAAACCAGCAGGGCGGCCAGAACAAAAAGGACCAGTGCCCCGAGAACAAAAAAAACTCCAACTCCCCCGAAAACAAGAACCATAACCGGGGCTACTGAGCCGGCGGGGCGGAGGGCGTGCGCGTCCTCCGCCTTTTTATTTTGAAGGAGGAAGCGCCGTGAAACGCGAAAAGCCAGACGAACGGGAGCTGGCCGCCCGGGATCCCCGGTACCGCAAGCCCCCTTACGAGGATTTGTCCAGCCTGGTAGCCGGACGGATGCAGGCCGGTCCCCAGTCCACGCCCCCCAGGGCGGGGTTTGAGCTGGACGACTGGCAGGACCCGGAACTGTTCCACTCCCCCGAGCTGTGAGCAAAGGGCCCCCGCAATGGGGGCCCTTTGCCATCCCTTTTTCTCCCGCGCTCCCTTGCCAAACCACGTCCGCTGTGGTATGCTGGTCTCACCTGACCGCAGGGCCGCTCCGCCCTGCCACAACAAAGATGAGGTGAGCGCCATGTCTACCTGTACCCAACTGATACATACCCTGAAAAACGGCGGCTATGACCCGGCCCTGGCCGCCCTCTACGCCCTGGACGGCAGCGCACAGAAGCTGGACGGTGCCCGTGGGCGGTGCGTACGCATAGCGGAGGCTTTCGCCGCCCGCTATGGGGCGCAGGCCCAGGGCGCAGCCCTGTTCAGCGGCCCCGGCCGCACCGAGATCGGCGGCAACCACACCGACCACCAGCATGGCCGGGTGCTGTGCGGCAGCGTGGATCTGGACATGCTGGCCTGCGCCGCCCCCAACGGGCTGGACGTGGTGCGCATCCAGTCCGAGGGCTACCCCCCGCTGGAAATCAGCCTCAACGACCTCACCCCCAAAAAGGAGGAGGAAAACACCTCCGCCGCCCTGGTGCGGGGGGTGGCGGCAAAAATCAAGGAGCTGGGCTTTGAGCTGTCCGGCTTTGACGCCTGCGCCAACTCCACCGTGCTGTCCGGCTCCGGCCTGTCCTCCTCCGCCGCCTATGAGACCTTGGTGGGCAATATCTTCAACCACTTCTGCTGCGGGGACAAGCTGGACCCCGTCACCATCGCCAAAATCGGCCAGTACGCCGAAAACGTCTACTTCGGCAAGCCCTGCGGCCTGATGGACCAGATGGGCTCGTCGGTGGGCGGCGCGGTGGCCATCGACTTCAACGACCCCGCCAACCCGGTGGTGGAGCGGGTGGACTACGATTTCAGCAAGTCCGGCCATGCCCTGTGCATTGTGGACACCGGCTCCAGCCACGGCGACCTGACGGACGACTATGCCGCCGTCACCCGGGAGATGGGGGCGGTGGCCGCCCACTTCGGCAAGGCGGTGCTGCGGGAGGTGCCCTTGGAGGATTTCCAGGCCGCCCTGCCTGCCCTGCGCTCGGAGTGCGGCGACCGGGCGGTACTGCGGGCCATGCACTTCTATTCCGACGACCGCCGGGCCGCCCAGGAGGCGGACGCGCTGAAAACCGGGAACTTCGAGGCCTTCCTGAACCTGGTGAACGCCTCCGGCCTGTCCTCCTCCCTGTGCCTGCAAAACACCTGGTCGATCCACGACCCAAGCCAGCAGGCCATCCCCTTGGCCCTGACGGCGGCGGAATACCTGCTGGACGGCATGGGGGCCTGCCGGGTACACGGCGGCGGCTTCGCGGGCACTATCCAGGCCTGGGTGCCCGAGGATTATCTCACCGTGTTCAAAAACGGCATGGAGGCCCTGTTCGGGGCGGGCAAATGCCACGTGCTCCACATCCGGCCCCAGGGCGGCTGCGTCGTCGCCGCAAGCTCCGCATTCCCCGTTTCCGGCTGATGCCGAAAGCTCGCTCGTTTTGCTGCGGCTCCTCTCCCCACAAAGCCAAAGGGCGGCTTTGCGGGGCCCCAATATTATCCCGAAAGAACGGAAGTGTTACCATGATTGATTCTGCCATTTCCAAGCTGATCTCCTATGCCCTGGAAACGGGCCTCATCCAGCCCTGCGAGAAGGACTGGGCGGTGAACGCCATCCTGGACGCGCTGAAAATCGACAGCTACGCCAATCCCGGCACGGACTGGGGCGCGGTGGAGCTGGCCCCGGTGCTGGCCGAGCTTCTGGATGACGCCCATAAGCAGGGCGTGCTGTCCGAAAACTCCGTGGTCTACCGGGACCTGTTCGATACCGAATTGATGGGCCGTCTTACCCCCCGGCCCGGCCAAGTCATCGACCGCTTCAAGGCCCTGTATCAAGAGGATCCCCAAAAGGCCACCGATTGGTACTACAAATTCAGCCAGGACACCAACTACATCCGCCGGGACCGCATCGCCCGCGACATCCAGTGGAAGGCCCCCACCCAGTACGGCGAGCTGGACGTGACCATCAACCTGTCCAAGCCGGAGAAGGACCCCAAGGCCATCGCCGCGGCGAAAAACCTGCCCGCCTCCGCCTATCCCCGGTGCCAGCTGTGCGCCGAGAACGAGGGCTACGCGGGCCGGGTGAACCACCCCGCCCGGCAGAACCATAGAATCATCCCCATTAAAATCAATGGCTCCCCCTGGTTCTTGCAGTACAGCCCCTATGTCTATTATAACGAACACTGCATCTGTCTGAACAGCATCCATACCCCCATGAGGATCGACCGGGCCTGCTTCTCCAAGCTGCTGGACTTCGTGGGCCAGTTTCCCCACTACTTCGTGGGCTCTAACGCCGATCTGCCCATCGTGGGCGGCTCCATCCTGGCCCACGACCACTTCCAGGGCGGGCGGTACGAGTTCGCCATGGCCAAGGCCCCGGTGGAGACCCCCTTCACCTTCCCCGGCTTCGAGGACGTGGAGGCGGGCATTGTGAAATGGCCCATGTCGGTGGTGCGCCTCGCCTCTGAAAACCCGGGGCGGCTGGTAGAGCTGGCGGATCGGATTTTGACCGTCTGGCGGGGGTACACCGACGAGGAGGCGTTTATCTTTGCCGAGACGGACGGAGAGCCCCACAATACCATCACCCCCATCGCCCGGAAGCGGAATGGAAAATTTGAGCTGGATCTGGTGCTGCGCAACAATATCACCACAGCGGAGCATCCCCTGGGCCTCTACCATCCCCATGCGGAGCTGCACCACATCAAAAAGGAGAACATCGGCCTCATCGAGGTGATGGGGCTGGCGGTGCTTCCGGCCCGCCTCAAGGAGGAGCTGGCTGCGGTGGCGGAGGGTCTGGCCAAGGGAGCCGACCTGCGCGCCGATGCGCTGACTGCAAAGCACGCGGACTGGGCGGAGAATTTCGCCAAGAGCTATGAGATCACCCCGGACAACGCCCTGGATATCGTAAAGGCGGAGACGGGCAAGGTGTTCGCCCTGGTGCTGGAGCACTGCGGAGTCTATGCCCGCTCCCCCAAGGGGCAGGGGCAGTTCCTGAAATTCCTGGCGTCCATTTGATTTTGGCGCAAAAAAGAGCGGGCCGGATTTTGGTAGCTACCCATAAAACAGGTATCACAAACCGAAACAGGGTAGCTGCTATACAGGGTAATAGGAGTATACGTGATTTTGAATTTTCATGTGCTACTTCTATTTTTATAGGACAAGACCGTGTTTTTTTGTTATAATTACTACAATACACAAAGAGGAGGGGCCTTAATGTTCAATCTTAGTTTAACTGCTTGCAGCTTTCACTTGCGAAAAACTAACTCAAAGGGAAATGCAAAAGTATTTGACTTAAATATCTTCCCTTAACAAGAGCATACAGAAACACAACAAATTAAATGGGCTGTCAACCTTACACAAAACACCGCTTCCGCTAAAAAACGGAGCGATGTTTTTGTATGGCTTCTGGTCACCGTGACCAGAAATACCCCCGCCTATTTTCCTCGTTCCGTCCACAGAGGCTCTGCTGGATTATCCCCCGTCGCTGTGCTACCTCCCAAGGCGCGACGGGGGATATATCCTCCAGAGCCGCCCCCTTTCCCTGGATACCTGGGCAGCTCGCAGTATTCTCTTGTGGGCCTCGCCCATCGGGTCACGCTGATTTTCAAGCGGCTGAACCAATCCGGGGAGGCGGCGCAGGCATGACCTATGCAGTTGAAACCCGCCACCTGTCCAAGACCATTGACGGCAGCCCCATACTGAACGATATAACCATGGGTGTGAAACAGGGCGAGATTTACGGCTTTTTAGGCGCAAACGGCGCGGGAAAAACCTCGCTGATGAAAACCCTCTATCACAGCTTCAACAGCTTCCGGCTCCCCAGTTACGGCCTGTTCAATGATTTCCACAGGCAAAAGCGGTGTGTGTTTTCTCATTGCCTTTCAATACCTCCATCTCTTTGCGCAACTGTTTCCGCGCAATATCTCTCCTGCGGTTTGTTGCACTTCTGGAACGCCCAATTAATTTCCTCTACCTCCAGATACTTCCCAAAGGCAGAAACAAAGCCGTTCCGCAAGCTGCCATCCGTCCCCATATTCTCCAGCGCGGCCTCCAACTCGCTGATCCGGGCGGCGGCTTTTGCAGCGAGATATTCTGTCTTGCTGATTTCGCCCAGCGCAAAGGATTCATATCCAGCTTGCGGAGCTCCGGCACAAGCTCTGTCAGCCGGATATACCGCTGTACCTGTTTGTAATT
>CATABD010000135.1 GCA_949494735.1 uncultured Oscillospiraceae bacterium
GGCGAAGCGTGACAACAAAAAGCGCTGAGCCGTCGAGAGCGGCGGGCTAAGGCCGAAGGAAGCCCCGGATTTTATAAATCCGGGGCTTCCTTACAGCCGGGTTCAGCGTCCGGCGGTATACGGCGCCCAGTCCAGCCGGACGAAAAAGTCCTGGCCGTGGCGGCAGACAGGGCAGACCTGGGGGGCCAGGGAGGAGGTAATGATCTCCCCGCAGTTCAGGCACATCCACACCGTCTGGTGGTTGTCCTCGCCGAACAGCGCCCCCCGCTCCAGCAGGTCGGCCAGCAGCCCGAAGCGGTCCCCGTGGGTCTTTTCGATCTGGGCGATGAGCTCGAATTGCCCGCCGATGAGGTCGAAGCCCTCATCGTGGGCGGTCTTGGCGAACTGGGCGTAGTCGTGCTCAAACTCCTGGTACTCGTTGTGGCGGGCGGCGCGGAGCAGGTCCAGGGTCTTGTCCGACAGGTCGATGGGGTAATTGCCGTCGATGGCGATGTTCTGCCCGGCGGAGGGCAGCAGCAGGTCGTAGAACACCTTGGCGTGGGCCCGCTCCTGGTCGGCGGTGAACTCAAACACCCGGGCGGCCACCTCCAGCTTTTCCTTGCGGGCGGCGGAGGCGGCGATGGTGTAGCGGTTGCGGGCCTGGCTCTCCCCGGCGAAGGAGCGCATCAGGTTTTCCCGGGTCTTGCTCTTCATGAAGTCCACATTGCCCTTGTGGTAGTTTTCGTAGGCGTTTGGCATGGCGATCCCTCCAAATGTATTTGGTAGGGGTAGTATGCCCGGTTTTGGGAAAAACTTGCGCGGGCGGTGAGAAAAACGGGCCGTCAGGTTTGCTGTGGGCGGGCGCGGCGCAGCGCGGCGGCGAGGGGCTTGTATAAAAGCATGGTGACGGCGGCGTTCAGCCCGCCTTTGATGAGATTGAAGGGCAGAAAAACCGGGAGGAGCAGCTGGGCCGCAGCCTGCCTTGAACAGCCCATGTAGATGGGGGCGACCAGGTAATTCCAGAACAGCATGACGCAGACCATACATCCCCATCCACACAAAAGCCCTGTGGCGGCGCCCAGGGCCGTCCGCCTCCTTTTGTAAAGGAGAGAGGCCGTACAGGCGAAGGAACAGCTGGAGATAACGTTCATAAGGAGGCCCCACAGGCCGGTTTCGCTGATGGTGAACAGCTCGGCCAAGGAGACCGCCAGGGCGATGGCAAAGGAGGCGGACGGGCCAAAGGCAAAGCCGCCGACGGCAATTACAATGTCCTTGGGGTCGTACTTCAAAAAGAGCACCAGGGGGACCCGCCCCGCCGCTGCGGCGGCGTAGGCCAGGGCGCAGAGCGTGCCGGTTGCCGCGATGGTTCTTGTCCTGCTTTTCATAAAAAGACCTCCTGAAAAAATTCACGCCCGAACGCAGCAAAATGCCGTTCAGGCGTGAAAGAATCCAGGTGTGCCGGACATGTCAGCAGGGCGTCGGGCGCGGGGAAAAAGAGCGCAGACAGCCAATGGTCCCACTGGCTGTTCCAGCACACCTTCTTCGAATCCAGACTATCACTGTCGGTTTTGGAATTACGCCAAATCAGCGCTTGCGCGCTCGCGGACTGTACCGCCGATCGGGAATTTCACCCTGCCCTGAAGACATTACCGCTATTCAGTTGTGTATAATCAGTATATCAAATTGGACAGGCCGTGTCAACGGCAAACCGGGCAGTCACCCGTCCTCCCCGGCGGGAATACACTGGACTGATGACGAACATCGGACAGGAGGGGTTTCAAATGCTGCGGGCAAAAAATATCTGGGTAGCGGGGGGCGACCCCCGGCAGGCGGCGCTGGCGGCGCTGCTGGCCGACGACGGCCACAGCGTACATACCTACGCGCTGGAGCGGGGGGAGGGGACGGCCTGCGAGCCGTCCATGGCGGGGGCGGACCGGGCGGACTGCGTGGTGCTGCCCCTCCCGGCGGCGGGGCCGGACGGACGGCTCAACGCCCCCCTGGCGGCGGAGGGCCACGGGCTGGAGGAGGTGCTGGACGCCCTGCGCCCCGGCCAGCTGGTGTGCGCCGGGATGGCGGGGGAGGGGCTGGAAGGGATGGCCCGGGAGCGGGGCCTGGTCCTCCGGGACTATTTCGCCCGGGAGGAGCTGGCGGTGATGAACGCGGTGCCTGTGGCGTTAGCGGTATGGTAACGAGGGGTAGAGGGGGCAAATGCCCGGGCGGGTGGGTCCCGCTCGGGCATTTTTTAGGCTAAATCGTCTCGTACAGCCTGTCCACCTCGTCAAGCTCTTTTTGTAGCCTGCTTGAAATCTCGCTGTCGATGAACTCCTGTTTGACCCGCAGAATAAAGCGGATATCTGTGAACAGGTGGGTGATGGTATTGAGCAGGCTGCCGATATCCAGGTTTTTGGGGTTGGCGGTGATCCCCGCGTGGATGATGGTGCTGGTGGAGGCGATGCTGTTGGAAACCAGCAAGATTTTCCGCGTCCTGCACTCAAACAGGTCTTTGTCCTCGCCTTCGGTACAGAACAGCCCGTGGACGAGGGAGATGACAATATCAAAGAGCTTTGACACGATGAATGATGCGCCCACGATTTTGGCGTCACGGGCAAAGCAAAGGGCATCGTACTGCGACCTGTAGAGCTTGCTGGCAAAATTTTCGTTGAGGCTGGAGAGAATCGGAACCGGGAGCCCGCATTTTGTGTACTCGTCAGACTTGAAATGCCGTGCCTGGGCAAAGACTGCCGCAGGGAGATTGAGAAAGTCATCCCGCACAAGCTGATAGCTCTCCTGAATCATTTGACCAATGGAAACAGGCTCAGGTGTGATTATCATTTTTGGCTTTCGGATGACCCGATAAGAGCTGAAATTGTTCAATGTGATGACATCCGTCAAAATGTTCATGGTGCCGAAAAGCCAGCCCAGGATCGGGTCATGGCCCAGGGTATACATTCGGTGATAACGCCCACCCATGTTGATGCCCATAGCTGCTGAGCCTTTGGTAATGTCGTATGGGGGTGTTTGATACAGGAGGTTTATCCAATACCCTGTGCCATGGTTGTCCAAATGCTTGTCCCGGAAAGCATCGTTGGCCTGACGGTGGTCGCGTTCAATGGACTTATCATTATGGGCTTTTCTGTTGTTAGGATCAAAGCTCTCGCCGTACTGGAACATCTTTGCAACATAGGGGAAAACCAGGCTTTTGGCGACTTGCAGGGCGGTGGCGACAGTCAAAAAAGATAAGTCTGTGGGGTTGATGATGCTGGTTTTTTCCGCAAAGCGTCTGCGGATTTCATCCCGCTCGTCAAACGCCGCCTGTATCTCGCGGTCGGACATGATATCTTCCAGTATGACAGGGGCAGGGCAATACTCATTGGCCTGACGGACAATCTCCTCCCAGGGCTCTATTTCGGGCCGATGCTCCAGGTGCCGGTCTTTCCCATGTTCGGAAACCTCCTGGGCCAGTTTGCCCACTTCTTTGCCTTTTCCAAGAGATTGCAGCAGTTCCAGGGAGGATGCGATGGCGGCGTCGGCTTCTTTGCGGGTGGAGGCCATTCCAGAATCATCTTGCAAGACTTTGGAGGTGTCCAAATTCATCTTCAATACTTTATTCAGGTCTTTCTCTTGATCGGAGTATTTAAATTGGCTCATGGATGCTGTCCCCCCAAACACTACGCAACTCCCAAATCATGCTCCAAGTCTTTAATAGCGGCACTCAAAAGGTTATTCAGTCCGTTCAGGTATTCGATTCTTTTTTTGTCCGTTTCGGTTTCAAATACCAGTGCTTCCAAGATAGCCGTTTGCTTTTTTAGGGCATTCTGATATACCAGTTCTTTTGCTTCGCGAAGCTTTTCCTCCTCGGAGGCCGCTCCAATTGCGGCTCCAAGAATCCCCAGTATGACAGCAGGAGCCGCCGCTACGGCGAGCCCTGCCGCCATTCCCCCGCCGATCAATCCGCCAGCTGCGGCCAGCCCGCTGGTGATCCCTGCGGCGCTTAGGCCAGTGACGGTACCGCCAAAATAAAGCCCAGCAAATCCAAGGGCACCGCCCGCACCCGCGCCCAGTGCCCCGGTAATTGCCCCGCTGATGGCGGAATCCTCAACCCGCAGCGAGGGATCGTTCAGCACCTTGCCCGCCTCATCGATGACGTTCTGCACAGGAACCAGGGCCTCCTGGCTTTGGAACTTCATATCTTCTTTCTTTGTGATGTATTCTCCCATGAAAGATACCTCTTTTCTATAAGCTGCTGTAATGTGCAAGCGTATTGCCGGGATTTTCAAATTCCCAAATCATGCTTCAAATCCTTAATGGCGGATTGTAAAAGAACATTTAGCCCCTGTAGATACTCAATTCGGCCTTTGTCCGCATTTGCTTCCTCTTTTAAGGCTTTGACGATGGCTGTCTGCTTGGCAACCGCTTCCTTGTAAAGAAGTTCTTTTGCCTCACGCAGCTTTTTATTTCTCACGTGTGAGGCAATCCCTATTCCAGCGCCTCCCAGTATGACAGCAGGAGCAGCCAGGACACCGATTCCAGCTACCATGCCACCGCCAATCAGATGGCCAGCTGCTGCTAATCCGCTGGTAATCCCTGCGGCGCTTAGTCCCACAGAACCGCCAAGATATAACCCCGCAAAACCAATACCCGCGCCCAGTCCTACACCCACCGCACCCGCCAGGGCGTCGGCAATCGGGGAATCGGTTATCTTTCTGGACTTGTCATTCAATGCCTTGCCCGCTTCTTCAATTACGCTTTGTACTGCGTTCAGCGCGTCCTGGCTTTGAAATTTCATATCTTTTTTCTTCTTGACATACTCTCCCATAGTCATATCCTCCCGTATTTTTGTGTAATGTGGAGATTAGGCCCTATCCCGGCTGTACTGTTGTAGTGGTCTATCATGTTAAATATACCCCAGCAGTTCTCAATAGTCAACCCTATAAGTTTATTTATAACTACAACTATCCGGGTTAAACTACAGAAGGAACGGAGGGATTGAATGGACTGGGGCGCGATTGGGAAGCGAATCCGCACACAGCGGGAATTCATGGGCTACACCCGGGAGCAGTTTGCCGAGCTGCTGGACGTGACACCCAAGTTCTGCTCGGATATCGAGCTGGGCGTGAAGGGAATGTCCGTCCCCACCCTATGTAAAATATCCCGTGCCCTCCGGCTGTCTACGGACTATATTTTATATGGTACGTCCACAGTGGAGGAGAGCAATACCATAGCCCTCATGCTCCAAAGCGCCACACCCACGGAGCGGGAGTACGCAGAGCGGCTTCTGCGGACGTTTCTCATGGCGATGGACGAAAAAAAAGATCAGCCGATGGGCGGCTGATCTTTTTCTTTACGGCAGGGCTTTCACCCTCCGATAAAACGTGCGCGGCTTCATATCCAGCCGCCGCATGGCCTCCACCGCCGTGATCTTCCCCTCCCGCCAGAGCTCCGCCACCTGGGGAAACTCCGGGCGCTGGATGGGCCTCCGGCCCTTGTAGATGCCGTTGGCCTTGGCAATGGCAATCCCCTCCTGCTGGCGCTGTAGGATATACTCCCGCTCCAGCTCGGCCACAGCTCCGAAGATGGTGAGCATGAACTTCCCGCTGGGGGTGGTGGTGTCGATGGCCTCCTTTTTGGATACGAACTCTACCCCTTTGGCCGACAGCCGTTCCACCAGCTCCAACAGGTCGCGGGTATTGCGGGCAAACCGGCTGATGGATTCCACAATCACCGTGTCGCCTCGACGCACGTACTCCATCAGCTTTTTTAACTCCGGCCTGTCTGTGCTCTTGCCGCTCATGCGGTCGATGTAAACCTCATCCGCACCCAGGCTTTCCATCAGCAGCTCCTGCCGGATAGTGTTCTGCTCCTGGGTGCTGACACGGACGTAACCTATTTTCAAATCAGCCACTTCCTTTCAAGCAAGTTTTCTTGACGCGAGGGAATACTTGTAGTACAATAGCACTACAAGGAGGCGGTGGATATGGCAATGGACGCCACCCTGCAAATCAGAATGAACAGTGACCTCAAAGCCGAGGTAGAGGAGTTATACCGCAATTTAGGCACTTCTTTTGCGGAGGCCGTGCGCATTTTTGCCCAGCAGAGCTTGCGGGAGGGCGGGATGCCTTTCCGTCCTACTCTCAAAGCCTGGGAAAATATGACCACCCAGGAGGTCAACGCCAAGCTGCTCCGAAGCGAAGCTGACATTGCGGCGGGCCGGGTATACAGTCAGGACGAGCTTGACCGCCGCATGAAAGGACGGTTCGCCCATGGCACAGATACCGCAGTATAAGATTGTCTACACCGAAAGCGCCATACAGGACATTGAGGAAAAGGCGGACTATATTGCGGCCCAGTTTCATGATCCAGCTTTGGCGGAGGAATGGTATTTTCGACTGAAATTTGAGATTCAGAAACAGCTCACCACTTTCCCGTTCAAGTATCAGCCCTATCATGTGGAGCCGTGGGCAGGGCGGGGTGTGCGGCAGTATGTCACCCGGAATGATGTGGTGCTGTACAGTGTGGACGAGGACGGGCGGCAGGTCTTTAT
>CATABD010000136.1 GCA_949494735.1 uncultured Oscillospiraceae bacterium
GTAGCGCCGCCCGTTGCGGACGAAGTCCTCGGTGGGGATGAGGCTGGGGTCGTCCAACAGGGAGAGCTGGTAGGTCTTGTTCACCCGCAGCTCGTCCAGGGGACCGTAGGTGTACTCCTCCACGGAAATGGGGTAGTAGCTGGCGCTCTGGCCAGCCTCCGGTTCCGCCGCCAGGGCGGTGGCGCTCCCGGCCATGACGAGGGCCAGGGCGCACAGGATAGTAAGAATGCGTTTCATAGGTTCATTTCCTCCGTCTTTCAAATTTTTATCCCTGAATGATGATCTTATCTGGCGTCTCTGTTGACAGTGGGGGCGGAACGCTGGGGCGGGGCAAGGCTCTTGTCGATGCCGCCGCCGATCTGCTTGCTCATGTCCCGGATGGTGTTCAGCACCTCCAACTGCCCCTGGCCCTGCCGGCCCTGGAACAGCTCCGGCAGTTTGGACAGATCCGGTAGCTCCCGGCTGATCCCAAAGCGGCGGCACAGGATGTATGCCACGCTCTGGGCGCTCAGTTCACTGCCCTCCCGGCTGTACGCCCGGTTATAGCCGTGATCATGGAAGCGGGCCTGGGCGATCTTGGCGGCGATGGCCCCGAACGCCTCGCTGTCCGGATAGGCGGGGTCCACAGCCAGCGCCATGCTCTGGGCGTCGTAGTACGCCGGGGCGTCCAGATCCTCCCGCGCCGTCACCTGGACGGGGGAGTAGTTCAGCAGGGCGGCCAGCGCTGTCTCCATCTCCGGGGTGTTGTCCTCCAGCCGGGGCTTCCACACCTCCCGGCCCTGGGTCTGGCTCACGTCAAAGGCGTCCGCCAGGGTGTACCCCCGGCCATTGGAGGGCCGGACGAAGATCTTGCTCCCCTTGTCCTGCTCCGCCTCCAGCACCGTGCGGCCCTGGCTTTTCCAGCGGTCGCGGGTGAACACAACGGTGGCCTCCGGGTTCTGCTTCATGATCATGGCGATGTTTCCGGCGCTGTAGGCGGGGTTGTCCCCCTGCATATCCAAGTAGCGGGTAAACGCTTCCGGGGCGGCGGCGATCTCCGCCACGCCCTCGTCCCGGAGACTGGCGGCGGTCTCACGCTCCGCCTGCCGCTGCTCCCGCCACTGGGTGTCCGCGGCGGTCTTGTCGCTGATCAGTTTTCCTAAGTCTGCCACTGGTTTCTCCTCCTTTTTTGAATGAAATTGTTTTGAATTTGGCGCTGATCCCTCCTTTCTATGGCCTGTCCGCGCTGTTGCAGGTAGGCGTTCCAGTCCTTCCCCTGGGCAGGCGTCCGGGTGGACACAGCGTAGCCCTTCTGCCCGTACTCCGCCCGGAACTTTTCTGTGGCCTCCTGACCCGGCCCGTCCGCGTCTAAGCACAGGACGATCCGCTTCAGGTGGGGGTTCTCCCGCAGATAGGTGTCCAGCGGGCCTTGGTAGAGGCCGCACAGGGCCACGGCGTTGCTCCGCACCTGCCGGTGCAGGGTGCAGAAGCTCATCAGGTCGATGGGCGCCTCGAACACCGCCACCCAATCCAGGGCCGGGTCGCAGGGGAGACGGAAGGCCACGCTTTTGTCGCTGCCCGCCGCGTCCGCCTTGAAGCCGGAGCCGTTCAGGTCGTAGGTGCCGCGCTTGCTGGCGAACACCGGCTTGCCGCCAGTCTCCCGGCCCACGAAGACGCAGTTGTGGTGCAGGCTGTCCTCGTAGAGCAGGCCGGAGTCGATAAAGCCCCGGATGACCTGGGCGGCGATGCCCCTCTTTTGAAGATAGGCGAACACCCGGCGCTGATCCCGGTTGGCGATGGGCAGGGCAAAGACAGGCTTTTCCTCCTGCGGGGCGGACTTGGGGCGCGGAGCGGGAGAGTCCCTGGCGCGCTTCCCGTTAAACTCCAGCAGGTAGTTCACCGCCTCCCGGAAATCCTTGCCGCAGAACTCCTGCAAAAATGTGATGGCGTCCCCGCCCTTGCCGTTGGAGTACCGCTTCCAGGTGCGGCGGTCCTTGATGCGGAGGCTGTCCATCTCCCTGGTGGTGTGGTACCGGCTGCCCAGGCGGCGGACAGTGTATCCCAGGTGTTCCAGCAGGTCCGGCAGGTCCGTCCCCTTAGCGGTCTCCATCTCCTCGTCCGTGAATTTCCAGAAATCCTCTGGGTTTGGGGTTTGTCTCGTAGTAGTCACCTCCTTCTGGCGAAACGAAAAAAGGCGGGCCAGAACATCCCGTTGCTGGGATGCTCTGGCCCGCCTCTTTTCCCGGTTATCTGTCCGGCTGATTTTTGTGTTTGGAAGAACGCTTCCGGCTGGGTTGCCTCTGCCGCGTGGGCGGGCTGGCCTCCCGCTCATCACGCAGCTTCTCCCACAGCGGATTTACCTCAATGGCAACGCTTCCGCTGTCCGCGTCAATGGTGATGCGGCCCGCGGTGATAGGGCTGAAGGCCATCAGCAGGGACAGCTTCTCCGCCATGGGGGACTCCGGGCCGTAGACAGCCTTGTTGGCCTCCACACTGGCCGTCCGCATATTGCGGTAGTCGAGCCGCTGGATGGCCTCCGTCACCGTGATGCTGGCGCGTCCTGCCTGGTTCGCCGCCATGTCCAGCAGCTCCTTCGGGTCGAACTGCCCGAAGTGGAGGGTGTAGAACCGCGTTTCCGTTCCACGCTCCCGCACCGTGCAGATGCCCATGGTACTGAGCGTGTCGGGGGCATTCGGCGTGGACAGGATCTGAAAGTCCTTCCACTCCCGCTTGCTGATCTCCTGCGGGGGCGTCCCTGCCTGGAGGTAGATCGCCGTCCCCACCAGCTCCCACGGCAGGATGCCCTGATCCTTCCCTTTGCACAGATCGTACACCCTCTGCAGCGTTTCGGGGGTGAAGTGGCGGGAGATAAAGGAGAAGGTGTGGCACAGATCCTCCTTCAGCTCGAACCAAAGGCTATGGGCAAGGTCCAGCAGGCTGTCATCGGCCTCCTCGCTGGGGGTGGGGATCAGCGCGGCCATATGCGCGGTAAACTCCTGGTCGGTCATGTAGACTTTTTGATTCATGGCGTTCTCCTCATCCGTATTTTTCGTGTTATATACAGCCAGAGCGGCCCAGGCCATCCCAACGGATTGACCTGGGCCGCTCTGTTGCTGCCGTCACTCGTCCTGGCTGTCGGGGAGGCCCGTCTCGTCCTCACACGACCCCTCACTGCCCTCGCCGGGGCCATCCTGGGGCTGGATGCCGCCGCCCTCCGGCTGGGCCTCACAGGGGCTGACACTGGCCCCCTCGCTGGGCTGTCCCTCCGGCTCCGGGCTGTCCGCCCGCCGCTCCGCCGCGTCCAGGGCATCCTCGATCAGCCCCAGCACGAACTCCCGCTGGGTCAGCTTCCGGCCCGTGCGCCGGGTCTCGCGCTCCAGGTGGGTCTTGATCCGCTGGAAGAGATCCTCCTCAATTTGAAAGGCGAGGGTGCGGGATTTGTTGTTGGTCATGACTGTGTTACCTCCATTTTCTTTCATTTCGTAGTATTCGATTAAAAGGTTGGTGATGTACTGCGCGGTGGTCAGGCCCGATTCCTCTCTGGCCTCCGAGATTTTTTGATGCAGTTCCAAGCTGATCTGAGCGCAGAGGTTTTTGGTGGCTGGCATGGCGTCATTCTCCTTTCCGCTGATTGCAACGCAAGTATAGCCGAAAGGTATTGATAAAGCTATCACCAATACCAACAATGATCGAGAGTCAAAGCGAGCATAACCACCAATATGAACAGTTGTGGGAACAAAAAAAGCCGCCCACGGGCTTGCCAGGAAAACTGGCAGGCTGTGGACGGCCTTTTTCGCTTTTTTTGAATGCTTGGGAGTTCGAGTCATGTATGCTTCTGAAAACTCCAAAATTCGGTGAATTTGCATCTCCGGTACGTTATTTTTGTTTTACGCCCCTCAATTTTTCTAATGTGCGACTATTGTTCTCGATTCTTTTGATTTTCTTCTTTTGTGAGCAAAAATCCCGTACCGAAGTACGGGATTTTTGCCTGCATCTCGTTTGTCAACGAGACTTGGTGCAGTTAAGCAATCCAAATCCGAACCAGTCTTTCCCGCCGCAGACGAGGCTTTGAGGTCATCAAATGTAATCGTGTCCGTCCCTTCCTTGTGGTTGAAGGTAATCACCATCTTGTCATCGTAGAGGAAAATGGCATTGATGAAAGTATCAATCAACATCTTCCTGTGGGCTTTCTGCCGCACGTCCAGCTTGCGGAAGCGGTGGAGCCAGAAGGTCATGAACTCGGCGCTCACCTTGGGCTTCGCCAGCTTCTCACAGGCAATACGGGTTTCCAGTTCCTCCTTTGCGGCCTCCAATTCCTCCAGCCGTCCCTTGGTGGACTTGGTGAGGATTCCCTGCTGGATAGCGTTCAACAGGTTTTGAATGGCGATATCCGCTTCCCGCAACTGCTGTTCATACAGCGGCAAATTCACATTCTCCCTGTCCTGCAACTCCATCAGCATGGACACGATGGCCTCTATCGCCTTATCGTCCATCACCATTTTCATGGTTTCGCCCACCACCAAATCCTCTATCCATTCCTTGCGGACAGACTTCTTATGGCACTCCGTCCGCTTCTTCTTCACGGACACGCACTTGTAATAGCGGTGGGTGTTCCCGGTGTGGCTGGTGCCGCTCTCGCCGCAGAGATAGGCCCCGCAGTACCCGCAGAACAACTTCGTGGTCAGTAAGTAATCTTCCTCGGCCTTATAGCGGGCCGGCGCTTTCTTGTTCTTCGCCAGCCGTTCCTGTACCCGGTCAAAGAGTTCTTGGGGGACGATGGCGGGGATGCCCTCCGGCACCACAATGTCCCGGTAGGTATACTCCCCGATGTAACGGCGGTTGTTCAAAAGGTGCTGTATGCTGTTGTAAGTCAAGGGCTGGCCCCGTGTGTTCTTCACGCCCTGCCCGTTCAGATAGTCCCGTATCTCTTTCATGGTAGCCCCCTCGTCATATCGCTGAAAGGCTTCCAGCACAAAGGGGGCGGTCAGAGGGTCAAGCTGGAAATACTGCTCGCTGTCAATCAAGTACCCGATGGGCAGGGTGCCGCCATTGTACTTGGATTTGAGGGCGTTCTCCGTCATGCCCCGCACCACCTTCTCGGACAGGTCGGCGGAGTAGTATTCGGCGTACCCCTCCAACACGCTCTCCAAAATGATGCCCTCGGCCCCGTCGGAAATGACCTCGGTGGCGGACACCACCTTTACCCCGTTCTTTTTCAGAGTGGCCTTGTACCGGGCGCTGTCGTAGCGGTTCCGGGCGAACCTGTCCAGCTTCCAGACAATCACCATGTCAAAGAGCCGTTTGCCGCTGTCCTTCACCATGTTCTGGAACTCCGGGCGGTTGTCGGTCTTGGCGGAAAAGGCCCGGTCGATGTAGTGCCGCAGAATGGTAACGCCGTTCTTCTCGGCAAAGGTGGTGCACTCCCGAATTTGGCCCTCGATGCTTTCCTCCCGCTGGTTGTCGCTGGAATAGCGGGCATATATCACGGCCTTCATTCCTTCACCCCTTCCAGCAGTTCGATGATGGCCTTTTTCAGACGGTCATTCATGGGGGATTTGGGGTCAAAGCACATCTCCACGAACTGCTTCATATCCTTATCTTCCTCAAGGATTCTCGGCTTGAACTCGTACAGCCTCCCCTGGGGCTTCTCGGTGCGGCAGCAGAGGTAGTCCATGGACACGTCAAAATAGTCCGCATACCAAATCAGCACCTTGATGGGGGCGGAGGAATACCCCGTTTCGTATCGGTTGATGGTGGCCTGGGGGATACCCGCAATCTTTCCGAACTTGGCTTGGGAGAGTCCGATCCCCTCCCGGAGCGTCCGCAGTCTGGCGCCTATCTCGCTCATGGCTCTCGCCTCCTTTATGCTCTTATTGTATCACAATTTGTCGCTCCTGTCAACCCATATACTGAATTATAGGATAGATTGATTGATGGATTGATATGGGCGGTAGGCCCTTGACCCGGCCCGCAGGCCGGGAGCGGGGGTTTCCAAAGGGGGCCGCTGGCCCCCTTTGGCACACGACTTTGCGAAGCAAAGTGTAGTGTGTTATACCTGCTGGCGCGGCTGACGGGGGAAGCGGGGTGCGGCACTTTTGCGCCCCGCTTGCACCGGCAGGAAAGCGGGCAGGGTTTTTGTGAGCGGGAGTGAACAAAAAGCCTGTCCGTTTTCGGGGAGCGGCGGCAGGTATACAAGCCCCCGTCCCT
>CATABD010000137.1 GCA_949494735.1 uncultured Oscillospiraceae bacterium
TACTCCCTTAGCAGGGGAGCCCCTTCGGCCACTTGGGTACTTCCGCGTGTCGAAAACATCGAAATGATGAAATTGTAATCTGGCGGAGAGAGTGGGATTCGAACCCACGGCCCTTGCGGGTCACCGGTTTTCAAGACCGGCTCCTTAAACCACTCGGACATCTCTCCATAAAGAAAGCCGTCCAAACACAATGGGTATGATACCATACCGAACGGGGTTTGTCAATGGGAAAGTTGGAGTATAGCTGGGGTTGGGCTGAAGTTCCCCTTGAATTCCCACCAGAATTGTGGTATTTTAAAAACAGTGAACTTTTTTGGAGGGGACCCCCATGAAAATTTCCACAAAAGGGCGGTATGCCCTTCGGCTGATGGTGGACATCGCCCAGCATGTGGACGATGGACCGGTATCCCTGCGGGATGCCGCCCGGCGGCAGCAGCTCAGCGACAAATACCTGGAGCAGATTGTCACGCCCCTGGCCCGTGCGGGGCTGGTGCGGTCTGTGCGGGGGGCGGGGGGCGGCTATCTGCTCACCCGGAAGCCGGAGGAGTATTCTGTGGGCGACATCCTCCGTCCGCTGGAGGGCGATCTGGCCCCGGTGGAGTGCGCCACCGACGGCGGCTACTGCGAGCACAGCTGCGACTGTGTGACGGTGGAGCTGTGGCAGGATATACACCGGGCCGTGTCCCAGGTGGTGGATCACACTACCCTGGCCGACCTGGTGGAGCGGCAGCGGGCCCACCGGCATAAGAGCGAGCCGTCGGCTTGCCCCTGAATTTTTATTTTACGCGAGAGGAACGGCTGTATGGAAATTAACGGCGCGCAAGTGAAAGAAACCTATTATTATAAGGATATGGGCTTGTCCGAGGCAACCATGAAAGCGCTGGACAAAAAGGGCTTTGCCCAGGCCACCCCTATCCAGGGCGGGGCGATCCCTTATTTCATGGACTGGAGGGACGTGGTTGCCAAGGCGCCCACCGGCACCGGCAAAACCTTCGCCTTCGGCATCCCTATGGTGGAGCACATTGACCCGGAATCCAGCGACATCCAGGCCCTGATCCTGGCCCCTACCCGGGAGCTGGCCATCCAGATCCGGGACGAGCTGAGGGAGCTGTGCGCCTTCCGGGAGGGGGTGCGCACCGTATGCCTCTACGGCGGCCAGCCCATTGAGAAGCAGCTTACCCAGCTCAAAAGCAAGCCCCAGATCGTGGTGGCCACCCCCGGGCGGCTGATGGACCACATGAAGCGGCGCACCGTTCGGTTGGACAAGGTGCAGACTGTGGTGCTGGACGAGGCGGATCGGATGCTGGACATGGGGTTCATCCAGGACGTCACCCGCATCCTGGACAAAATGCCCCACCGCCGCAACCTGGGGTTGTTTTCCGCCACAATATCACGGGAAGTTATGGATATCTCCTGGGTATACCAGCGCGACCCGGCGGAAATCACCGTCCGGCCGGTGGAGGAAAACCGCCCGGATATCCAGCAGTATGCCATTGAGCTGATGGGACGGGAGCAGAAGCTGGACACCATGGCCGCCCTCATCAACAACGGCGGCTATGACCGGGCCATTGCCTTTTGCAACACGAAGAACATGACCGACCGGCTGGCCGGCCTGCTGAAGATGCGGGGCATCTCCTGTGAGGCCATCCACGGCGATATCCCCCAGCGGGAGCGGGAGCGCACCCTCCAGCGGTTCAAGGACGGCAAGCTGCGGGTGCTGGTGGCCACCGACGTGGCCGCCCGGGGATTGGATATCGACGACGTGGACGCGGTGTTCAACTACGACGTGCCCGACGAGCAGGAATACTATATCCACCGCATCGGGCGCACGGGCCGGGCGAAAAAGCACGGCGTATCCTACACCCTGATGGCATCCGTCACCGAGTCGGTGAAAATGAGGGACATTGCCCGGAACACCAAGGCGGAAATCCAGCTTTTGAAATACGACAAGGACGGCTGCCTCATGCTAGTGGGAGAGGAACATCAGGCTTAAAGGGAATTCCCTGCGCAGGCCCGGAGGACTGGGCCGCACAAGGGCGGGAGCTGCGGCGAAGCGGACAATACGAGGCTCGCGGCGGCGAGGGGGAGAGGGGTTCGCCCGCTCCCCCTTATGTTCGGATGGGGGTATTGGAATGAACATCCACATTTTAGCTGTTGGCGACGTGGTGGGCGACGCCGGGGTGGACTTTCTCTCCCGGCACCTGCCCGCCCTGCGCAAGCTCCATGATATCCACTTCACCGTGGTGTGCGGGGAAAACGCCGCCTGCAACGGCCTGCTTCCCGCCCAGGCGGACGCCATATTTGCCGCCGGGGCAGATGTGATAACAATGGGAAATCATACGTGGGACAAACAACAAATCGTAAAGTATATGGACGAAAATCCCTACATCATCCGGCCCGCCAACTATACCCGGCGGGCCCCGGGCCGGGGATGGGGGGTGTTCGACGGCCCCAGGGGGCTGCGCATCCGGGTGGTAAACCTCATCGGCCGCACCGCCATGGATTCCAACTTTGACAACCCTTTTACCAGGGTGGACGAGGTGTTGAAGCGGGAGGAGGCCGGGCTGACCCTGGTGGATTTCCACGCCGAGGCCACCAGCGAAAAGGGGGCCATGGCCTGGCATCTGGACGGGAGGGCCCAGGCCCTGTGGGGCACCCACACCCATGTGCCCACCGCCGACTGCCAGATACTGCCCCAGGGGCTGGGCTTTGTCACCGACCTGGGTATGACCGGCCCCAGCCGGTCGGTCATCGGCATACGCCCGGACCAGGCGGTCAACCGCTTTCTGGGCGGACTGCCCCGGCGGTTCCAGCCCGCGGAGGGGCCCTGTAAGCTGGACGCGGTGCTGTTTTGCATCGACGCGCAGTCCAAGCGGTGTGTAAGTGTCCAGCGCGTCGATATCGCCTAGGAGGGACAGCTATGAAGGTGCTCCACGCCGCCGATTTTCACCTGGATTCCCCCTTTTCCGGCCTGTCCCCGGACAAGGGCGCCCTGCGCCGGGGGGAGCTGAGGGACGTTCCTGCCCGGCTGGCCCGGCTGGCCAAGGAAGAGGCCGTCGATCTGGTTTTCCTTCCCGGCGACCTGTTGGACGGGGGACGGGTGCGCCCAGAGACCGTCCGGGCGCTCGGCCGGGCCCTGGGGGAGATGGCCGTGCCGGTGTTCATTGCCCCCGGCAACCATGACTACTTTCACCCCCAATCGCCCTACGCCGCAAACCGCTGGCCTGACAATGTATACATCTTTACACAACCTGAGATGCAGGGGGTGGAGCTGCCCCGGCTCAACTGCACGGTGCATGGCTGCGCCTTTACCGCCCCCCACAGGGAGGACGACCCGCTGGCGGGGTTCGCCGCCCCGGACGACGGGAAGCTGCATTTGCTTTGCGTCCACGGCGAGGTGGGGGCGGCGGGGAATTACGCCCCGATAGACCTGAAATCCCTGGAAAAAAGCGGCGCGGCCTATGCCGCCCTGGGCCACATCCACGCCGCCGGGAGCGGCAGGGCGGGCAGGACCCTGTGGGCATACCCGGGCTGTCCCGAGGGGAGGGGGTTTGACGAGCTTGGGCCTAAGGGGGCGCTGATCGTCTCCTTTGGCGGCCCGGCCCAGCCGGACGCCCTCCCGATGGCCCCGGTTGACCTGGGTACACAGCCTGTTACGGCACGGTTTGTCCCTGTCTGCAAACGGCAGTACCGCATTGAGACTGTGAATGCTGAACACTTTACGGAAAGCCTGCCTCAAGGGGAAAGCCCGGATCTGGTGCGCATCCTTCTGGCCGGGGAGAGCCGCTCCGCCCCGGCTCTGGCCGCCCTCACGGCCCAGGCGGCCCCCCACTTTTTCCACGTGGAGCTCCGGGACCACACCACCCTGCCGGTGGACTTGTGGGCCAGGGCGGGGGAGGACTCCCTCACAGGGCTGTTCCTGCGTGAGATGAAATCCCGCCTGGACCGGGCGGGGGAGGGGGAACGGGACAAGCTGCTGCTGGCCGCCCGGTTCGGCCTGGCGGCGCTGGAGGGAGGGGAGGATATCCGGCCATGAAAATCAAAAAGCTCACCGCCACCTTCGGGGCGCTGGACGGCGCGGTGCTGGATCCGGGGCCGGGCCTCACCGTCATCACAGCCCCCAACGAGGGGGGAAAATCCACGTGGGCGGGCTTTTGGAAAGCCATGCTCTATGGCATCGACACCCGGGAGCGGGACAAGTCCGGCTTCCTGGCGGACAAGACCCGCTACCTCCCCTGGTCGGGCGCGCCCATGGCGGGGGAGGCCCAGGTGGAGTGGGGGGGCCGGGAGGTTACCCTACGCCGCTTTCCCACCAGAACCAACCCCTTGGGCGGGTTTGAGGCCGTCTACACCGCCACCGGCGACCCGGTTCCCGGCCTCGCCGCCGCCAACGCGGGGGAGCGGCTCACCGGGGTGGGCAGGGAGGTTTACCTCCGCTCCGCCTTTGTGGGGCAGGGGGGGGCGGCCATCGGGGCCAGCCGTGAGCTGGAGGCCCGCATCGCCGCCCTGGCCACCTCCGGGGAGGAGGACGTGGCCTATTCCGCCGTGGAGCGCACGTTGAAGGATTGGCGCAACCGCCGCCGGGCCAACCGGGCCAACGGCCTGATCCCGGAGCTGGAGGAGGAGAGGGCCCGGCTGGACGGGGCCCTCCGGGAGATGGATGACGCCCGCCGCCGGAAGTCGGAGGGCGCGCGGGAGCTGGAGCGCCTGGAGGAGAGGCAAAAGGAACTCCAGGGCGATTTGGAGATCTGGGCGCGGATTGAGAAGCACCAGCTCAACCGCCGCTACGGCGAGGCGTATTTGGAGTGGGAGCGGGCCAAGGCGGCCGTTCCTGAGGAGAAGCCCCACCCCGTATTTGGAACCATGTCCGGGGAGGAGGCCTGGGCCTTTGCCCAGGCGAGGCAGAGGGAGCAGGAGGCGGCCAAGGAAGAGAACCGGCGCTTAAAGACCCAGCGGGAGGCGCTGGAAAAAAGGTGCCGGAACGGCCGGGCCTGGACGCTGCGGTTCCTGCTGTTCACCGCCGCGTGGCTGGCAGGTACGCTGACGAATTTCATTCTTGACTACCCTCTGACAGGCACAGGCACTGCCTCGCTGCTGATGCTGGCCTGCGCGGCCATCTTTGGGGTGCGGTGGAAGAATGCCCTGCGCGAGCTGGATGCGCTCCCCCTGGGCTCCCCGCCGGACGAAGCGGACTGGCCGGCCCAGGCGATGGAATACCGCGAATCCCTTGCCAAGGCCCAACAGGCTTGCGCCGCCGAGGCTGCCGCCCGCCGCCGGATGGAGGATCTGGCCGCCCAGGGGGGGCAGCTGTTCGACACCCTGGAGCTGCTCCACGAGCCGCCCCAGTCCAAGGCCGCCACCGCCGCCCAGCTGGCCGCGGTGGAACGGGAGCTGGCCTGGGTGCAAAAGGAGCTGGCCCGCGCGGAGGGGGCGCTGTCCCACATGGGGGCCCCGGAGGATGTGGAGGCCCGGCGGGGGGAACTGGACGGGCAGTTGGCCCGCCGCCTGGAGGAGTACGACGCCCTTACCGCCGCCCTGGAGGCGCTGGGCGCGGCCAATGACCAGCTGCGCCAGCGGTTTTCCCCGGCGCTGAACGAGAAGGCCGGGAGGTTGTTCGCCGCCCTCACCGGGGGCCGGTGGGACAGGCTCACCCTGGCCCGGGATTTTTCCGCCCAGGCGGCGGGGGAGGGGACGGCGCTGCCCCACAGCGCCCTGGCCCTGTCCACCGGGACGGCGGAGCAGCTATATCTGGCCGTCCGGCTGGCGGTGTGCCAGCTCACCGCGCCGGACGCCCCCATTTTGCTGGACGACGCGCTGGCCGCCTTTGACGACGGGCGGATGGCGCTGGCCTTGGCGCTGCTGAAGAAGCTGGGGGAGGAGCGTCAGATCCTGCTCTTTTCCTGCCACCGCAGGGAGGCGGAGTGGGCAAAGGCCCATGACGTGCCGGTAATTGAGAAGCTGTATGCCGGGACGGTTGGTACAGCTTCTGGGATATAAAACAGGCAGGGCCCGCCG
>CATABD010000138.1 GCA_949494735.1 uncultured Oscillospiraceae bacterium
AGTACCACGCCGCCACGGCGCTGGAGTCCCTGTTCGGCTGGCTGTACCTGCAAGGGAAAACGGAGCGCCTGAACGAATTGTTTGAAGCCATGATGGAGGAGGCCGCCCATGCCTTTTGACTCGCCGGCGCAAAGTCCGCTCTGCTCACAGCACCCTTGCGGCCGCTCCTCACGCCGCTCCCTTGCGCCTCCTCTCCCCACAAAGCCAGAGGACGGCTTTGCGGGGGCCCCATATTTGTTTGGGAGGAACCATAATTATGCCTTTTGACGCTATCTTTATGACCGCCCTGGCCGGAGAACTGCGGGAAAAGCTCACCGGCGGCAAGGTGGACAAGCTCTACCAGCCCGCCCGGGACGAGGCGGTGCTCCACATGCGGGCCGGGCGGGACAACGTGCGGCTGCTGCTGTCCGCCAGCCCCGCCCACCCCAGGGCCCAGCTCACCCGCGTCCCCCGGGAAAACCCGGAGACGCCCCCCATGTTCTGTATGCTGCTGCGCAAGCACTTCACCGGCGCGCGGCTGCTGGAGCTCGCCCAGCCCTCCATGGAACGGCTGCTGGACTTCCGCTTTGAGACGCTGGACGAGCTGGGCGACCGGGTGGAGCGGCGGCTGGTGCTGGAGTGCATCGGGCGCAAGTCCAACCTCATCATGCTGGACGGCGCGGGGCGGATCACCGACTGCATGCGCCGGGCGGACGGGGATCTGTCCGCCCGGCGGCCCGTGATGCCGGGGCTGTTCTACGCCCCCCCCGAGCCCACCGGGCGGCTGGACCCCTCTGCCATGCCCCCCGATGAACTGCGCGCCTTCGTGCTGCAAAACGCTCCGGAGGGGGACGGCCAGGGCAGATGGCTGCTGGACACCTTCAACGGCCTGTCCCCCCTGGCCGCCCGGGAGCTGGCCTTTCAGGGGGAGGGCACCCGGGAGGGGCTGGCAAACCGCCTGGAGCTGCTGATGGACCGGGTGCGGGCGGGGGACTTCACCCCCATTGTCCTTGTCCGGGACGGCAAGCCCTTTGACTTCACCTTCATGCCGGTGCTGCAATACGGCCCCTCGGTGGAGCTGCGCCGCTATCCCACCTTCTCCCAGCTGCTGGACGATTTCTACGAGCAGAAGGAGGCCCAGGAGCGGGTGAAGCAGCGGGGCCAGGACTTCATCCGCTCCGTCACCCAGGCCCGCAACCGCACGGCCAAAAAGATCGCCAACCAGGAGGGCGACCTGGCCAAAACCGCGGACCGGGAAAAGCTGCGCCAGTACGGCGACATCATCACCACCAACCTCCACGCCATGTCCAAGGGGCAGGCGGCGCTGCGGGCGCAGAACTACTACGATCCCCTGGGGGGGGACGCGGACATCCCCCTGGACCCCTTGCTCACCCCCCAGCAAAATGCCGCCAGATACTACAAGGACTACAAAAAGGCCCAGAAGGCGGAGGAAATGCTCACCCTCCAGCTGGAGAAAAACCGGGCGGAGCTGTCCTATCTGGACAGCGTACTGCAAATGATTTCCCTGTCCGAGGGGGACCGGGACCTCCAGGAAATCCGCCAGGAGCTGATGGACAACGGCTACCTCAAGCAGCACAAAAAGAAAATGACCGCCAAGGGCAAGGTGAAAATCGTCCACGCCAAACCCATGGAGTTCCGCTCCAGCGTGGGGCTGGCCATTTTGGTGGGCAAGAACAACAGCCAGAACGACCGGCTCACCCTCAAGGACGCGGACAAGCGGGATCTGTGGCTCCACGCCCAAAAGCTCCACGGCTCCCATGTGATTTTGAAAACCGGCGGCGTAGAGCCGGACGAGGCGTCCCTCACCGAGGCGGCCATGCTGGCGGCCTGGTTCTCCCAGGGCCGGGATTCTGGCCAGGTGCCGGTGGACTACACCCCTGTCAAGGCGGTGAAAAAACCCGCCGGGGCCAAGCCGGGGTATGTCATTTACAGCACCTGCCGCACGGTGTACGTTACCCCCAGCGAAGAGCTGGTGCGGCGGCTTCGGGACGGGAAAAAGGAAGGGGGCGCGGCGCGCTATGTGTGAGTTGATGCCAAACCGGGACCTGCGCCAATGCGCCCGGCAGTCTATCGCCCTGCGCCTCCAGTCCCCCGCCCAGGCGTGGCCCCGCTTTGGCCGGGACCTGACGCTGGTGGACGAGGACGGCCCGGACGGCTCGCTGCTCTTCGCCTGCCGCACCGACCCGTCCATGTCCAACCCCCTGGGCATCGTCCACGGCGGGATCACCGCCGCCCTGCTGGACACCTGCATGGGGGTCACCTGCTCCGCTCAGTGCGGCCGGGCCGCCACCCCCACCGTCACCATGACCGTCAACTACGCCCGCCCCGTCCCCCTGGACGCGGAGCTCCGGGTGCGCACCCGCACGGTGCGCATCGGCCGCACCACCGGCCAGCTGTCCGCCGAGGTGTTCCCGGCGGGCCGCCCGGACGAGGTATTAGCCACCGCCACGGGGGTATACGCCATCCGGCGGTGAATACAGCTTCTCAAGTAAAAAGGGCCGCCCCTCTGCAAAGGGGCGGCCTTTCCTCATCCCTGTTTCATCAGCAGCGTCCCGCTGCAGGGGGGCACCGTCACCCAGTTTCCGTGGGAGATGAGGGGCCGGTGCTGGTCGGCGTTCACGCCGTCCGCCCGGATTGTCCACCGCCCGGAGGGCAGCTGGATGGCGTAGTCGTGGCCGGTGGCGTTGTAGGCCACAAACAGCAGCTCCCCACAGGGGCCGCCCCCCTCCACCTGGAAGGACACAACCCCTTCCCGGTACACGTTGGGCTCCACAATGCGCCCGCCCGCCCCGGGGCCCTTGTCGCACAGCCCCGGCAGGGACTTGCGCAGCCGGATGAGCTGGCGGTAGTAGTCGGTCAGGCCGCCGAAGCTCCAGGCCCGGTGCCAGTCCAGCCGGTTGACCTCGGGGGAGGATTTGTAGCTGTTGTGGTCCCCCAGCTTGGTGCGGCCAAACTCCTCCCCCGCCTGGAGGAACAGGTTCCCCTGGCAGGTGAAGCACACAAAGGCGGCCAGCCTGTTCTGGGCCAGCAGGTCGTCCCGGGGCTCCTGGTAGCACACCGCCCCGCCCGGACCGGGGGAACACAGCGCCAGCTTATCCCAAAGGGTATAGTTATCGTGGGCGGACACATAGTTGACCACCTGGGAGCAGGCCCGGGGCTTGAAGTCGCCCACGCCCCCCGTCCAGCCGGCGGCGGCGCACAGGATGGTCTCCCCCAGCCCCACTCCGCCGTTGACAAAGCCGGGCTGCTCACAGTGGAAGCAGTCGCCCTTGATGGCGTCCCGGGTGGTATCGCAGAACATGCCGATGCGGGGATCCAGCAGGGAGGCGCTGTCCTTCATGGGGGAAACGCTTCCCGGCTCCATAGGGGAATCCGCCGCCCGCCAGGGCTCGCCGTATACCAGCTTTTCCCCCTTGCCGAAGGCGGCGTCCAGCGCCCTCTGGATGCGGTTCATCAGCTCCACGGTCAAAAGGCCCATCAGGTCGAAGCGGAAGCCGTCGATATGGTATTCCTTCGCCCAGTACAGCACCGAGTGGACAATATAGTTGTCCGCCATGGCCCGCCCCGCCGCGATGTCGTTGCCGCAGCCGGAGCCGTTGGACAGCGTCCCGTCCGGCCATCGGCGGTAGTAATACCCGGGCGCGGACCGCTCCAGCCAGGAGTCGGCGGCATAGGTGTGGTTGTACACCACGTCCATCACCACCCGCAGCCCGTTTTCATGGAGGGCCTGCACCATCTCCTTGCACTCCCGGATGCGCACCGCCCCGTCGGCCGGATCGGTGGAATAGCTGCCCTCCGGCACGTTGTAGTTCATGGGGTCGTAGCCCCAGTTGAACTGGCTGCCGTCCCCCTCCTCATCCACCGAGCCAAAATCGTAAATGGGCAGAAGCTGGACATGGGTGACCCCCAGCCCCTTCAAATGCTCCATGCACAGGGGGAGGCGGCCCTTCCCGTCCCTCCAGGCGAAGGCCTTGAACCTGCCCCGGTACTCCTCCGGCACCCCGCTGTCCGGGTGGTGGGAGAAGTCCTTCACGTGGAGCTCATAGATAATGTTCTCCGGCGGGAGGGGGGGCGCCGCGTCCCGGCTGAAGCCCTCCGGGTCGGTGCGGGCCAGATCCACCGCCATGCTCCGCTTCCCGTTGCGGCCGCAGGCGGCGGCGTAAGGGTCGGCGGTGAGGGCGGTATTCCCCTCCACCGTCACCTCAAAGTCATAGTAGACGCCGTGGAGATCCCCCTCCACCGCGCAGCTCCACACCCCCCGGTCCCCCAGCCCCAGCAGCCGGTGGTCAAACCAGGGCCCGGCGGTGTCGTGCCGGTATAAAAACAGCTCCACCCCGGAGGCCTCCGGGCTCCAGAGCTTGAATACCGTCCGGTCCGGGGTGCACACGGCCCCCAGATCGCAGCCCTCATAGGCGTACCGGCGGTCAAATTCCCTGTCAAAGCGCGTATGATTTCTCACACTCATTCCCCACAGCACTAAAATGGCTTGTCAAAACCATCCGGAAATCTTGCCCGGTTTTTCTACTATATTCGTTTTCTCCTCTCCTGTCAACTAAAAAACGCTGGAATGCCATATTTTTCTAAGTTCCGTAAAATATTCCCGGCCTGACGGGTTCAGGCCGGGAATCCTCTGTTTTATTGGTCCTCCTGATCTGGAAAATAATCCCGGAGGAAGGTGGACGCCGCCGTCCAGTACAGCTCCGGGTCGGTGCCCACCGCCTGGGCGTGGCCCGCGCCGGGCACCCACAAAAACGCCTTGGGGCACCGGGCCGCCTGGTAGAGCTTTCCCATCATGGAGGCGGGCACAAAGTCGTCCTCCACCCCATGGACGAACAGGGTGGGGGTGCTGGAACGGGCCACCGCCCGGATGGGGGCCGCGTCCCGCAGGTCAAACCCCGCCCGGCGCAGGGCGGTCTTGCGCAGCACGGAAAACAGCAGCCCTGCCGGAAGGGGCACCTTGGTGGGCAGCACGTCGTGGTAGCGGGCCAGCACATGGCGGGCCTCCGCCTCGATGGAGGTGTAGGCGCAGTCGGACACGGCGGCCTTCACCTGCCGGGGCAGCGCCCCGCCGGTGGCCATAAGCACCGTGGCCGCCCCCATGGACACGCCGTGGAGGAGGATCTCCGCCTCGGGGTCCCGGCGGATGACATAGTGGCACCACCCCACCAGATCCAGCCGCTCATCGTACCCCCAGCCCACGTAGTCCCCCTCGCTCCTGCCGTGGCCCCGCTGGTCGGGCAGAAGCACATGCCAGCCCTGGGCGTTGTAATGCCTGGCGATGGCCCCCATGGACTCATAGGTGTCATGGTAGCCGTGGACGCAGATGGCCCAGCGGTGGCAGTCCGGCGCCCCCGGCGCCACCGCCCCCCACAGCAGCAGTCCGTCCGCCGCCTGTATCCCGGCCTCACGGAAGCCCTCCATATTCCTCGCCCACAGCCGGCCCTCAGCCTGCACCGGGTTGGGCTCCTCCGCCCAGGCCTCCCGGACCCGGGGCACCATCATCTGCCCATACAGGTAATTGCCCAGCGCCGCCAGGCCCCCCGCCGCCCCGGCGCCCGCCGCGGCCAGGCCCAGCAGGCCAAAGGTGGTTTTCTTCTTCATAGCGGCCTTCCCCCCAAAGACATTTTTCCCATCATACTCCCGGCGGAGCGGCCCGTCAACGGGAAAAGTGTAAAACCTTTGTAAACCCGCCCCTCCGCCCGGCGGATGTGCAACGGCGGGGGACGGCCTGTCCGTTTTTCCGGCACATTTGCAAAAAAACGCGAAAAAAATATCCGCCGCAACCCTTGACTTGGGGCGGAGGACATGGTATCTTAGGAGACGAACTAGAACAGCAGTTCTAATTATAGAAGGGAGGTTCGATATTATGATCTTATCGCCCCGCGCAAACGCCCCGCCCACGCGCTTCCCAGAAGGGGCGCGCCCACGCCGCCCCAGGCTTTGTGGGAAAGGGAGGAGCGATCTTTGCTCCATTGGGCCCCCGCGCGAGCCCAGCGAAGCGGGTCG
>CATABD010000139.1 GCA_949494735.1 uncultured Oscillospiraceae bacterium
CTCTCCTCACTGATGCGGGTGCCCAGGCCGCCGGCCAGGATGACTACTTTCATTGCTCACGCCTCCTTGCGCGCTGCGCTGTAAACAGTTGAGGCAGCTTAATATTTGATGTTTTCCTTGATGTGATCCAACACGATTGCCTCAAAATCCTCCGCCAGCTCCGGGTCGTGGATCTCCTCCCCGGTCTTGATGGAGAAAATCTTCTGTGTATATCCTTGGGAGAGATCGATGAGCCCGTCAATGTCGGTATTGGCGTTTGCCTCAAAGCGACACTCAAATTCGTCCGTCCGGACGGCGGCCTTGTAGGTCTGGCCCTGGTAGATGGATTCCGTGTATACGTAGTCACGGCCCGGACCGCCGAATGTGCGGGGCAGCACGCAGTCATATTGGGAGAAGTCGGCGTCAATACCAGCCAGCTTGGTCAGGATTGGAAGGTAGTCGATGTGGTTGATGTATTCCTCAGAAATACCGGCGGGTACGCCGCCGCCGCGGAGCATGAGGGCGGAGTTTGTCTGTGAAAGCTTCAATAAGTAACTCTCTTGACTGACACCCGAAACGCCATGATCCGAATAGAGGCAGACGATATATTCATTTTCTGAATAGTGCTCTGTGATATAGTCGTAAATCTGCTTTAATCTCCTGTCACTATCCCGCATGGCAGCCTGATATCTTTTAACAAAGGATTCCGAATGGCCCTTCCAAACGCTCTTTTTCTTTTTCTCCGTGTTGAGCCCTACAATGGAATCGCACAGTCCGAGCGTTGCCTGCTGCGGCATACTCAGGCTTAACTCACACCCCTCCGAGCTATCAATTGTCCGATGCATTTCAAACAGCTCAAGAGACAAGTATTGATTGCTGTTGGGAACCGCTTCAAGAAAGTCCAGCGCATCCGATATCAATGCGCTGTCTGGGAATCCCGCACACGACCTGCGCACCGAACAGTCGTATCCGCGTGCGCCCCCTATGTATGGGGAAGTGCCCACAGAGCCGGAAACACAAACCGTAAAATACCCATCATCGTTGAGCAGCTCGCTGGCTGTTTTGGTGTCTTCCGGATACCGATATGCCGAACTGCGGTAAATGATATGGTGACGCGTCGAATAGAGCCCTGTATTCCAGGATGCCACAGAAGGGTGCGTCCACTCACCTGTCGAAAAGCAGTTTTTAAAAATCGTTCCTTCTTCAAAAAATGCCTTTGTATAGGGCATGAACTCATAATTTGTTTCCGTTAAATACCATTGGGATACTGCGTCTACAAATATCGTCAGAATGAGTTTTTTCTTCTGCGGCACCCCCGCTGTTGAAATCGGTTTGGAAACAAGAAGCTCTTGATTGGAAGTAATAGAGCCCTTTTTATCCATATTGAAATAGTGGTAGATATTTGGCACCGCTAACCTGGCTTTTATGGTTTTTCCATCATTTGTGGAAATCGTTACCGCTTGGTTTGGAATTGTCGCCGCCACCGCTACCAGATGATGTTCAGATTTCAGCAAGGCCCTGCGAGTTTTTGCCGCTTTCCAGATTTCAATTGGCGTCAGCGCATATACGTTGCGGTCGTCCGCGTGAAACAGTGTCTGCTGATAGCTCCCGTTAATCCAGTCGATATAAGACTGTGCTTTGATGCAAACGTAGTCGTTGTACGTTTTGTGTGGATCAAAATACAAAAAATCTCCCTGGTACAAAGACCACTTTTTCTGATCCGCAAGGAGGTATGAAGGGAAAAAGCTTCCGGTTGTCTGCAAAATATTCCTTTGAATAACAAACTGCCGCTGTTCTCCCGGGGAGAGCTTTGGCCCCACCTCATTCAGCACCTCGTTGATCCGCTTCAGCAGGGCTTCCGCGTCAGGGGGCGTTCCAAACTGCGTGGCAAAATTGAAGCAGATGTAGCACTCCTCCGCCGCCACGGCGAACTGCCCCAAAGCCTTCGCGATCAGGGCGCGGTATAGGCGGTTCCAATAATTCGCGGGATTTTTCCGAATGGCGCTGAGAATCCACTCCTCGGCTGCGCGATAATCGGAGGCCGAAAGCGCCACCACAGCCCGGGCCGTGTCAATCATGCAGTCATAGGGCTGCACCGTCTCGTATTCGTCAATGTAGGCGGCCAGCTGATCCGGCCCAAGCTCCATATGTTCCAAAATATCGTTCAGCAAGCTCACTGGGTCTGCCCTCCCGCGATATATGGTTCCATTCCCTCGATCAAATGGGCCACCTTCTGATAGGCCTCGCTTTGCTTCAGCGCCGCCACCGCCGGGTTCTCCGGCGGGAATTTGCTCAGGATCGCCTGAATCTGTTCCGCCAGTGCGCTCAATTCTTCGGAGGGCGTCTTGAGCTCCGGCGTGTGGTTGATGAGGAACTCCACCATGTCCTTCACGCCCTCGCAGACGGCCAGACCCTCCCGCAGCAGACGCACATAGCCCGCCGCGTCCCCGGCGTCCAGCGCGTCGAACGCCTGGGCACAGTAGAAGCCGAAGCGGTGCAAAGGCGGCAACAGGAGCAGTCCATCCCCTGTCAAGGCCATGTCCGCATAGCACACTGGCAGATACGCCTTCTCCACGTTGCCGAAAGCCTTGGACAGCGACATCCCGGTCTCCCCGTCAATCTCCTTCCAGGGGCATACCTTCAATGCCGCCAGGCACAGTCCTCGAGCCCAGCCCAGCCCCTGCGCACTGTCAGGGAGCTTCTTCTCCCCCGCCTGCCGCACCAAACGGTACAGCTCGTCCTTGTCCTGGGCGATGCCGCCCGCCAGCATATCCATCTGCTCTATGGTCAGCGGGCGGTTCGGTAACGGGAACCGCACCCCCTGCCGCAGCGCGTGGGCCAGCGCGTGTCCGGGCAGTTTTTCCAACTTCTCCGCCTTGCCCAGCAGGGCTTCCAGGGCGGCGGCGTCCTCCGTCTCCAGCATCCGCGCTGCGATTCCCAGATCGCAGTCGTCCCCCAGGGGCAGGAACGCGGTGTAAGCGTGGCGGAGCACATCCTCCTCCGTCCCCTCGGCGCGGATGAAGGGTTCCTCAAACATCCCCGCGCCCACCTGGAGGAACCCGGCGCGGCGCTGATCCGCCTTTTCCTTGGTGGGAACCGGCTCGTTCAGCTCCGCCCAAAGCCGCGACAGCAGGGGGGCGGCGTCCAGGCCGTAGTGGCTGTGCAGGTTGCAAAGGTTGCGCACACAGTCCCCGGCCTGCTTGGCGTCCAGCTCCCGACCGTGGAAGGTCTCCATCAGCCGCAGGCACTTTTCCGGCTGCTTCTCGTGGAGATAGCCGTAGGCCAGCACAGTTGCTATACTCAATTTGCTGTGGGAATCAGTTTTATTGAGAGAACTTGCCAGAATGTCGCTTCGGTTGAAGCGGCCTGTCTCATAGTCGCTCACCCCCTGAAGGTACCTCTCCCCCCAGTCAATACTTTTGGCGTAATCGTCCTTATTCCAGTAAAAACCAAAGGCAAAGTAGGCGATCTCCACCCGGACGAAAATGGAGTCAGGAAACATGGCTTCCGCCTTTTCGATCCACTCCTCCAGCTCCGGCAGGTTTTTCGCAAGGGCATAGCGCACCGCACAGCGGTAGATCACCGGGCCAAACAGCTCCCATTGGGGCCGCTTTTCTTCCACCCCGGCCATGGCCCGGCGCAGGCAGTCCTCCTGTTCCGGCAGGTTATCCCCGGATTCAACACACTGGGTCAGAATAATCAGGCTGTCCGGCTCCTGTTCCAACTGCTTGCGCAGCAGCTCCATATTCCGCGTCTGCTTCTCGGCCTTCTTCGCCGGATCCTGATAGACATACCCATCGTGATGGAAGATACCCCCCCGGATCAGCATGGTGCGCAGATCGCCCCGATAGGGCCAATGCTCATGAATCGTGCCTTCATACCGAATGCCGGAGGACAGGCGCAGCAGGCGCACCGCCAGAAAGTCAGAATAGCCCCCGCCCTTTTCCAGCTCCACCGTGTTGTAGTTGCGGATGATGACCGAAGCGAAGTCGAAGTCCTTGTCCGTGGTCAGGAATTTGACATATCCCTCGACGTTGGAATCCACCCACTCGTCGCAGTCGATGGTCATGTACCACGTGCCGGAACAGCGGTCCATCACCGCATTCCGGGCGGCGGCGAAGTCGTTGATCCAGGGGAAGCCAAACACCATATCCGCGTACCGTTCCGCCACGGCGCGGCTCCCGTCCTCCGCCCCGGTGTCCGCCATCACCACCTCGCAGGGCAGCGCGTCCCGCAGGGGCCGGAGGGACTTCAAACACCGCTCCAGACAGCGGATCTCGTTTTTGAAAATGATGCCGATGGACAGCAGGGGCTTTGACATGGCGAATCTCTCCTTTTTGTTCTGAGACGCATGGGAAAGGCGCTGAGGTTCAACGGCTTTCCCCTATGCCCCATAAAAGAACGGGGGCGGGCAAAAGCCCGCCCCCGTTTCGCGCGTTGGGCTGATGGCGCTTGGGGTGTCAAACAGCCTCTTACTGGAGGAGCTGGAGGACGCCCTGAGGCACCTGGTTGGCCTGAGCCAGCATGGCCTGAGCGGACTGGATCAGGATGTTGTTCTTGGTGTACGCCATCATCTCCTCGGCCACGTCCACATCGCGGATGGTGGACTCGGCGTCCTGGATGTTCTCGGTCATGACGGACAGGTTGTTGATGGTGTGGTCCAGACGGTTCTGGGTGGCGCCCAGAGTACCGCGGACGTCGGACACCTGGTTGATGGCGGCCTTGATGGCGTCCACAGCCTTGGCGGCGCTGTCCTGGTCGGCAATGCTGATGTCGGCAATGCCCAGAGAGTCGGTGTGCATATCCTGCAGGCTCACCTTCAGCTGGTTGAAGCTGTCGGCGGTGTCTCCGATCTGGAGGGTCAGGCCCTTGCCGGTGCCGTTCTTGGCGGGAACCTTGATGGCGTTGAAGGTGCCGGTCTGGATCTGCTTCTGGATGCCGTCCTTGGTGGTCAGGTCGGCCCGACCGCCCTTACCGTTGCCGTTATAGTCCTCCCGCTCCTGGAAGGTCAGCTTGTAATCGTCAGTCTGGCCCACGCTGAACATCTTGTTGTCCTTGGCGGCCACAGTCAGGCGGCTGAGGGCTTCGGACAGGGCGTCGCCAGTGCCGGCCTTGTTGTTGTCAAGAGCGCCGTTGTCATCCACCAGGTCGCTGATGTCCACGGCCTTGAAGCCGTCGCCGGCGGCGGCAACAGCGTCCAGGGTCTCCTTCTTGCTTGCAAACACGTAGGTGGTGTCACCGATAGTGATGGCCTTGCCATCGGTAATATCGGTTGCAGTCAAGCCAGCGTTGGTGGTGGTATTGGCCAGGATGGTGCCCGCCTTAGGCGCGCCCTCGGTGATGTTCTGGGTAGCCAGGTTGACTGTACCGCCCTGGACTCCCACACCGGTCACAGCAACATCAAAGTTGCCGGTAAAGCTGGCCTTAACAGTAGAGGCGTCCATAGCGGCGTCGGTCATCTCAAACACCAGCTTGGAGCCGTCGTTCGTCACGGTGTAGCTCACGCCGCCAATCGCAACCTCTTTTTCGCCGGTGGAACCCACAATGGACTTGGCCAGATCCGCGCCGTTCGCGCCGTTGGCTACAGAGGCAGTAACTGTATCGGTGCCGATCGTGACGGTGACAGTCTGGTTACCGGTGGCAGTTGTGGTAAAGGAAATATTCTCCAGGTCAACCTCGAACTTGGTCTTCTGGGCCTGCCGACCGTCTTCATGAACGATGGTGTTGGTGCCGGCCGTCCCGATAGCCGTGGTGCCGGTAGCCAGAATGGCCAAGTCGGACTTGCTGCCCACTTCATACTTCACGGAGTCGGCTTCCATGGAGCCGTCGAACAGCTTGATGCCGTTGAAGTTGGAGGAGTCGGCGATGCGGTTGATCTCGGAGCG
>CATABD010000140.1 GCA_949494735.1 uncultured Oscillospiraceae bacterium
CCGGCGCCACCCCTGTCAAGGGCGGCGAGGGCCAGAAGCCCGCCGAGCCGCCCAAAGGCGCGCCTGACCCCAAGGCCACCGGCGCCACCCCTGTCAAGGGCGGCGAGGGCCAGAAGCCCGCCGAGCCGCCCAAAGGCGCGCCTGACCCCAAGGCCACCGGCGCCACCCCTGTCAAGGGCGGCGAGGGCCAGAAGCCCGCCGAACCGCCCAAGGCCGCGCCTGATCCCGAGGCTACCGGCGCCACCCCCGCCAAGGATGGCGAAGGTAAATCCCAGGAGCAGGCCGGTCTGCGGTTTGTTAAGCTGGCCGACATCAAGCCCCTCCCCGGCACCTATGTCAAAGACACACCCCGGAAGGACTACAAGGAGCTGATTGACAGCATCAAGAAGTCCGGGCTGGAAAAGCCGGTCATTCTCCGCCAGGGCGAGAAGGGCGAGTACCAGCTTGTGGGCGGGTTCCACCGCTGCGGGGCGCTGAAACAGGCCGGTATGCTGGAAATTCGTGCCGATGTGTACGAAATGCCGTTGACGGAGGCCAGCCGCTACCGCAGGGATCACCGGGACAAGCCGGACCTTCCCATCCCCGGCAAGCTGGTCCCCCTCCACCCCGCCGAGCCGGAGAAGCCTGCCGAACCGCCCAAGGAGGCCGAGGCCCCCGCCGCCCCCGGAAGACAGGATGAGGAAATCCCCAAGGACTTCACGCTGCCCATCACCAAGGAGGGCCAGTCCGAGATCATCACGACCCTAAAAGTTGCCGACATCCACCCCTTTGAGGGCCACCCCTTCAACGTAAAGGACGATATGAGATAGAGGTTGAGTTTAATGTTGCCTTTGACGAGTTCCAACAAATCTATCTGGAGCCGGAAAAAGAGGGGGAGAAAATGAGAGGCGCGACAACGATCCTTGTCCTTGCAGAAAAAGTGGGGCAGGCGGTTTGACCGCTTGCCCCGGTATCAGAGAATTAGATGGACGCTCAATTTTGTGTAAGCGAAATGCCTGCAAACAATATACGCTAAAAATATTTTTTGCTAAAACCGTACCGCTTGCATTACCGGCCTGTTCGGATGTCCATCAGCCGGAACACATCGCGGTATAAATCGTCCCGGTCCTCCAGGTCGATCATGAGCCACCTCTGCCCGTTTGCTTCCCGGGTGCGGGCGTAGAGCTCCTGCAATGCGGCGGCACAGCTGGGCAGGGCGGCCTCCACCAGCCCTTTCTCCTTCTGCCCCACCACAACCATGGCGGTGAAATAGGCCTCCCTGGGGTACACGGTGCACAGGGCCTTCCCCGATTTCTTGAATTTCACGTTCCAGCCCTTTTCCATGCTGCACGCGCTGAATTCAATCCTCTCGGCGCACTGGTATCTGTCCTTGACTTCCCCGCAAAACTGGGAGAACAGCGGGTTACCCACATATTCCCCGATTTCCTCCAGAGAAGGGCGCCTGCTTTTGTCCAGACGGTCCATCATAGGCTCCCCTTCTCAGGGCCTGCCCAGCAGCTCAAACATATTCTTCTTGTACGCCTCCACGCCGGGCTGGTTGAAGGGGTTGACCCCCAGCACATGGCCGCTGATGCCGCAGGACAGCTCGAAGAAGTAGAACAGCCCGCCCAGGGCGTGAACGTCCATCTTGTCCAGGCGCAGCACCATGGAGGGCGCGCCGCCGTCCTTATGTGCGGCCAGGGTGCCTTTGAATGCCATCTCCCGCACAAAACTCAGCGGCTTGCCCGCCAGGTAGTTCAGGTTGTCCCCGTTGTCGTCGCTGTAGGGGATGGCGATGTCGCAGCCCGTGTCGTCCACGTAGATGACGGTCTCGAACAGGTGGCGCTCGCCGTCCTGGATATACTGGCCCAGGGAATGCAGGTCGGTGGTAAACTGGGCGGAGGCGGGGAAAATTCCCTTGCCGTCCTTGCCCTCGGACTCGCCGAACAACTGCTTGAGCCACTCGCCCACAAAGGAATAGGACGGCTCATAGGAACAGAACAGCTCTATCTTCTTCCCCTGGCGGTAGAGCAGGTTGCGGGCGGCCACGTACTGCCACACGGGGTTGTCCATGTCCCGCCTGTCAAAGGCGTTCATGGCGTCCCGGGCGCCGGCCATCAGCGCCTCGATATCGGCGCCGCCCACGGCGATGGGCAGCAGTCCCACAGCGGACAGCACGGAGAACCGGCCCCCCACGTCGTCGGGCACCACAAAGGTCTCCCAGCCGTTGGAGTCGGCCAGGGTTTTCAGGGCCCCCCGGGCCTTGTCGGTGGTGGCGTAAATGCGCTGGTTGGCCTTTTCGCCATACTGCTTCACCAGCAGCTCCCGGAATACCCGGAAAGCCACGGCGGGCTCGGTGGTGCCGCCGGACTTGGAGATCACGTTGATGGACCACTCCCGGTCGTCCAGCCTGCGGATTACGCTGTCCAGCTCGTTGGGGCTGAGGGAGCAGCCCACAAAGCAAATCTCAGGCCCGTTGGAGGGGAAAACCTCCAACGCGGCCCTGGCCCCCAGGTAGGATCCGCCGATGCCGATCACCACCAGCACCTGGGAGTCCTTCCGAATCTTCGCCGCAGCCTTCTGGATGCGGGCAAATTCGTCCTTGTCATAGTTTTCCGGCAGGCGAACCCAGCCCACAAAGTCGGAGCCGGGGGCGGCGGGGTCATAGAGCTTGGCGTGGGCGGCCTCTACCTCGGGGGCCATGGCGTTGAGTTGCTCCTGGGAAACCACACCCTCCAGCATGGACAAATCGAGCTTGAGCATGATAATCACTCCTTATTGATTTCCTGATATTCTGCTCCAAACGTGGGAAAATACCGTGTCACTCCGTGAAGAACAGGGCGGCGCCACCATAAATGCCCGCGTTATTGCCCAGTTGGGCCAGGGCGAAGCGCACACCGGCGCAGGCCGACAGTGCGTTGGCCTTGAACGCGGCCTCCACCGGGCCCAGCAGGGCGCTGCCCGCGGCGGACACGCCGCCGCCCAGCAGGATGATCTCCGGGTTGACTACGCTGCTGACCAGAGCGGCGGCATAACCTAGGGCGTACCCTGCCTCCTTCACCACCGCCTGGGCGTTCTCGTCCCCGGCGGCGGCCGCGTCGTACACATCCTTGGCGGTCACCTTGTCCATCTCTTTAAAGGGAGAGAACTGCTTTGCCGCCCGGATGATGCCGGTGGCGGAGGAGGTGACCTCCAGACAGCCCTTCCGGCCGCAGCAGCACTCCCAGTCCGGGTGGAAGGGGACGGTCATATGCCCCACCTCGCCCCCGGCCCCGGTGGCCCCGGCAACGATGCGCCCGTCACAGATGACGCCGCCCCCCACGCCGGTGCCCACGGTGAACAGCACCAGGTTGCGGCAGCCCTTGCCGGTGCCCTGCCACGCCTCGCCCAAAGCGGCTAGGTTGGCATCGTTGGCCGCCTTGACGGGCACGCCCGCCCGGCTGGACAGCTCCTGAGCCACGTTCAGGTTTTCCCAGCCCAGGTTGACGCACAGCGTCACCAGCGACTGGTTCACCACCGGGCCGGGCACACCCACCCCCGCGCCCACACAGATGCAGTCGGGGAAGGAATCCATCACCTGGCGCATATGGCTGGCGATGTCGTCAAAGGTGGCGGCCACATCCCGGAAGGTGGGGAACTCCCGCTTGTCCAGCAGGTCCCCTTCCCTGCTCACCAGCCCCAGCTTGACCGTAGTCCCCCCCACGTCGATGCCAAAACAGACCTCTCTCACTCTCCAGACCTCCTTCAGAAATTAGAACGTGTGTTTCACGTGAAACGCTTGCCGGATCGGCCGCCCGCACTATGGCGCGGCCCGGGTCATTTCATGCCCCAGATATTCCGGGCATACTCCTCCACCGCCCGGTCGGCGGAGAAGAAGCCCGCCTTGGCGATGTTCACCAGGGACATCCTGGTAAACCGGGTCTTATCGCCGTAGATGGCGGCCACGTCCCGCTGGGCGCGCACATAGTCGTGGAAATCGGCCAGGCACATATAGGGGTCGGCGGGGCCCCTGTGGTTGGTGTTCAGCGAGCGCACAATGTCGTCGAAGTGCATCCCCCCAATGCCGCCCATGAGTAGATCCATCACCGCCTTGAGCTCGGGGTCGTTGCGCACATAGTCCAGGGGGTTGTAGCCATTGTGCCACAACTCGTTGACCTCCTCGGTCTTGAGGCCGAAGAGCACGATGTTCTCGTCCCCCACCTGCTCATGGATTTCCACATTTGCGCCGTCCAGGGTGCCCAGGGTCACCGCGCCGTTAATCATCAGCTTCATATTGCCAGTGCCGCTGGCCTCCTTGCCGGCAACGGAGATCTGCTCGGATATCTCGGCGGCGGGGATGATGATCTCCGCCAGGGAGACGTTGTAGTCCTCCATAAAGACCACCTTCAGCTTGTCCTGGACATCCGGGTCATGGTTGACCATGTTGGATACGGATACGATGAGCTGGATGATCTGCTTGGCCATAATATATCCCGCAGACGCCTTGGCGGCAAACACAAATGTGCGGGGCTGGAAGGGCGCGCCCGGGTTAGCCTTGATCTCCAGGTACATGTGGAGGATCTGGAGGACGTTGAGCAGCTGGCGCTTGTACTCGTGCAGGCGCTTGATCTGCACATCGAACAGGGAGTTGGGGTCCACAATCACGCCGTTGCGCTTGAGGATCAAATCGGCCAGCCGCTTCTTGTTGTCCAGCTTGATTTCCTGGAGGCGCTGGAGCACCTTTTTGTCGTCCTTATACTTGAGCAGCTTCTCCAGCTGGGTGGAGTCGGTGGTGAACCCGTCGCCAATCAGCTCCTTGAGCAGGGCGGACAGCTCCGGGTTGGCCTGGCACAGCCAGCGGCGGTAGGCGATACCGTTGGTAACGTTACAGAAGTGGCTGGGCTCCATCTGGTAGTAGTCCCGGAAGATGGAGTTGGTTAAAATCTCCGAGTGGAGCTTGGATACGCCGTTCACCTTGTGGCAGGCCGCCAGGCACAGGTTCGCCATGCGGATCTCGTTCTTACTGATCACCGCCATATATTCGATCTTGCCCATATCGTTGCCGTAGTAGCCGTGCAGGTCGATGCGCAGGCGGCGGTCGATCTCCTGGATGATCTGGAACACACGGGGCAGCAGCTGCTGGAACAAATCCACATTCCAGCGCTCCAGCGCCTCGCTCATCACGGTGTGGTTGGTGTAGGACAGGGTGCGGCAGGTGATGTCCCACGCCTTGTCCCAGGGGTAATTGTACTCGTCCACCAGCAGGCGCATCAGCTCGGGCACGCACAGGGCGGGATGGGTATCGTTGATGTGGATGGACACCTTGTCGGGCAGGTTGTCCAGGCTCTTGTTGTCTCGTAGGTGCTTTTTCAGGATGGTCTGCACCGAGGCAGACACCAGCAGGTACTGCTGGCGCAGGCGCAGGCGCTTGCCCTCGATGTGGTCGTCCGCGGGATAGAGCACCTTGGAGATGACCTCGGCCATGGTGTCCCCCTCCAGGGCCTTGGCGTAATCGCCCCGGGAGAAAGCGGACATGTCGAAGCTGTTGGGGGACTTGGCCGACCACAGCACCAGGGGGTTGACCGCGCGGCTGCCGTAGCCGGAGATATACATCTCGTTGGGCACCGCCATGACGGACTGGTAGTTCATATGGGTCACACGGTAAATGCCGTCGTCCTCCCAACCGTGGATGTTTCCGCCAAAGCGGACCTCCACCGCCTCGCTCTCATGGGGAACCAGCCATACGTCGCCCATGCTCAGCCAGTCGTCGGGGAATTCCATCTGCCAGCCGTCCACAATCTTCTGCTTGAAGATGCCGAACTCATAGCGGATGGAA
>CATABD010000141.1 GCA_949494735.1 uncultured Oscillospiraceae bacterium
CCCGCCGCGTCCAGCCCGTCGGGCAAAGGGCTCAGCCGCCAGCCCAACTCCCGCCGCAGGGTGTCCAGCCCCGCCGCCAGCTCGCCCAGATCCCGCACCCGGCCGTCCAGCCGGGCCACGGCCCGAAGCCCCAGCGCCCCGCACCCGGCCACCACCAGCGCCGCGCCCACCAGCCGGATCATGGCACCGCCTCCGTGTGCGCCGTGCGCACCCCGTCCCGGCGCTCCAGCACCACCAGCCGCCGGAATACGCCCAGCTCCAGCAGCTCCCGGAAGGCTGGGCGGCGGCGCAGGCCGTCCAACCCGGAACCATGGGCGGTGGCCAGCACCGCCACGCCGCACCCAGCCGCCTCCGCCACCGCCCGGACGTCCTCAGAACTGCCCAGCTCATCCACCGCCGCCGCCTGGGGGTTCATCCCCCGGATGAGGATGGACAGCCCCTCCGCCTTGGAACAGCCGTCCAGCACATCGGTATGGCGGCCTACATAGAGCTGGGGCTCCCCCCGCCACAGCGCGGCGACCTCCCCCCGCTCGTCCGCCACCGCTACCCGCAGGGGCCCGCCCCCCTCCCCATCGGACAGCGCCCGCACCAGATCCCGCAGGAGGGTGGTTTTACCCGCCCCCGGCGGGGCCAGGATCAGGGTGCTCACAAACTGCCCGTCCTGCGTCAGCTCCGGGAGCAGGGGCCCCGCCAGCCCGGGCACGCTCCGCGCCACCCGGACGGACAGGGAGGACAGCTCCCGGAGGGTGACGATACCCCCTTCTTTTCTCACCACCGACCCGCACAGGCCCACCCGGTGGCCGCCCCGCAGGGTGACAAAGCCCTGCCGCACCCGGTCCAGCGCCGTGTGGGCGGAGGACTGGGTGGCGTTTTCCACCGCCTGCCGCAGCTCGTCCTCGCCCACGGGGGGCGTGTCCAGCTCCGCCTCCCCCTCCGGCAGAAGGGCCGTCATGGGGAAGCCCCGGCGCAGGCGGAACTCCTCCACCCGCCCCAGCCTGTCCTCCCCCAGGGCATACAGCCCGCTGCGCATGGCCTCCGGCAGCACCGCCGCCGCCTGCCGCCAGGGTTTTCTTTCGTCCATACCGTTCACCGCCTTTGTTACCCCAATCCTATGAGGGCGTGTCCCACAATATTCCAACCCGGCTGCGACAAAACAAAGCCCCGCCCGCCGGAATCTCCGGCGGGCGGGTCTGCTTATCTTCCTATCAAGGCGCCTGTCATTTCAATACGGAGACAATGCGCCGGACCGCCTCCTTCGTGGCGTCCGCGTCCCCGAAGGCGGTGATGCGGATATACCCCTCCCCGCTGGGGCCGAAGCCCGCGCCGGGGGTGGTGACCACGCACGCCTTTTTCAGCAGCAGGTCGAAAAAGTCCCAGGAGGACATGTCGTTGGGGGTCCCCACCCAGAGATAGGGCGCGTTCACCCCGCCGTACACCGCCAGCCCGGCGGCGGCCAGCCCCTCCCGGACGACCTTGGCGTTGTTCAAATAGTAGTCGACGGCGGTTTTCGTCTGGGCGCGTCCCTCCGGGGACAGCGCCGCCTCCGCCGCCCGTTGGACGACGTAGGGCACGCCGTTGAACTTGCTCCCCTGGCGGCGGTTCCACAGGTCGCGCAGGGACACCCCCTCCCGCTCCAGCGCCTTGGGGATGACGGTGTAGGCGCAGCGGGTGCCGGTAAAGCCGGCGGACTTGGAAAAGGAGCGGAACTCGATGGCGCAGGTCTCGGCCCCCTCCACCTCATAGATGCTGTGGGGGATGCCCTCCTCCGTGATGAACGCCTCATAGGCGGAATCGAACAGGATCACGCTGCCGTGGGCGTTGGCATAGTCCACCCACACCTTGAGCTGCTCCCTGGTGGCCGCCGCCCCGGTGGGGTTGTTGGGGGAGCAGAGGTAGATGAGGTCGGGGACCCTATCCCCCGCGGGAAGGCCGGGGAAGAACCCGTTTTCCGCCGTGCAGGGCAGGTAGACCAGCCGTGTCCACCTCTCCCCGTCGAACTCCCCGGCGCGGCCCGCCATGGCGTTGGTGTCCACGTAGACGGGGTACACCGGGTCGCACACCGCCACCACATTGTCCGCCGAAAAAATGTCGCCGATGCTTCCGCAGTCCGTCTTGGCCCCGTCGGACACGAAAATCTCATCGTCGGCGAGTTCCACCCCCCGCTCCCGATAGGAATCCCGGATGGCAAAGCGCAGAAAATCATAGGCGCAGCAGGTCTCCTCGCAGTAGCCCCGGAAGGTCTCCTTCACTCCCATCTCCCGGGAGGCCCTCACCATGGCGTCCACCACCACGGGGGCCAGGGGCTGGGTCACGTCGCCTATCCCTAAGCGGATGAGGGGCAGGGGCGGGTTCTGGGAGGAAAAGGCCCGGACGCGGCGGCCGATCTCCGGGAACAGGTAGCCGCCGGGGAGCTTGCGAAAATTCTGATTGATGTGGGCCATGGGGACCACTCCTTACTTTATGAGTTGAACCATTTTACATCAGCTCCCCCGCCCCGGTCAATCGGCAGTTTCGCCATCAAACACGGCGGCGGCGGGGCCGGTCATGAACATTTGGCCGGATTTCCCGTCCCAACGGACGGCCAGATCCCCCCCCGCCAGACGGACCACCGCCTCCCGGTTCAGCTTCCCGGCGGCGATCATGGCCGCCGCAGACGCGCACGCCCCGGTGCCGCAGGCCAGGGTCTCGCCGCTCCCCCGCTCCCACACCCGCATTTCCAGCTCCCCCCGGTTCACCACCCGGACAAACTCGGCGTTCACCCCGCCGGGAAAGGCGGGGTGGCGCTCCACCAGCGGGCCCAGGGCGGCCAAATCCAGGGCGGCGGGGCTGTCCACCTCAATCACCGCGTGGGGATTGCCCATGGACACGGGGACGGCGGCATATTCCCTGTCCCCGATGGACAGCGCAACAGGGGGCTGTAGCACGGGCGCGCCCATCCCCACCGCCGCCCCCGTCACCACGCCGTTCCGGATGAGCAGGGACACCTCCCGCTCCCCCGCCCCGGTCTCCACGGTGAGGTGGCGTTTGTCCGTCAGGCCGTGGTCGTAGACGTATTTTCCAAAACAGCGGATGCCGTTGCCGCACATGACCCCCTCGGAGCCGTCGGCGTTGAACATCCGCATTTTGAAGTCCGCCCGGTCCGGCGGGCAGACACAGATAATGCCGTCGCCCCCCACGCCGAAGTGCCGGTGGGACAGGCGGCGGGCCAGTTCGGGCAGGCCGTCCGGCGTGCCGGCCATGCAGTTGAGAAAAATGTAGTCGTTCCCCAGGCCGTGCATTTTGGTAAAGCGCATAGGCTCCCCCTCCTTACAGGGGAGCCTATGCGCTTGGGCCTGACCGATATGCGGGGGCTTTTCCGTCAATAGTTGATGATATACTTATCCCGCTCCCAGGAGGACACCCGGGTGCGGTACTCATCCCACTCCGCCTCCTTGCCGGCGATATACTGGCTGGTGACGTGCTGGCCCAGGGCGGCCATGACCAGTTTATCCTTTTTCATAGCCGCCAGCGCTTCCTCCAGGGAGCCGGGCAGGGCCTCAATGCCCCGGCGGCGCCGGGTGGCAGGGGTCATGGCAAAGATGTTCTCAGTGACCTCCGGGGGCGGGGTCATATTTTTGGCGATGCCGTCCAGCCCCGCGGCCAGGCACACCGCCAGGGCAAGGTACGGATTGCAGGCCGGGTCGGGGCAGCGCAGCTCCACCCGGGTGCCCTGGCCCCGGCTGGCCGGGATACGGATGAGGGTGGAACGGTTGGAGGCGGACCAGGCCATGTAGCAGGGGGCCTCATAGCCGGGCACCAGCCGCTTGTAGGAGTTGACCAGGGGATTGGTGATGGCCGCCATCCCCTTCATGTGGCGGAGTATACCCGCGATAAAGGAATAGCACTCCTTGGACAGCCCCTTGTCCCCCTTTTCGTCAAAGAACACGTTCTTCCCGTCCTTGTACAGCGACATGTTGGTGTGCATCCCATTGCCCGCCAGGCCGTAAATGGGCTTTGGCATGAAGGTGGCGTGGAGCCCGTCCCTCTGGGCCATGGTCTTCACCGCCAGCTTAAAGGTCATGATCTTGTCGGCGCAGTCCAGGGCGGGGGCATACTTGAAATCAATCTCATGCTGGCCGGGAGCCACCTCGTGGTGGGACGCCTCAATCTCATACCCCATCTGCTCCAGCGCCAGGCAGATGCGCCGGCGGGTGGGCTCGCCGTGGTCCAGGGGGCCCAGGTCGAAGTAGCCCGCCTCGTCGTTGGTCTTGGTGGTGGGCTTGCCCTCCCCATCGGTCTGGAACAGGAAAAACTCCGCCTCGGGCCCCACGTTAAAGGTGTCGTAGCCCATGGCGCGGGCCCGCTCCAGCACCCGCTCCAGTACGCCCCGGGGGTCGCCCACAAAGGGGGAGCCGTCGGGGTTGTGCACATCGCAGATCAGCCGGGCCACCTTGGCCTCCTCCGGCTCCCAGGGGAAAATGACGAAGCTGTCCAGATCGGGATACAGGTACTGGTCGGACTCGTTGATGCGGACAAAGCCCTCGATGGACGAGCCGTCCAGCATGATCTGGTTGTTCACCGCTTTCTCAATCTGGGATGCGGTGATGGCCACGTTTTTCAGCTGGCCGAATATGTCGGTGAACTGCATGCGGATGAACTTCACGTCTTCTTCCCGCACCGCGCGGATGATATCCTCTTTGGTATAGCCCATGACTCGTTTCCCCTTTCCTATGGCGGCATGCTTCGTTCCTCCGCCCAGAAAACGCCAAGTTTCACGTTTTCCTCTTTCAGGATAGCACAAAGCCCGTTTTTGTCAATCAATTTTTACTGCTCTGCAAAATTTTATAGCAAAAATCATGTTTCACCGCATATGAAACATGATTTTTGTAAAATATCACGTTGCAGCAGCTTGCGGCAGGTTTCTTGGGAAATTCTGAAAAGGCAGGCAAGTCTTACTTGACCATCCTTGTGTATTCTGCTAAAATATTGTCATTGAAACCCAACCCCTGCGTTTTCCCTGCACATCCGATAAAAACTGGAGGAATGTACAATGGCTCACAAATATGTCTACCTGTTCTCCGAGGGCAACGCCAATATGCGCGAGCTCCTGGGCGGCAAGGGCGCCAATCTGGCCGAGATGACCAACATCGGCCTGCCCGTGCCCCAGGGCTTTACCATCACCACCGAGGCGTGTACCCAGTACTACGAGGACGGGCAGAAGATCAACGACGAGATCCAGACGCAGATCATGGAGTATATCGTCAAGATGGAGGAAATCACCGGCAAGAAGTTCGGCGACAAGGAAAATCCCCTGCTGGTCTCCGTCCGCTCCGGCGCCCGGGCCTCCATGCCCGGCATGATGGATACCATCCTCAACCTGGGCCTGAACGAGGACGTGGTGGAGGTCCTCTCCCGCAAGTCCGGCAACCCCCGCTGGGCCTGGGACTGCTACCGCCGCTTCATCCAGATGTACTCCGACGTGGTCATGGAGGTGGGCAAGAAGTACTTTGAACAGCTCATCGACCAGATGAAGGAGAAGAAGGGTGTCACCCAGGACGTGGAGCTCACCGCCGACGACCTGAAGGAGCTGGCCGGCCAGTTCAAAGCCGAGTATAAGGCCAAGATCGGCGCCGACTTCCCCGCCGACCCCAAGGAACAGCTGATGGGCGCCATCAAAGCCGTGTTCCGCTCCTGGGACAATCCCCGGGCCAACGTGTACCGCCGGGACAACGACATCCCCTACTCCTGGGGCACCGCCGTCAACGTCCAGTCCATGGCCTTCGGCAACATGGGCGAC
>CATABD010000142.1 GCA_949494735.1 uncultured Oscillospiraceae bacterium
GGCGCCAAAACCGACACCTACTACGGCCAGGCCCTGGCGGTGGTGCGGGCGGGAAGCGAGGGGCCCGTGGAACTGACTGTGACCGACGGCAGACTCTCCGGCAGCGCCGCCATTTCGGTGGCGGCTGAATGAGAAGCAGCCGGGCCCGAACGGCAAAATGGGAAGGCCCCCGCGTCAGCGGGGGCCTTCCCGTCATTTCAGGCTCAATTCCAAACAGGGGGTTTCCGCCGCCGCGTCCTCCAGCACCCGCAGCAGCAGCCTTCCAAAGGCCGTCTCCTCCATGGCCTCCCGGCCATGCAGCTCCAGCCGCACCGGCTGGCCCGGCCCCGTCAGGCAGTCGTGGAGCGCGTCCAGGTTGCGCCCCCACCACTCCGGCAGCTCCAGCGCCCGGCCCAGCTGCTCCATGGCCTCCTCCCTGTCCCGCAGCCGGGCCCCGTCCAGTCTGATGGTCTCCATCGTCACGGCTCCCCGTAGAGCAGCTCAAAGCTCTCGTAGTGGTCCCCGGTGTAGTAGACCAGCCCGTCGTTGGAGAACACCACACGCTCCGCGCCCCGGGACGTGCCCCCCACGGTGCCGATGTCGCACTCGGTATAGACCCGGCCCTCCGCCTCGGGCAGCAGCCCCTCGTAATTCCCAAAACGGCTGCCGCCGATGGCCGTCCCCTCGCCGGCGCAGCGCTCCACGCTGCCCCCGGTCCAGCCCAGCTCCTGGGCCTCCCGCTTGGTGACGTAGTTGCCGGGCAGATGGCCGTAGAGGTGGATATACAGCGCCACCTCCTCCTTGGAGCTGTACCAGCCGTCCTCCTCAACCGTCGGGCCCGGCGTCGTTTCCGCCGGGGCTTCCGGCGTCGGGGCCGCGGACTGCTCCGCCCCGGAAGAGGGCGTTTCCGGCGGGGCGGGCGTCTGCTGCGCCGCCGGGGAGGGCGCAGGCGGCGCGGAGGGCGGAAGCCCCGCCGCCGGGCCGCCGCAGGCGGACAGCCCCAGCGCCAGGAGCAGCGCCAGCAGGAGAGCGGAAAGGCGTTTCATTTTGCATCACCCATATCTGTCAAGGATGCCCCTATCTTATGCCATGGAAGCCCCCTTGTCAAGCCGCATCCCACTAATTCGGCCCCTAAAATACGCGGATATGGGGTATGCAGACCACAAATTGCCCGCCCCACTCCCGGATGAAGCCTGCGGTCTCGGTGATTTCCTCCGTCAGGTTCCAGGGCAGGATCAGCACATAGTCCGGCTTGTGCTCCCGCAGCGCCTCCCGGCCCACAATGGGGATCAGGCTGCCGGGGAGGTACAGCCCCTGCTTGTGCGGATTGGAATCCACCACAAAATCAATGAGGTCATTTTTGATCCCGCAGTAGTTCAAAAATGTATTCCCCTTGGCCGCCGCGCCAAAGGCGGCGACGCGCTTCCCCTCCCGCCTCCACTGGCTGAGGCTGCGCAGGGCATCCAGCTTGATTGCCTGGATTTTCGCGGCAAAATCCCCGTATGTCCCGATGTCCTCCAACCCAAATTCCCGTTCCCGCGCCAGAAGGGCCTGAACGGACTGCCGCGTCTGTGTCCGGCCATATTCCCGGTGGGCCGCGTAGATCCGCAGGGAACCGCCGTGGGTGGGCAGCTCCTCCACGTCATAAACCTCCAGCCCGTGGGCGTTGAAGATACGCTTTACCGTCCCCAGCGAGAGGTAGTGGAAGTGCTCGTGATAAATGGTGTCAAACTGGCACTGCTCAATCAGCCGGAGGAGGTGGGGGAACTCCATGGTGATCGTCCCGCCGGGGGCCAGCACCGTACCCAGCCCCTCCACAAAGCTGTTGATATCCGGGACGTGGGCCAGCACATTGTTGCCGATTACCAGGTCGTAGAGGCCGTCCCGGCTCCTGAGCTCCCGGGCGGAACCGGCCCCGAAAAAGCAGCATTCCACCTCAATTCCCTTTTTCCGTGCTTCCGCCGCCACATTTTCCGCCGGCTCAATGCCCTTGACGGGGACGCCATAGGGCTGGAAGTACTGCAGCAGGTAGCCATCGTTGCAGGCAATTTCCAGCACATGGCTGACCGCCGTAAGGGAAAGGCGGGGGACGATCATATCCACATACGCCTTGCAGTGGGCCAGCCAGCTCCCGGAGTAGGAGCTGAAATACTGGTACTCCCCGAAAATCTGCTCAGGCCGCCGGTATTCGGCGGCCTGAACCAAAAAGCATTGGCCGCACACCTTCACATTCAGCGGATAAAACATCTGCCCACAATCCAAATCGTCCTTTTTCAGGTACTCGTTGGACAGCGGGGACAGGCCCAGGTCGGCAAAAGTATGCTTCAGCTCGCGGCCGCAAAAGCGGCAGTGTTGGTTATCCAATTTCATTTCCTCCCGTTTTTCGAGGCATCAATTTGAGGAGAGACTGCTTAAACTCCCAAAAGGTTTGGAAGCCTTGATCCCGCTCGGACAGCAGCGGCGCTTCCCCTGGGTCAAGCGGCCAGCCGATGCCCAGCTCCGGATCATTCCAAAGGATGCCGTCTTCGCTCTCCGGGTCATACCTGTCCCCACACAAATAATGTACGGCGGTGTTCTCCCGGCGCGCCAGGAACCCGTGGGCAAAGCCCTTTGGGATATACAGCATTTCCCGGTTTTCGGCGGACAGCGCAAAGCCCCGCCACTTTCCGAAGGTTCCCGAATCGGGCCGCAGATCCACCGCCACATCGTAAACCTCGCCGGACAGCACCCTGACCAGCTTGTCCTGACTGTGGCGCCGCTGGAAATGCAGCCCGCGCAGGGTATTCCGGGCGGAACTGGTCTCCAGCTCTTCAACCACATTGAGCGTTACGCCGTGCGCCGCGAAGGCTTCCCGCTCGAAGGTTTTGGAAAAATACCCCCGCCGGTCACAGTGAAAAACAGGCGCAATCAGGCGCAGCCCCTCAATATTTGTGTCCTGTAATACAAAAGATCCCATTCTGTCCGCCTCCTTTCCCAAGCTCAGGGGAAGGTTTTCGCAAACACGGCCTCATACGCCCGGACTTCCCCATAGGGCTGCAGGAACAGCGGAATCCAGCGTTCCCCTGCCCATGTCATCGGAACCCGCTGGTGCTCCAAGAACCCAAGCTGCTTCAGTTTTGGGTCTTCCCCGCCCGGCTGGAGGATTTCCCGAACCAGCAGCCGCCGGAACCCGCATTTCTGGTGGAGCTCCTCCAGCAGTTTCCCTGTAAGCCGGCCGGCATCCTCCACCACAAGTTCACAGTCCATGGTTTTGAAATCCGGGTTGACAAACTCCACGCCGGGGAAGCTGTCCTTGGCCCGCAGAAATTTCTCCCGCCGGGCCAGCCATCCAGTGATGGGGTTGGCCTCCTCCCTCCCGGTCAGAACCTGCCGCAAATGCGCGCAGACATACCGCACCTCCTCCCGGGCCATCTCCGCGCCGCTGGGCAGGTTGAACGCCCGCTCGTGGAGGCGGTGGGCCACCGGCGTGGGCTCCCGCCGGCAGCTTTGGTAGATCGGCAGGTCCGTGCAGGGGTAGAAGAACGGGCGGGGGCTGACAGCGCGTTTTTCCATTTCCGCCAAGACCTGCGCCGCATCCATGGGAACCGTCTGGTCCAGCACAGGCGTCACCATCCAGAAATTATTCCGAACGCCCGGCAGCTCCGGGTTCAGGGCCAGGCCGTCCATGCCCTCCAGCCCCTCCTGATACCATCGGAACACCTGGCGCTTTTTGGCCACAATCTCCTCCAGCCGCTCCATCTGCCCCAGGCCAAAGGCCGCCTGGAGGTTGGACAGGCGGAATTTATAGCCCACCTCCTCGTTGTAAAACCGTATGGTCGGGTGCTTCGCCTGGTCGCCCAGGAATTTGGCCCGGGCGTAGAGCTGCCCGTCGTTGGTGGTAAAAACTCCGCCCTCACCCATCACCACAGTTTTGGAACCGTGAAAGCTGAAGCAGCCCATATCCCCCAGCGCGCCGGCATGCTTCCCGTGGTAAAGGCTGCCCATGCTCTCCGCCGCGTCTTCGATGACATAAAGGCCCCTTTCCCGCGCGATGGCGTTAATCTCGTCCATTTTGCACGGATGTCCGTAGAGGTGGACCGGGATGACAGCCTTCGTCCTTGGCGTCACTGCGCGGCGGACAGCCTCCGGGTCAATGGTCCAGTCGTCCTCGCACACGTCTACAAAGACGGGGGTGGCGCCGACATAGGCCACCGGGTTGGCGGAGGCCACCCAGGTGCTGTCCGGCAGGATCACCTCGTCCCCTGGGCCCACGCCCACGGCCAGCAAGGCCAGATGGAGCGCGGCGGTGCAGGAGGGGGTGGCGATGGCGTATTTCACCCCCAGGGTCTTGCACACGGCCTCCTCAAAGCGCTTCAAATAATCAAAGCATTTTTCATTCCAACCCGTCAGGGCCGCGTCGGCGGCATACCAGACCTCCAGGGGGGAGACGGAGCTTCCCGACACTAAAATTGGTTTTGATAACACATCCAGCATATTTCTCGCCTCATCAGGTTTTATGGTTTTCGTTTAGGCGCCGTTTGAAAATTGGCAATATTCCGGCGGCGAGGAATTTTTTCGCCGGGCAAGGCGGTTTGGCGCAGAAATACTTTGTGTATTTCAAGGCAAATCAACGCGGCTCGGCGGAAAAAGGCCCGCCGCTTGGACGTGTTGACAATTTTCAAACAAGCCCTAGAGACAGCGCCTGTTATTGCAGGCTGGGCGGGAACAATCCGTCGTCTGTCCCGTACAGCACCCTTGCGCCGTAGCGGTCCGCCAAGCAGGTCCGATAGACGGTCTCCTTGGCGCGGGTGGTAACGTAGTAATCCGCCCCTTGAAATAAAATGCTCTCGTCAAGCGTCACCCCGGTCTGGAGTGTCACACAGCTGTCGCAAGCCTCATATTTTTCCAATATTCTTTTTATGGAACGGACGTTTTCTCCAGTTGAGCGCTCCGCGGGGATATAGAGCAAAAGCTCCACATTAGGACGGTCAATTTGAAAATACTCCTCCAACACCTTGGGGTATAGGGGGAAGGGCTCCCCCACATCAACGGGAAAGAACACGGTATTGGGGCCATTCCCCATGAGGGGGGTGGCCCCAGTATCTTCCGCTTGCGGAAGATACTTTTTTACAAATTTCTCCACCGGAAGGGCAAAATCCTCCCGCCTGTCCCATTGGGTTTTCTCTGGCCAGTCCCACCACGCAATTTTTTGCAGCGCGTCAATGGTATCTTTGTCAAAGCGGTACCGCAGCAACCGCGCAGGGTTTCCTCCTACGACCGCGTAAGGAGGGACATCCTTGGTAACCACCGATTTCGCGGCGACAATACACCCGTTATGGAGCGTTACACCGGGCATAATCGTGGCGTCTGTCGCCACCCAAACATCATTTTGTATGATAATGGAACCTCTCCGCCTGGTTTTCCTCTTGGGTGTTCTATTCAGGGATTTTAAATCGCCCTGCGCGATTGAGTTGAAATCATGGTCTAGGTCAATGATCAGCATAACGCCGTCCGCCACAGAAGAACCCTTTCCAATTGCGATACAATGGCATCCATCCTCAGGGCGCATATTGATTCCAGAGTGAATTTCAGCCTGCACGATATAACTGTCGCGGTCGATAGACAACAATGGGAATCCATCAAGGGGGCTTCCGGAAGCTGAAGCGGTAACACTCGTATAAGATTTTATCCCATCAGGCGGATTGACCGATATGCTCTGGATCATAATGGCTCCCCCCTTGTCCGTTTACAGCTCCTGCCACTCCGGCGAAAACTGCTTCCCGATCTGCAAAAACGACTCCTTCTTGT
>CATABD010000143.1 GCA_949494735.1 uncultured Oscillospiraceae bacterium
TACTCCCGGAACCAGCTGCCCAGGGAGATGTGCCACCGCCGCCAGAACTCGCTGGCCGACTTGGAGATATAGGGATAGTTGAAGTTTTCCAAAAACTCGAAGCCCAGCATCCTCCCCAGGCCGATGGCCATGTCCGAGTAGCCGGAGAAGTCGAAGTAGAGCTGGAGGGAGAAGGCGGCGATGCCCAGCCAGGCCCCCAGGGTGGTGAGCCGGGCCCCGGGCGTGGCCAGATACACGTCCCACAGCGGGCCCAGGGCGTTGGCAAGCAAAACCTTTTTACACGCGCCCACGGTGAAGCGCTGGACGCCGGAGGCGAACTTCTCAAAGGTGTGATCCCGCCGCTCCAGCTGGTCGTCCAGGTCCTTGTACTTGATGATGGGCCCGGCGATGAGCTGGGGGAACAGGGTGACGAAGGCGCCGAAGGTGACGATGTTCTTCTGGCACCGGGCGTCCCCCCGGTACACGTCGATGGTGTAGCTCATGGTCTGGAAGGTGTAGAAGGAGATGCCGATGGGCAGGGTAAAGGGGATGGAGCCGCCGGGCAGGGGGAGGCTGTCGATGACGGGCAGGAAGCCCAGGCCCACCGCCGCCAGGCTGCCGGCGATGAAGTTATAATACTTGAAGAAGCCCAGCAGCAGAAGGTTGAACACCACCGACGAGGCCACCGCCAGCCTGGCCCCCCTGTCATTGCCTTTGGCTTTACACCGGGTGACGATCCGCCCGTGGGAGTAGTCGATGGCGATGGACAGGAACATGATGAGCACATACACCGGCTCGCCCCAGCCGTAGAAGACCAGGTTGGCGAGGAGCAGCACCAGGTTGCGCCAGCGCAGGGGGGAGAGGTAGTAAAGGGTCAATACAATGGGGAAATAGAGGAAGAGAAAATACGGGCTGGAAAAAATCACGGGCTTTCACCTCGCCGGATAAGTTAAGCTGCCCCGGCGCTTGCGCCGGGGCAACATGGGGTTAAAAGAGGGCGTTGAACGCGGCCACGATGTCGTCGCAGTTCTCGTGGACCACCATCATGACGTAATTCCCGTTGGACACCACCCGGGAGTTGTTTTTCCACTGCTCGGTGGGGCCGGGATACCACGCGTCGCCGGGGCCCTCGCCATCGCCCGCCATATAGTCGATGCGGGCTTGGAAGATGGCCTTCACCGCCTCCACATCGGCGCTGTCCTCCACCTGCACCAGGCCGAACTCGCCGTTGTTCATGGACATCTGGGTGATATACACCAGGCACTGCTTGGCGGCGATGCCGCTCAGCCCGGCGTAGTAGCCGTCCAGCAGCTCGGTGGAGGCCAGCTCCAGGAAGCCGAACTGATACTGGCCGGTCATGTCCGCGTAGAAGGCGGACAGGTCCACGCCCTCGGCGGGTGCGGGCGTGGGCTCCGGCGCGGGGGTGGCATCCGGGACAGGCGTGGGCGCCGGAGTGGGCTTGGGTGTGGAAGCAGGTTCGGGCGTGGTGGGCAGGGGCTTGAGGGAGGGGTTCTCCACAGGGCCCGCGGACGGCTCCTCGGAGGGCTCCTGGCTGGGTTCTTCAGAGGGCTCCGCGCTGGGGCTGGGGGTGGGCGTGGGCTCCTGGGTGGGGTCGGGATCGCCCAGGGGGCCGTCGGTAACGGCGGGATCGGTGGGGATCACAGTCTCCTGGGCGGCGCGGTCGCTGCACGCGGCCAGCAGGGACAGCGCCAGGGCGGCGCACAGGGTCAGGGCAAGAACGCGTTTCATATGTCACAGAACTCCTTTACTTTTGGTACGATTGCTTATGTCGTCACGCCGCTCAGGAAAAAAGGGCGTTGAATTCCTCCACGATGGCGTCCGCGTCGTCGTGGCACACCAGCAGCACGTAATTGCCGTTGTCCGCCACCTGGGCGCTGCGCAGCCACATCTGCACCTCTTCCGGGTAGTTGCCCGGGCCCTCGGTGCTCTTGGCGTCGACGCGGGCCTGGAAGATCTCCTTCACCTTGGCCGCGTCCTCGGCGCTCTTGGCCTGGACCAGGGCCAGCTCGCCGCCGCTGAAGGAGATCATGGGCAGATAGACCTCCGCCTGGGCCAGTTCCATATCCTTCAGGCCGGGGTAGTTGTTTTCCAGCATGATGGCGCCCAGCTCCTCGTCGGCGGGGTCGGCCTTCTCCAGGGAGGCGAACTGGTGGTTCTCCTGGACGCTCTGGGCAAAGGCGGCCAGGTCCACAGGCTCCGCATCGTGGTCAGGGGCGGGGCCGTTTCCTTCCGGCTTGCCGCCGCAGGCGGACAGCAGGGCCAGGCACAGCACGGCGGCGGTGCAAAGGGAAATGAGCTTTTTCATTGCGGTACTCTCCTTAAATAAAGTGTGTTAGGCGCGCAGGGACAGGCCGGCGAAGCGGCGCTGTGGCCTAGTGTGCCCAGCCGGGAGGGTTTTCTTCCCCTAGCGGCTTTCAATGTGGCTTTTAATGCGCTGGGTAATCATGTCCAGCGCCACCAGGTTGTGCCCGCCGGCCAGCACCACGATGTCGGCGTACTGGCGGGAGGGCTGGACGAACTGCTCGTGCATGGGCTTGACGGTGGTGAGGTACTGGGAGATCACCGAGTCCAGGGAGCGGCCCCGCTCCTTCACGTCCCGGAGGATGCGGCGCAGTATCCGCACGTCGGCGTCGGTGTCCACAAAAATTTTCACGTCCATCAGCCCCCGCAGGGCCGGGTCGGCGAAAATGAGGATGCCCTCCACGATGACCACCTTGGTGGGGCGCACCTCCACCGTCTCCTCCGAGCGGTTGTGGATGGAGTAGTCGTACACCGGGCAGCGGATGGCCTCCCCCGCCGCCAGTTTTTTCAGGTCGGCCACCATCAGGGCGGTGTCAAAGGCGTCCGGATGGTCGTAGTTCAGCGCAGCCCGCTCCTCGTAGGTCATCCCCACGTGCTTCTTATAATAGTTGTCGTGGTAGACCACGGACACGTCCGCCCCGAAGGCGTCCTGAAGCCTGCGGGTCAGGGTGGTTTTGCCCGAGCCGGTGCCCCCGGCGATGCCGATAATCATGGTGTCCATACGCTCATCCTCCCCGTTTATGTGCGCCTTTGCGGCAATTGCCGATATTGTAGCACATGCGGGGGGAAATGGCAACCTCTGCCTCCCGGCGTTCCGGGCAAGTCAGCCCGTCCTATTGACAATACCCGCCGCCGGGGCGGGGGGTTGCGCGGGATGATGAAAAATTCCGTCCGTCCCCGGGATTTTGCCCATCTGCTCCTGAAAATTGGAAAATCGAAGGGCTGCTGTTCAATGTGCCAGCAAAAACGGGTAAATTTTTGACAGTTTCGCCACATTTTCTCTTGCCTTTTTTTTGTCAAGCGTCTATAATGTGCATGGTCGAGAGAGAATTTGGGGGAACATATGGTCAATATCGTGCTGGTTGAGCCGGAAATCCCGCAGAACTGCGGCAATATCGCCCGTACCTGCGCCGCCACCCGGTGCCGGCTCCACCTGGTGGAGCCCCTGGGCTTTGACATCAGCGAGAAGGCGGTGAAGCGGGCGGGGCTGGATTACTGGCCTATGGTGGATCTGTCCGTCTACCCCAGCCTGGACAGCCTGTTCGAGAAAAACCGGGTGGACGACCTCTGGCTGGCCACCACCAAGGCCCCCCGGGACTACGCCCAGGCCCGGTTTTCGGAGGGTTGCTGGCTGTTTTTCGGCAAGGAGACCGCCGGGCTGCCCGCGCAGTTCCGCATGGCCCATGAGGACCGCTGCATCCGCATACCCATGCGGGAGGACGCCCGCAGTTTGAACCTGGCCAACTCCGTGGCCGTGCTGGCCTACGAGGCGCTGAAGCAGCAGGGCTTCCCGGGGCTGAGCGGAACGGGGGAGATGGCAGGAAGCGCGGAGCCGCGGTGAGCAGCGCGGATGGACCGGAGCGAGGGCAGGCGATGGGGCCGCAGGCCCCAAAGGCCGGCCCGAGACGGAGGGAAGCCGCGCGCGGCGAACAGGCGCAGCGTGACAGGCAGGAAGCGCGGAGCCGCGGTGAGCAGCGTAATCAACACAATTACTTCAAATTGTAATACTGAAAGGAGCCAGATCACCATGAATTACAACAAGAAGACGGTCAAGGACATCGACGTGAAGGGCAAGAAGGTTCTCCTTCGCTGCGACTTCAACGTGCCCATGGCCAAGGACGGCAGCGGCGTCATCACCGATGACAAGCGCATTCGCGCCGCCCTGCCCACCATCCAGTACCTGCTGGAGCAGGGCGCGGCGGTCATTGCCTGCTCCCACATGGGCAAGCCGGTGGCCACCTTCGAATCCTACAAGAAAAAGCAGCTGGAGAAGGGCAAGGATGAGGCGTCCATCACCGAGGAGAAGTGGAAGAAGTCTCTGGCCGAGCTGCGCATGGAGCCTGTGGCCGCCCGGCTGGGCGAGCTGCTGGGCAAGGACGTGATCCTGGCCGATGACGTGGTGGGCCCCGATGCGAGTGCCAAGGCCGCGGCCCTGAAGGGCGGCGAGATCATGCTGCTCCAGAACACCCGCTTTGAGAAGGGCGAGACCAAGAATGACCCGGAGCTTGCCAAGAAGATGGCGGATCTGGCCGGGGCGGACGGCGTATACGTGTCCGACGCCTTCGGCGCGGTCCACCGCGCCCACGCCTCCACCGCCGGGGTGGCGGCCCACCTGCCCGCCGTGTCCGGCTTCCTGATCCAGAAGGAGCTGGACTTTATCGGCGGCGCGCTGGCCAATCCCAAGCGCCCCCTCGTCGCCATCCTGGGCGGCTCCAAGGTGAGTTCCAAGATCGGCGTCATCAACAACCTGCTGGAGATCGCCGACACCATCATCATCGGCGGCGGCATGGCCTACACCTTCTCCGCTGCCCAGGGCGGCAAGGTGGGCGACTCCCTGCTGGAGGAGGACTGGAAGGACTACGCCAATGACATGGTGAAGAAGGCGGAGGCCAAGGGCGTGAAGCTGCTGCTCCCCGTGGACACTGTCATCGCCGACAAGTTCGCCCCGGACGCCGACAGCCAGGTGGTCAAGGCCGGCCAGATCCCCGACGGCTGGCAGGGCCTGGACATCGGCCCCGAGACCGTGAAGCTGTACTGCGGCGCCGTGGCCGACGCGGGCACCGTCATCTGGAACGGCCCCATGGGCGTGTTCGAGTTTGAGAAGTTCGCCGCCGGCACCAAGGCCGTGGCCGAGGCCCTGTCCAAGACCAGCGCCATCACCATCATCGGCGGCGGCGACAGCGCCGCGGCGGTGCAGCAGCTGGGCTACGCCGACAAGATGACCCACATCTCCACCGGCGGCGGCGCCTCCCTGGAATTCATGGAGGGGAAAGAGCTTCCCGGCGTCGCGTGCTTGCTGGACAAGTAAGCCTGCTCCGACGCGCCTGCTGGACGCGTAATTTAACCAATACACCTTTTTAAATAAAAGAAGGGAGTTCAACAAATGAACCTCAAGTACCGCAAGACCATCATCGCCGGCAACTGGAAGATGAACAAGACCCTCACCGAGACCAAGGCGTTTGCCGAGGCCATCAAGCCCCAGCTGGGCCGCCATAAGTGGTGTGAGGTGGTGCTGTGCGTCCCCGGCGTGAACATCCCCGGCGCGGTGCGCCTGTTCA
>CATABD010000144.1 GCA_949494735.1 uncultured Oscillospiraceae bacterium
GTGCGGCGGTTGGGCGACCGGGCCAGTTCCGCCGCCGTTTTTTGCAGCAGGGTGAGCATCTGCACCAGCCGGGGCACGTCGAAACGGGCGGACAGCCGTTTCAGAGTCTCCCCGTCGAAGCCCCCGGTCATCAGCGCCGCGCCCGCCCGGGGGGCGGTTTTGCGCACCAGCAGGTCCCGCGCCAGGGCGGACAGCTCCCCCGCCAGCGCGGCCATCTCCTTCCCCCCGGCGTACAGCTTATCCAGCCGTTCCAGGGCGGCGGCGGTGTCGCCGGCGGCGGCGCAGTCCAGCAGGGCGGCGGCCTCCAGGTTGCCGGCCAGCCCCAGGGTGGACAGCACCCGCTCCCCGTCCACCGCGCCCCCGCCCCCGGAGCACTGGTCCAGCAGGGACAGCGCGTCCCGCATACCGCCGTCGGCCAGCCGGGCGATGAGGGCGGCGGCGTCCTGGGACAGGGCGAAGCCCTCCTCCTTTGCCACATGGAGCAGGTGGGCGGCGATGTCCTCCGCCCGGATGCGCTTGAAGGCGAACTGCTGGCAGCGGCTCTTGATGGTGGCGGGCACCTTGTTCACCTCGGTGGTGGCCAGGATGAACATCAAATGCTCCGGCGGCTCCTCCAGGATCTGGAGCAGGGCGTTGAACGCCTGGGCGGAGAGCATGTGCACCTCGTCCACAATATACACCCGCTTTTTCACCGCGGCGGGGGTGTATACCGCCTCGTCCAGGATGGCCCGGATGTCGTCCACCCGGTTGTTGGAGGCGGCGTCCAGCTCCAGCACGTCCAGGATGGAGCCGTTCTCAATGCCCAGGCAGGCGGGGCAGGCGTTGCAGGGGTTGCCGTCCCGGGGGCCTTCGCAGTTCACCGCCCGGGCCAGCAGCTTGGCGCAGGAGGTCTTGCCCGTCCCCCGGGTGCCGGTGAACAGGTAGGCGTGGGACAGCCGCCCGGACGCCACCTGGCGCTTGAGGGTCTGGGTGACGTGGCCCTGGCCCACCACCTCGTCAAAGGTGCGGGAGCGCCACTTGCGGTATAAAGCCTGATACATGGCTCCACCTCCATGGTAAAAAGAAACGCGCAGCGCGATTTACTACGCTGCGCTTCAAGCGCTTGGATCCTTATAAAGCCAGCCTGCGCTCGCGCTTCGGCGTTGTCACGCTCGCGCTTCGGCGCAAAACAAGGCCGCGCACCGGCCTTTGAAGGGCAGGATATGCCCGTTACCCATACAGCCGGCTCAGGACCGGCGAACCCGCGGCACACGCCCAGGTCCGCTTAGTGCTGCTCGGTTCCCCGCCTGACACGGTTCACGGGAGAGCGTTGCGCGGGACCGGTCCATCATCGCTGCTTATATGGGGCAGGCGGCACAGTCTGCCTCCGGGGGCCGGGATTCATCCCTGCTGTAGCGGGTTGCAGGTACAGGGCACCGCTATCTCCCCGACTAGCGCGGCCTTGCTTTGCGCCGGGGCGCTTGCAAGACCCAATTATTTTATCACGGCTGGGAGGATTTATCAACCGTATTTTAGAAAAAAAGCAAAACGGCCGCCGTGCCTCAGCGCAGAATGTGCCACACATCGTCCCCCTGGAAACCGCAGGCGCGGTAGACCCGCTCCGGCCGGGTGGGGTTTTCGCATTGGCCGGACACTGTGGCGAAGTCCGCAAAGCCGCCCATGGCCTCCAGCGCCCGGGCCGTCAGCGCGGCGGCAATCCCATGCCCCCGGTATTCCGGCAGCACCTGGAGCCACTCGATGACCCCCTCCCCCGCCTCCGGGTCAAACTCCCCCACCACCGAGCCGATGAGCGCCCCGTCCGCGAAGGCCCCCGCCCACAGTTCGGGGCGGTAAACCGGGGAACCGGCCCAGCCGCGCACCTCCCCCTCCGTGACGCGGATGCCGGAGTGCCGGTAGCAGCGGTTGACGAGCTCCGCAGCCTCCCCCGCCCGCTCCAGGGGGAGGGGGGCCAGAACCACGCCGGGCGGGGGCTCAAAGCGGGGCACGGCCCGCAGGCGGTGGATCAGCCGGAAATAGCTGCTGTGGCCGCGTCCTTCCGCCATCTCCGGGCGAAACCGGCTGTGGTGGACAATCTCCGTCCCGGGGGGCACGGAAATCCGCTTTGCCTTCCAATAGGGGATGGACAACGCGCCGCAGGGGTCGGCCAGGTAGTCCTGGAGGGAAATCATGGGGCTTCAGCTCCTTTCCACCGGGGATGCCGCCTATATTATACCGAATCCGGGCCGGGCTGTCAAAGCCCGCGCGCCCCTTGCAATCTCCCCGGCGCTTTGGTATAATATTTGCCAATCCATCCAAAAGGAGGGGCGTCATGGGCACTGTGGTCATCACCGACGGGAAATACCGCTCCTCCATCGCCGCCGCGCGGGTGCTGGGCCGGGCGGGCCGGCAGGTCGTCGCCGTCCAGGCCAGGGGGGACTGCCCCCTGGAGCCGCCGGTCTTCTCCTCCCGCTATGTGTCCGAAAAGCGCTGGCTGGACGGCTCCGCGGCCGATCCCGGCTACCCGGACAAGCTGTACGGGCTGCTGGAGGAGTACGGCCATCCAGTGCTGTTCTGCGCCGGGGCGGCCACCCTCAACGCCGTGTCAGGGCAGCGGGAGCGCTTTGCCCAGGCGTGCGATTTCCTCATCGCCTCCCCGGACGTGCTGGACGCCCTGAACGACAAGGGGGCGGTGCACCGCCGCTGCCGGGAGCTGGGCATACCAGTACCCCGCCAGTTCGACGGGGAGCCCGACCGCTATCCTGTGATTATCAAGCCCCGCTGCGGGGAAAAATTCGGGCTGAAGGCCAGGGAGCGCTATGCCGTGGCGGACAACGCCCAGGAGTATGAGGTCCGCCGGCTGCTCATGTCCCGGTACGACCCCAGCCCCATCGTCCAGGAAAAGGTGGAGGGGGCGGGCGCGGGGGCCAGCCTGCTGCTGGACCGGGAGGGCCGGCTTGTTTCCGCCATCTGCCACCGGCGCGTCCGGGAGTACCCCGCCTCCGGCGGGCCGTCCACCTGCTGCGAGAGCTTTTACGACGAGGGCATGATCGCCCAGGCCTGCCGCCTGCTGTCCTCCTTCGGGTTCGTGGGTATGGCCATGGTGGAGTTCAAGGGGGACTATGTGCTGGAGGTCAACCCCCGGGTATGGGGCAGCTTCCCCATGACCGAGCGGGCAGACAGCCCCTTTGCCGTCCGTTATGCCCGGGCCGCGGCGGGGGAGCGGCTGGACTATGCGCCCCGGGACTACCAAACCGGGGTGCGGATGCGCTTCACCCTCAACGACGGGGCGGCCATGCTGGATTACCTGCGCCATGGGCGGCCCGGCCCCTTTTTCCAGGGGATGGCAGACTGGTTCCGGGCCCGGGAAGCCCTGTCCGCCAAGGATGACCCCGCGCCATGGCGGCGCTACCTGCGAAATACACTGCTGAGAAGGTAAGTATGGAACTGAAATTGGATCTGCACATACACTCGGAGCGCTCCCCGGACGGGGTGATGGCGCTGGAGGAGATCGTATCCCTGGCAAAGGCGCGGGGGCTGGACGGCGCGGCCGTCTGCGACCACGACCTGGCGCTGGTTGACCCGCCGGAGTTTGGGGACTTCCTCCTCATACCCGGCGTGGAGGTGTCTACCCAGCTGGGCCACCTGCTGGGGCTGTTCGTCACCGGGCCGGTGGGCACCCGCGACTTTTTCCAGGCGGTGGAGATGATCCACAGCCAGGGCGGGCTGGCGGTGCTGGCCCACCCCTTCGAGCACTCCAGGGACGGGGCCCGGCTGGCCCCCGCCGTCCCCCTGCTGGACGGCATCGAGGTGTGGAACAGCCGGGCGGACCGGAAGCTCCACGACGCCAACCGCCTGGCCGCCAGCTTTGCCCAGGTGTGCCGTCTGCCCGCCTTTGGGGGGAGCGACGCCCACCGCCCCCAGGAGGTGGGCAACGGGTTCACGGTGGTCGAGGCGGAGGCGCGCACCCTGGCGGCGGCCAAGGCCGCCCTGCGGACGGGGACGGCCCGCGCCCAGGGCCGCCGGAGCCGGGCCTGGTACGCCGCCCGCAGCCAGCTCACCAAGCGCCGCAAGACCGGGGCCAAGCCCTTGGGCTATGTGAAATGGGCGGCGTTTGCCGCCAAGTGCTGTGCCCAGGATATTTTTTGGAGAGGGGACTGAGCCATGTCGCTCATCGTAAAAATCGGGAAAAAGGGGAAGCGGCTGGTGAAAAGGCTCCTCCCCGAGCAAAAACGCCACCTGAGCTACGCCCGCCGGATCGAGCGGGTCAGGACGGACAGGCGGGTGTGCGCCATGACCTTTGACGACGGGCCCATGGACCTGCCCGCCGCCCCGGACCGCTTTGGGGGCCGCGCCCTCACCGACGTGCTGCTGGACGCCCTGGAAGAATTCGGAGCCAAGGGGACCTTCGATGTCATCGGCGACACCAGCGAGAACTACCCCGACCAGGCGGGGAAGCTGGGCAGCGCCGCGTGGGGGGGCGTCAAATACGACCACTACCCCGACATCGGCAAGGATGGAAAAGGGGGGGCGGCCCACTGCGAACGGCTGGTCCGCCGCATCCTGGATGGGGGCCACCAGATCACCAACCACGGCTACCGCCACATCATCTTCGGCAAAAAGCCCTTTGTCTACGGGGCGCGGGAGTACCTGGGCGGGGTGGACAAGGCGGTGGACGACCTGAGCCGCCTCCACCGGCTTATGGGGGAGCGCTACGGCTATCAGATGGCCATGACCCGCCCGCCCCACTATGTGGACGTGATGCAGGACGGCTTCACCAGCTACGACGTGTGCGACCGGCTGGGCTACCAGTATATGGCCGCCTCCTTCGACGGGGCGGGCTGGCTGCCCTCCGCCCTGTCCGGTCCGGACGCCGCCCTGGAGGCGGAGGTGAACGCCATGGTGGAGCCCATGAAAAAGGCCTTGGAGCAGGACCCGGACTTCTTCTGCGGCCAGATCATCTTCCAGAAGGACGGCTACAACATGGCCAAGCGCACCCCGGTGGCCTTTGGGCTCCCCAGGCAGCTGGAGCTGTTGAAGGAGTACGGCTACCAGGTGGTGACGGTGGCGGAGCTGATGGGGGAAAGCCCCTTCGCCGACCTGGGCCGGGACGACCCGCTGTTTGACAAGCTGTGCCGCCTCCAGGCGGACCGGGCGGTGGCCTACTCGGACAACCGGGTGCGGCTGGACCAGCCCATGACCTGGGGGGAACTGGCCATGCTGATGGCCCCCAAGGGGGAGGCCATGAACCTGCGCTGGGCCAAGATCCGTTCCACCGGCAGGCGTGAGGACGCCTACTGCGGCGCGCTGGAGTGGTGCATGGACCACGGGCTCCTCCCCCGGGGAATCCAGTCCGGCGGCCCGGTCACCGCCCTGCCCGGCGGGCTGTTCGACCACACCCGGGGCTTTACCCGGCGGGATGTATACGCCGCCTACCAGGAGTAAACGGAAAGGCCCCGGCGTCCTATGGACGCCGGG
>CATABD010000145.1 GCA_949494735.1 uncultured Oscillospiraceae bacterium
TGCCGGGGGTCTTGCCCAGCATCTGCTGGGCCTCGGTGCCCACCTTGAGCAGCTTGCCGGTGTTTTTGTCCAGCGCCACCACCGACGGCTCCCGCAGCACGATACCCTTGTCCTTGATATACACCAGCACGCTGGCGGTGCCCAAATCGATGCCGATATCTCTTGCAAACATAGTTTTCACTCCTGTATATATACTGCGCCTGTCCCCATCCGAGGGAAGTCTTCCCCAAAAGCGCTTTGTGTAGTCATATCATAGACCCATTGCGGGTATACCCATTAATCATACCCGACAATTCCTGATTTTGCAAGCCCTTTTCCCCTTGGAATGCTTTAATTTTTCATAAGCTTTTCTGGACCCCGCCCGGAAAATTTGCCGGAACAAACATTTCGCCCCCAGCCGTCCTACATCCGCGGCTGGGGGCTTACTTCTGGGTCAGATTGTCCAAGGGCCTCTACCTTCACTTTCTTCCGATCTATCGGATATTTTGCGTTGGGGTTCCGCCTGAAACTAATGTCTCCCTGTTTCCTCAAACAATAGTGGGCTTCAGACTTGATCTGGCTTCCTTCGCTTGCTTAAGCGTGTTTGGAACGGGCCGAGGCTTTGTTTCACTTTGCGTCTCCCAATCGCGAAAAGAGTGGTGCGTTCTACGTTAGTACATTGGACTCACCTTTTCCTTTCTGTCTGTATTGTACGATAATCACTCAGTTTTGTCAACCCCTTTTTGTGATATTTTCAAAAAATTTTCGCCGGTTCCGCCTCAGCGGAACCGGCGCGGCCCTCACTCCTCCTCGTCCTCAAACCCATCGTTCTCGGTGGCCAGCCCGTACCAGCTCAGGCCGGAGCCCGCCACCTCTCCCCAGGTGGGGTGGCGGTTAGCCACCATGGCCCAGGTGGTATACCAGAACGCGTAGGTGATGTCCAGGTGGCTTGGCAGGATCTCCTCTATGATGGCCCTCAGCCGTTCAAAGCCCTCGGGTATGCCCGCCACGTTGGGAAAGCGCACCTTCACATACCCTGGCCGGCCCGTCTCCTCCGCCCTGGCGTTGAGGCCGCAGCCCAGCAGGGTGTCGTTGATAGCCTCAGGGGTGAAGCTGTCCCCGCCGATGCGCAGCAGGGCGGCCAGCGCCTCCCGCCGCTGCCGGGCGGTCTGGCACACCGGGCGGTAGGGCAGCAGCGCCTCGATCCGTTCCAGCCCGAAGTCCCTGGCCGTAGTCAGACTCATCTCCCGGGCGGTGTGGTCCAGCTCCTCCCCCGCCCCGTCCAGCGCCCGGCCATAGGCGGCCAGCTCCCCCCGGTTGATGGTTCCCGGCTGCAGGTCGTACACCCCCAGAGGCCGCAGCAGCGCCGCCAGGTATTCCTCATAGCCCAGTGTCATGGATTCTCCTCCCCGCCGCCGGCGATGGACAGCTCCCCCAGCACCGGCAGCGTCACGTTGTCCAGGGACAGATCCGCCGCCGGCACCGCCAGCCGGCAGTTGGCCACCCCGTCCACGCCGTAGATGAGGGAGATGAGCTGGGCCCGGGGCAGGGGCCGTCCCAGCCGCTCCCCGCTGAACCAGCCCTCCAGCCGCTGCCGCACCGCCGCGGCCACCTCCCCATAGTCCCGGCCCTCCTGCACCCACAGCGTCACCGACACATCCACCGTCTCCACCGTGGGCGGCAGCACCTTCACGTCCACCGCGATCTCCCGCACCCGGTCAAAATAATCCTGTATCGCCGCCAGCAGCGCCTGGTCGGGCACGCCCCCCTGGGCGGCGGGCACCACGTCCACCGTGCCCACCCCCCGGTTCCGGGGAAGCACCGTCACCGCCGCCACCCCGTCGAAGGACATGGCCGCCTGATGGTAAAAGGCGTTATTGGCCCCGTTGGCCAGCCGGGTGAATGTGGCCAGCACCCGCTCCCGCAGCGCCTCGTCCTCCTCCTGCTCCCTGCCCCCGGCCAGGGGCTCCGGATTGGCGCAGGCCACGATGCCCGCGGGGGGCAGGGCCATGTATACGATAGTCCCCTGCCCCACGTTGCCCGCCGTCCCGGCCTCCACTGCGGTCACCGCCACCTCGCAGAACAGTTCCCCCGGGGCCACCGCCCCGTCTGTATCCGTGGTGAAGCGCAGCCCGCCCGCCGTCATGCACACCGTCCCCCGGGGCACTTCTGTGGCCGTCTCCCCAGCCCTGTCCACATAGAACCGCACCGTCCCCGCCGCCGGGGCGGCCATACGCCGGGTGACGCCCCGTAATTTTGCGTGTTTGTCCAGCTCCTCCCCCTGGGCCGTCTGGGGGAAACACTGCCGCCGGGTCCACTCCGCCTGGACGTACAGGCTGTACAGCTGGGCAGCCACCGCGTAAAAGCGCACCGCCAGCTCGCTGTTCCCCCCGGCGCTCTGCCCGGTCTGGGCCTGGAACTGGGCCGCCAGCCCCTGATAGATCTCCTCCAACGTGATCACAATCTCACTCCTCCAACCGCGCCGTCACCGCCAGCGGCCCGCCTTGCCACAGCAGCTCCGCCGTCACCCAAAGTCCGTCCCGCTCCCGGCTCACCCGGGCCCCGGTGACGCTCACACCGTCCAGCCCGTCCAGCGCCTCCGCCGCATATTGCAGGGCCAAGCTCTCCCAGTCGGAGGGCCTGGCCCGCCGCAGGGCATCCATCCGGCTGCCCAGTCGGGGCAGAAAAGGGAAGCTTCCCCGCCGGGCGGTGAGCCGGAAGAGCACCTCGCCCATCAGCGCCTCCCCGTCCCGGACGACGGCCACCCCGCCGTTGCCATCGGCGGCGTAATCCCTGTTTGTCAACAGCAGCCCCATCTCATCCGCCTCCCAGCAGTTCCATCACAATCCGGGCGATCAGCTCCTCCAGCTTTTCCCCGTTGACATATACCTCTCCGTCCAGGCTCACCCGTTCTCCCTGGAGCCCGGCGCCCTCATGGCCGCTGATGCCCACCCAATTTCCCTCCAGTGCCAGCCGCCGGGCCTGTATGTCCACCTTGTCGGGCGTCCCGCCGTCCTGCCTCGCCCCCACCACGCAGGGGATCTCCCCCCTGCCCTGGATGACCAGCACCCGCTGGCCCACTTTGGGCGTCCAGTAATAGCCTGCCGGGGAGTACACCTGTAAGCCCCGCCGCTCGCTGTCCAGCAGCACCGCCGTCTCCCCGCCGCTCATAGTGACGATACCGGTCTGTCCCTCCCCCTGCTCGGCGGGCCGTTTATGCTGTCCGCTCATCCACATGAAAACCAGCCCCTCATATCATAGAATCCACGTCCCCGAGTACCAGCGTGGTCGCCACGCCCCCGCCGCCGCAGCACACCTCGGTCTGGGCCGCGCGGAACAGGCCGTTGGCGCCGAAATCCCGCAGCTCCACCCGCACCAGCTCCCCCGGCCAGGCTAAAAACGCCCCGGCGGCGGTGAGTCTCATGCGCACCCGCTCCCGGCGGGCGGCCCGCAGCTGGTAGTCGGCGGTGTAGCGCATGGCGGCGGTCCCCGTGGTGTTGGGGACGGTGACCACCCGCCGCGCCCGGCCCCCCTGGGCCAGGAACGCCGGGTCGGACACCCACTGGGTGCCCCAGGTAGTCCGCCGCCGCACCGCCACCTGGCTGAGCACCCCGTGGCGCTCCTCCCGGTACTCCCAGCCGGTCACCCCATCCCCTTCCCGGATGCGCAGCTCTCCCCCGTCCCCGGGCGGGTCCAGCAGCAGCCGCCCCCGCCGGTCAAACCGGGGCACCACCCCGCCGTAGTAGCAGGCGTACCGCCGCACCACGCTCCATTCGCTCTCCCCGCTGGCCACAGTGAAGCCGCTGACGGCGGGCAGGCGCTCTCCCCCCGCCGCCTCCACGCCGTAGGGGGCCACGTGCCCGGCCACGATGTCCGCCCGGGTGCACCTCTGGTATTCGGCTGGCATGGCCTCGTTGTCCAGCAGCAGGGCGGCCATCCCCCGGCCGGACAGCTCCAGATACAGCCCGTCCTTCCCGCAGATCACGGCGAACTCGTCCACCACCCCCGTGAACACCCGCTCCCCCTCCCACTGGACAAAGAAGCGGCAGGCGGCGGACAGCGCCCTCTCCTGCCCCCGCTCCCACAGGCAGCGCACAAAAAAGCTGTCGCAGGGGGTGTCGGTGCCATAGCAGAATTTCCAGCTCACGGCGGTGGGCAGCTCCAGCTCCCCGCCGCCCCCCAGCCCCACCCAGCACTTTATCACGCGATTCTCACCCTCTGTCCCACATAAATCAGGTTGGGGTTGCGGATGTCCGGGTTGAGCTCCACAAGCCGTTCCAGCGCCGTCCCGTACCGCTGGGCGATCCCCCACAGGGTGTCCCCCTTTGCCACGGTGTGCCACCGGCCCTGGGCGTCCTTCCCGCCCTGGCCGGCTCCGGCGCTGTCCGCCCCTGGCCGGGCGGACAGCGTCCCCTCCCCGTCCCCGTCCACAACTTCCCAAAACTCAAAGGAGTACGCCACGTAGTCCCGCCTTGGCTCCTGCCGCAGCTCCAGCCCGGCGAACCACGCCGTGGTGGTCATCCATACCGGGTGGACCAGCACCCCCGGCGTCTCCTCATAGAACACGCTGGCCAGCGCCTTGAACGTGTCGTAGGCCCCTTCCCCGGCAAACTCCCCCTGGCCCCTGAGCACCCGCCGGGTCTGCCCCAGGCTCTGCACCCTGTACCTGCCGAAGGGGATCTTGTGCACCGCCAGCTTCCGCTCGAAGGCGATGGAATACACCCTGGGGTTGTGGGGCCATACAAAATTTTTAAACCGCATGGGTGAAAGGATCATACCGTTCTCCCCTCCTGTTGTCACGAATTTCACGACGGCTCCGCGCTTCCGCGCTGTCACGCTGCGCCTGTTCGCGGCGCGCGGCTTCGCTCCGTCTCAGGCAAAACCCGCCTCCGCTGCGCGGCGGCTGGGCTTTCCCTTCGCTCCGCTCCATCCCCGCTGCTCACGACGGCTCCGCGCTTCCGCATTGTCACGCTGTGAAGCCTCCGCGACGGAGATTAAGCCCTCCGACTGCGCCAAAACCCATCCGGCGCTTCGCGCCTCCTTGGGCTTTTGGCTCCGCTCCGGCCTTACTCTCCTGCTCCCGGCTTCTCCGCGCTTCCGCGCTGTCACGCTGTGAAGCCTCCGCGACGGAGATTAAGCCCTCCGACTGCGCCAAAACCCATCCGGCGCTTCGCGCCTCCTTGGGCTTTTGGCTCCGCTCCGGCCTTACTCTCCTGCTCCCGGCTTCTCCGCGCTTCCGCGCTGTCACGCTGTGAAGCCTCCGCGACGGAGATTAAGCCCTCCGACTGCGCCAAAAC
>CATABD010000146.1 GCA_949494735.1 uncultured Oscillospiraceae bacterium
GTTGCCGCCGGACTTGGCGGCGGGCAGGGCGGTCATGCCCCAGGCAAAGCCGTCAACACGGGGGGAGTCGGCCATCTCGCCCACGATCCAGGTGCCGTTGGGCATAAACAGGGCCTTGTCATCCAGCACCAGCTGCTGGTTCATCTTGAAATCGTTGTTGTTGGCCTGGGCGGGGGTGACGGGGTTGGTGTAGGAGGCCAGCTTGGCCACGATCTCCAGGCACTGCTTACCCTCCTCGGTGTCCCAGATGCCTTCCTCATAGGAGGTGGCCTTGTTGAAGAAGTCGGGGCCGAAGGAGCGCATCAGGGCGTAGAAGAACGCGTCAAAGTAACCGGCGGTGGGGTAGGTGAAGAGGTACTGGCCCTCGGGGAGCTGGTCGGCCAGGGCCCACATCTCGTCCCAGGTGGTGGGGACGGTCCAGCCGTTCTTGGCGAACAGGTCGGCGTTATAGAACAGGCCGCAGGGGCTGTAGAACATGGGGGCCAGATAAGTCTTGCCGTCGCCGTAGGGATTGGTGAGGGTGGTGTCGGTAAAGCCGCCCAGCAGCTTGTCGGAGACCTTCTTGTCCTCGCCGGGAACGTTCATGGACAGCACATCGGTGATGTCGGCGATGAGCTTATCCTTGATGAACTGCTCGGTCAGGCCGTCCGGGCGGCCGGTGGCGCACAGCACGGCGTCGGGATAGTCGCCGCCCTGCATGGAAGGGCCGATGACGGCCTCCAGATTCTTCTCCAGCACCAGCTCCACCTTGGCGCCGGTCTCCTCCTCAAAGGCGGCGCACACCTCGGCCCACATCTCGGGATAGGCGTCGATGTAGCCGGAGGACAGGGCGGCGACCTTAACGGTCTGGCCTTCCATGGGCTTGCCCGCAGGCTCGTTGGCGGGCTCGGACTGGGCGGGGTCAGGGGCCTTGGTGGGATCGGGCGCCTTGCTGGCCTCGCCGCCGGGGTTGCTGCTGCAGCCGGCAAGCATACCCAGCACCATGACGGCGGCCAGGAGAACGCTCAGGATCTTTTTCATTTCATTTCCTCCATTTCCAAATATGTATTCGGATGCGGCGGGGAGACCTCCCCGCTCCTTACATATTATAAGGTAAACGCTCTGCCGCCATATAACAATCCGATTGTTGCTTCAGTTTTTAGCTTTCTTGTCTTTTTTGCATTTTGTCGAAATGGGAAATGTCATCCGCCCTGTTTTTGTTAAATTTGATAATTTTGCTCCCCGCCCTTTTCCCTTTAAAATTGGAGCCAGCTATTTTTCTCCATCTCTCCCAAAATTTATTGTGGAGAGTTGCACAAAAACAAAAAAGAAGCTATAATGAGTTTTGACAGCCACAGTCCGCATTTGTGAAATATTGTGCCGGGCGGGAGGGATTGCCATGAGTACCCATCAATACATCCTGGCAGAGTCGGATCGTGCCCCAGCCTGGGGCACGCAGCGCAGCCGTCCCCGGCTGCGCTATGTGACCTGCACCCGCTACAGCCGGGAGTGGACCTCCCAGCTCCACTCCCACACCTGCGGGGAGCTGTTTTTCATCACCGGCGGCCACGGCGACTTCCAGATCCGCCAGGACCGCTTTCCCGTGGCCGTCAACGACCTGGTGGTGGTCAACGCGGGCATTCCCCACACCGAGACCAGCCAGGACGGCAGCCCTATGGAATATGTGGTATTGGGGGTGGAGGGGCTGGAGACCAGCGCCGACGCCAGCGGCTGCGTCCTTATCCGCCTGTTCGCGGAGGAGGCCGTATCCGGCTGTCTGCGCACCCTGGTCCAGGAGACCCGGGAGCCCCGGGCCGGGTGCGACGCAATCTGCCAGCACCTGCTGGAAGTCATTTTGCTGCGTCTGGCCCGCAGGGACGACTTTACCCTGTCCGACGCGGCCCCCGCCGGGCCCAGGTCCAGCCGGGAGTGCGGCCTGGTCCGGCGCTACATCGACAACCACTTCAAGGAAAACCTCACCCTGGAACAGCTGGCCGGGCTGGTGCACATCAATAAATACTACCTCTCCCACGCCTTCCGGAAAGAGTTCAACACCTCGCCCATCAGCTACCTCATCTCCCGCCGCATCCAGGAAAGCCGCTTCCTCCTGGCCGAGACCGACCACTCCCTGTCCCAGATCGCCCAGATCCTGGGTTTTTCCTCCCTGAGCTACTTCTCCCAATGCTTCCGCCGCCAGGAGGGCATGAGCCCCATGGAGTACCGCAGGCAGCGGCGCTCCGGCGGCGGGTGAGCCCCATTGCGGCAATAATATGCAAATGAAACGCAAAAATTCCATTCCCATCACGCCCCGGTTGGGGTATAATATCAGCAATCACCGGGAAGCCCCTCCCAAAACGGCGGGCGCCCCACCCCGGCGGGCAAATACGAAATTATAAAGGAGCGCGTGGTCTTATGTCTATTCTGGTTTGCGGCGGCGCCGGCTACATCGGCAGCCACACCTGCGTGGAACTTCTCAACGCGGGGTATGACATCGTGGTGGCGGACAACCTTTATAACTCCTGCGAGGAGGCCCTGGTCCGGGTAGAGAAGATCACCGGCAAAAAGGTGCCTTTTGTCAAGACGGAGCTGTGCCACGAGGACGAGGTGGAGGCCCTGTTCGCCCAGCACCCCGGCATCGAAGCGGTGATCCACTTCGCTGGGCTCAAGGCGGTAGGCGAGAGCGTGGCCAAGCCCCTGGAGTATTACTCCAACAACCTCATCAGCACCCTGTACCTGCTGAGTGCCATGCGCCGCCACGGGGTGAAGAACTTCGTGTTCTCCTCTTCCGCCACGGTGTACGGCGACCCGGCCACCGTCCCCATCCGGGAGGACTTCCCCACCGGCGGCACCACCAACCCCTACGGCACCTCCAAGCTCTTCCAGGAAAAAATGCTCATGGACATCTGCGCCGCCGACCCGGAGCTGAACGTGGCGCTGCTGCGCTACTTCAACCCCATCGGCGCCCACGAGTCCGGCTTGATGGGGGAAGACCCCAACGGCATCCCCAACAACCTGGTGCCCTACATCGCCAAGGTGTCGGTGGGCCAGCTGGAAAAGCTCCACGTGTTCGGCGACGACTACCCCACCCCCGACGGCACCGGCGTGCGGGACTATATCCATGTGGTGGATTTGGCAAAGGGCCACGTGGCCGCGCTGAAGAAGCTGGATACCAAGTGCGGGCTGTTCGTGTGCAATCTGGGCACCGGCAAGGGCTACAGCGTGCTGGACGTGCTCCACGCCTACGAGAAGGCCTGCGGCAAAACCCTGCCCTACGCCATTGAGCCCCGCCGACCCGGCGACATCGCCGTATGCTACGCCGACCCGGCCAAGGCCAGGGACGAGCTGGGCTGGGAGGCCCAGCTGGGCATTGAGGAGATGTGCGCCTCCTCTTACAAGTGGCAGTCCGGCAACCCCAACGGCTATAAGAGTTAAAAAAACAGGCGGGCCATCCGCCGGGAGGAGACGATATGAGCATGGTACAGGCAGAGCAGACCCTTCAGCACGTGTTGGCGGCCTACGACTTCGGCGGGGAGGTTGAAACCGTAAAACGCTTTGGCGAGGGCCACATCAACGACACCTTCCGCATAGAGGCCCGGAGGCCGGACGGAAGACTGGGACGGTCCATTCTCCAGCGCGTCAGCCCCGTGGCCTTCAAGGAACCGGACAAGCTGATGGAGAACATCGTCAACGTCACCGAGCACCTGAGCCGGGAGATCAAGCGGCTGGGCGGCGACCCCACCCGGGAAACCCTGTCCGTCCTGCGCACCCGGGACGGCGCCGCCAGCGTCACCGACAGCGCGGGCGGCGTGTGGCGCGCCTTCCCCTTTGTGGAGGGTACCGTGTGCTACCAATCCGCCGAGACGCCGGAGCTGTTCGCCGCCTCCGGGCGAGCCTTCGGCCGCTTCCAGCGGCTGCTGCGGGACTACCCCGCCCACACCCTTCACGAGACCATCCCCCGCTTCCACGACACGGAAAACCGCCTGCAAAACCTGAAAAACGCCGTGGCCGCCGATTCCCTGGGCCGGGCCAGGGAGTGCGGCGCGGAAATTGATTTCATGCTGGCCCGGGAGGCAGACTGCTCCGCCGCCCTCAGCGCCCTGCGGGAAGGCCTCCTCCCCCTGCGGGTGACCCACAACGACACCAAGCTGAACAACGTCCTCATGGATGAAAAGACTGGGGAAGCCCTGTGCGTCATTGACCTGGACACGGTGATGCCCGGGCTGTCCATTAACGACTTTGGCGATTCCATTCGCTTCGGCGCCAACCACAGCGCCGAGGATGAGCCCGACCTGTCCAAGGTAAACCTGGATGTGGGTCTGTTTGAGACCTATACCGCCGCCTTCCTGTCGGAGGCGGGGGACGCCCTTACCGAGGCGGAGATCCGCTATCTCCCCTGGGGGGCCAAGCTCATGACCCTGGAGTGCGGCATCCGCTTCCTCACCGACTATCTGGAGGGGGACGTCTACTTCCACACCACCCGCCCGGGCCAGAACCTGGACCGCACCCGCACCCAGTGCAAGCTGGTGGCGGATATGGAGGAACACTGGGACGAGCTCAACGCCATCGTGGAGCGGTACATCTCCAAGTGACAGCGTTAAAAAGAGCTGTCCGGCAGTGAACAGCACCCCATTTGTTAGACAGTATGATATACTATCTAACAAGTGGGGTGATTTTTATGGCGCAAGGGAAACCGAACAAGAAATACACACCGGAATTCAAGAAGCTGGTGGTAGAAACAATGCTCAAGGAAAAACTGAGTTACAGAGAAACGGAGCGACGGTTTGAACTGCCAAAAATGCGAGCAGCCGCATAGGAGCGAATCTATTTGTAAGCTGGTCCAGAGGGCTTTTCCATTGAGCGCCGAGGGAGAGGGAACAAGGGACGTCCGCCAAAGGGGCAGCCAAAAGAGCTGGAAGAAGACCTGCTGGCAGAAGTCCAGCGGTTACGGGCAGAGGTGGATTACCTAAAAAATTTGCACGCCTTGGTTTTGGAAGACGAGCGACGCCAGCACAAAAAGCACAGGTAGTTCAGAAGCTGAGGCAAAAACATTCTCTCAAAATACTTCTCTCAATCGCTCAACTGCCCCGGGCAACTTTTATCACATCATCTGAAACGGATGAAGTGCTCAGATAAGTACGAATCAGCCAAGGAAGAAATCATGGCAATCTACCATGAAAACCGAGGAAGGTACGGCTA
>CATABD010000147.1 GCA_949494735.1 uncultured Oscillospiraceae bacterium
AAAATGTCGCCGCGTTTGACGCTGTTGTCCACAGGATCTCACACTCCGCCGGATATAGTGCCCGGCCAGCGTATGTAGACCGGGTACTATCATTCTCCCACGGGGCGGCGGCTTTTATACCGGGTTTTTCGGAAAAGCCGCCGCGGCTCGCCGCCGGTCTCCCGGCGGGTTCCCTGACTATCCTATGCGTCCAGGTACAAACGGGGTACTCGGGGCGCCACCGCACACAAAAGCTCGTACTGGATGGTGCCCGCCAGTTCCGCGTGCCTTTCCACCGGCAGATGCGGGCCGAAAACCTCCGCAACGCCGCCGGGCCGGACATGGGCGGCTGCGTCCAGGCCGATCATGCACATGTCCATGCACACCCGGCCCATGATGGGGCGGGGCTTCCCGTCCAGCCAGACGCTGCCCCGGTTGGACAGCGCCCGGTGCAGGCCGTCGGCGTACCCGATGGGCAGCACCGCCGTCCGCCCGCCGTCCGGGCCGAAGCCGGCCGTGCAGCCGTAGCTCACGGGGGTGCCCGCCGGGAACTCCCGCACCGCCGCCACCCGGCTGTACAGAGCCATCACCGGCTTCAGGCCGGGGCCGTCCAGCCCCTGGCAGGAGGGGTCGGGGTAATGGCCGTACAGGGCGATGCCGGGGCGCACCATATCCATATGGGTACAGGGATAGTTTAACACGGCGGCGCTGGCGGCGCAATGGCGGATTTCAAAAGTTCTGCCGTATTTTGATTTCAGCTCGTCCAGCACGTCCAGGAACCGGGTGAACTGGAGCATGGTGTACCCCTCGTCCCCGTCGGCGTTGGCGAAGTGGGTGAAAATGCCCTCCGGCTCCAGGTGGGGGAGGGCGCACAGCGCCTCCAGCTCCGCCGCTGCCTGCTCCGGGTTGTGGTCCAGCACCCCCAGGCGGCTCATGCCGGTGTCCACTTTTAAGTGAACCTTAGCCCGTTTCCCGGCGGCCCCGGCGGCGTCGGACAGGGCCTTCGCCAGCTCGGGGGTAAATATCCCCTGGGTCAGGTCCAGCTCCACCACCTCGGAGGCCAGTTCCGGCTGGGTATGCCCCAGAATAAGGATGGGGGCGGCGACGCCCGCCTGACGCAGGGCCGCCCCCTCCTCCAGGCAGGCCACCGCCAGATAGTCCGCCCCCAGCTCCGCCAGGCGGCGGGCCATGGGGACGGCCCCGTGGCCGTAGCCGTTGGCCTTCACCGTGGCCAGAAACCTGCTGTCCGGGGCGCAGGCGCGCAGGGCCCGGTAGTTGTGCTCCAAATTGCCCAGGCTGATCTCCGCCCAGGTGCGCGCGGTGTCACGGGTCGTCTTTTGTGTCATCTTGCTTCAACTCCATGGTAAAATTGCTGAACTGTGCGCTCAGCACCTTCTGGCCCTGGGCGCTCACCTCGGCGGACAGCAGGGCATAGCCCGCCCGGTCGAAGGTGAGCAGGAACTGGGTGCCGGCGTTGTCCTCCTGTTCCGGGTCCCGGAAGGAGATTTGCAGGTGCTCGCCGTTTTCCCCTGCCCAGGCGCACTGGGCCATCCAGCCCTGTTCGATCTGCTCCATGCAGGCGGTGACGGCGGACACCGGGGTGAGCCCGGAACCGTCCAGCAGCCCCAGGGACAGCCCCGCGCCGTCGTACTCCAGCACCGTCTCCCCCTGGGCGATCCGGGCGGTAATCCCCGCCACCAGCTCCGGGGCGGTGACGGTGAGCACCGTCTCCCCATCCCGCCGCCACTGGGCGTCCAGGGAGAAGTCGTACACCGTGTCGGTATAGCACACCGAAACGTCCACCGAGGCGGACCAGCCCGCCAGCGCCTGGTATGTTTCCCGGAGGGCCAGCGCCGCGTCCTCCGGGGTCTCGCCCGCGCCGGCCGGCCGGCAGCCGGACAGCAGCAGGGTTATCATCAGTACACAAGACAGGGCCTTGCGCACCTCTCGCTCCTCCTTTAAGTCAATTCCTTTATGGCGTATGGTATTTGTTCGCGAAAACGCTTGTACGGCGCACTCGCGCCGTCCCGGCTTTGGCCGGCGCCGGGGGTTATCCCCTTTCACACAGCTCTTTCATGGCGTAGGGTATCTGCTCAATCAGGTCGGAGGGGGTCATGCCGTACTCCCCCTTGTCCGCCGCCGCCAGATCCCCCGCCCGGCCGTGGAGCCATACCGCCAGCTCCACCGCGTCCCGGAGCCCCTGGGCCGCCAGCGCCCCCATCAGCCCCGCCAGGGCGTCCCCGCTGCCCCCCTTGGCCATGCCGGGATTGCCGGTGGGGTTGACGGCGCACCTGCCGCCCGCCGACATGACGGTGCGGAAGCCCTTCAAAACCAGGGTGCAGCCGTGCTGCCCGGCAAAGCCCCGGGCCGCCCCCAGCCGGTCCCGGATGGGCAGGGCGCACCCGGACAGCCGGGCGAACTCCCCGTCGTGGGGGGTGAGGATGGTTTTTCCCTCCCGCTCGTCCAACACATCTATATGCCTGGAAATGATATTTAGACCGTCGGCGTCCAGGATGATGGGGCAGGGGAGGGCTCTCATCAGGGCGAGCGCCAGACGTTCCGCCCGCTCCCCCCGGCCCAGGCCGGGGCCGATGACGGCGGCGGCGCAGCCCCTGGCCATGTCCGGCACGGCCCCGTCGTCCCCGGGCAGGGGCTGTACCATCACTTCGTCGCAGCACTTGGCCGCCAGGATGGGGTACACGTCCTCCGGCACGGCCAGGGTCACCAGCCCCGCGCCGGAGCGGGCCGCCGCACGGGCGCACAGCGCCGCCGCCCCGGCGTACCCCCGGCTGCCCGCCAGGATGAACAGCCTGCCGAAGTCCCCCTTATGGGCGTCCAGCGCCTTTGGGGGGAGGTACAGGTCCTCCCGGCCCACCAGTACATTTTGGGAACGGCCCGGGTAGAACTCGTCCGGTATGCCGATGCCGGCCACCACCACCCGGCCGCTGTGCACCGCCCCTTTGCCCACGTAAAGCCCCGGCTTGCCCCGGGAGAAGGTAACGGTCACGTCCGCCCGCACCGCCTCGCCCATCACGTCGCCGGTGTCGGCGTGGATGCCGCTGGGTACGTCCACCGACACCACCCAGCCCGTCCCCCGCCGGGTCATCCGGGCGGCCAGGGCGGCATCCGCTTCCAAATCGCGGCGGAGGCCCACCCCGAACAGGGCGTCGATGGCCACGTCAAAGGGCATGTACTGCTCCTTGTGTGCCGGGTCAAAGTCCTCCAGCATGCCCCCGGCCTGGTTAAGGCGGCGCTCCATCTCCCGGCAGTCCGGTGTCATTTTGGAGCGGTCCCCCACCAGCACGCACTTCACCTGCCAGCCCATCTCCAGCAGCAGCCGGGCGGCGGCCACCCCGTCCCCGCCGTTGTTGCCGGGGCCGCACCACACGATGGCCGAGCGCCGCCGCATGGCCCAGAACTCCGCCTGCTCCTCGTGGGTGGGGACGTGGCCGTCGGCGGTGACCCAGCCGATGGGGCCGTCCAGCCCCGGCCCGGGTATGGGCAGGGCGCGTACCTCCCGCACCACGGCGAGGGCGGCGTTTTCCATTAATTGGGCGGACGGGATGCCCCGCTCCTCAATGGCGCGGCGGTCGGCCTCCCGCACCTGGGCGGCGGTATACAGGTTCATGGTTCGGCCCCCTTTCATTTTCTGCTATTATACGGGTTTCACTCCCGCATTTCAACCATATTATTATGCCGGCGGGGAGAATGCGATAAATCAGCGTTTTCCCCCTTGCATTTCAATCTTTAATATGATATAAAGGAAAAAGCAAATGCGATGAACGGGAAAATAGCGGGCTTGCGCAATCCAAGAGAGGGGCGGTCACCGGCTGAGAGCCGCCCCGGTGCGTGCCGCTTGTTCGCCCGGGAGCGGCCCCCGAGAGGGGGACGGACGCCCCCCGTTATGGGGCCATGAGTGCCCGCGCCGTGCGCGGGAATGCGGGTGGTACCGCGGAAGGATGCGCCTTTCGTCCCCAGATTGCGGGGAGGAAGGGCGTTTTTTGCATGGAGGGCTATGAAAATGGGAGTAAATTTGATCCGGGATTACCAAGAGGCAGACTGGCCCCGGCTCCAGGCCATCCACGACGCCGCCCGGCTGGACGAGCTGCGGCTGGCGGGGCTGGAGGGGGCGTTCCTGCCCCTGTCGGTGGCCGCCCAGAGGGAGGGATTGTTTGAATATACCCTGCGGGTGGCGGAGATGGACGGGACGGCGGCGGGCTTTGCCGCATTCACGCAGGACGAGCTGGCATGGCTGTACGTGGATCCGGCGCTGGCCCGCCGCGGGGTGGGCCGGGCGCTGGTGGAGGACGCGCTGGGCCGCATGGGACGGCCCGTGTCCATCGAGGTGCTGGAGGGGAACGCTCCCGCCCTGGCCCTCTACCTGGCCTGCGGCTTCCGGGAGGCGGGGACCGCCTCCGGGCAGATGCCGGGCAACGAGGAATTTTCCGTCACCTGCCGGGTACTCCGGCTGGAGTGAGATAACATCGAAATTACAACGGAAAAGGAGAAAGGATATATGAAGGAACAGTTGGCAAAAATCCGCGCCGAGGCGCTCTCCGCTTTTGAGAGCGTCCGCGACGCCGCCGCCCTGGACGAGCTGCGGGTGCGTTACCTGGGCAAAAAGGGCGAGCTGACGGCAGTGCTCAAGCAGATGGGCCGCCTGTCCGCCGAGGAGCGCCCCGCCATGGGCGCGCTGGCCAACGAGGTGCGCGCCGCCCTGGAGGGCGCGCTGGACAGCGCCTCGAAAAAAATGGAGGCCGCCGCCCTGTCCGCCAAACTGAAGGCGGAGACGGTGGACGTGACCATCCCCGGCTGCCAGGTGCAGGTGGGCCGCCGCCACCCCATGTACACCGCCCTGGACGAGATCAAGGAAATCTTCATCGGAATGGGCTTCACGGTGCTGGACGGACCGGAGGTGGAACTGGCCGAGCTGAACTTCGACCGGCTCAACGCCGGGGAGGGCCACCCCTCCCGGGACTGGTCGGACACCTTTTACTTCGACACGGACGAGCGGGTGATGCTCCGCTCCCAGACCTCCCCCATGCAGGTGCGGGCCATGGACACCA
>CATABD010000148.1 GCA_949494735.1 uncultured Oscillospiraceae bacterium
CGGAGCCATGGCTCCGGCGGCGCTCTTTGTTTGTGGGGTAGTCAGGCGGTGCCCGCCTCACGGGCGCTGGGGAAAGGTTCCACATGATACCTGAGCCCGGCGGTGACGAAGGCGGTATACAGCACGTCAAAGACATTCAGCTGGGAGATGCGGGAGGACATGGTGCCGTCATGGAGGGTGGCCGCGCCGTCGGTGGTATAGAGCCGGTAGTGGGCCAGCTCCGCTACCGGGGAGGGGACGCACCGGGTGATGGCGATGATGGGGGTGCCGTTTTCCCGGAGGGCCCGCATGGACTGGATGACCTCTGCCGTCTCGCCGGAGAAGGACACCACGATGGCCACGTCCTGGGGGGAGGAATTTTTGGCCTGGAGCAGCTGGGAGGGCCAGTCGTCGTTGATGACGCAGGGCTTGTTCAGCCGGAGGAATTTCAAATAGGCGTCCCGCGCGGCATACAGGGACGCGCCCAGGCCGAAGAGCAGTACCGTCCGGGCGTTTTGCAACAGCTCCACGCAGGCGTTCAGCGTTTCTGCGTCCAGCAGGTTTTTGCTGTCCTCCAGGGAGAGGATGTTCTTGTGGGTGACCTTTTCCACAATGTCCTCCATGGTATCGGAGGGGGATATTTCCCGGGGGGACTGATCCGCATGGCTGAAGCGACGCACCGCCACCTCGCAGGTGACGGCCTGGCGGAATTCCTTATATCCGGCGAAGCCGATGCGCTGGCACATGCGGATGATGGTGGAGGGGGAGGCGAAGGTTTTTTCCGCCAGCTGGTGGATGCTCAGGCCCATGGCCTCGCCCTGGTGGGTCAGAAGATAGTCGGAGACAGCCCGCTCCGTGGCGCTCATGGAATTCTGGGTTTCCCGCAGTTTCAGCAATGCGCTTTTCATATCTTTCTCTCCTCTCCGCCCGCACCGGCGGGGGACGCAGCCTATCGGGACAGTCCGCAGGGGCGGACAAACCCGGCGGGGAATAACAGGATGTATTCTCTGCTTCGCGGCGGGCCGGGCGCGGCCGGCGGAAATAAATAAAAGCCCCTGCCGGCAAGACGTCCCCGTCCGTGTGGCGCTGTGCCTCAAGTGGGACTTTGCGTAGCCTGGACATTCATTCAAAAGTCAAAACTTTCCTTTTCTTTACTTTGAGTATACTCTCATTTTTCCCGGGTGTCAAGAAAATTTCCAAAAGTTTCTTTTTCGATGCCATAATGGAAAAAGCGGGGCCCCGGCAGCTGGCCGGGGCCCCGCGCTGGGGTGCTGGAAAATACGCTCAGGCGGCGGGAATCACCAGGACCTGGCCGGGCCAGATCTGGTTGGGATTGGAGATAAGGCCCTTGTTGGCCTCGTAGATGACGCGCCACTTGGAGCTGTCGCCGTACTGCTTGTGGGCGATCTTGGACAGGTTGTCGCCGGGCACCACAGTGTAGGTGCCTTCGGGGGCGGGCTCAGGCTCGGGCTCGACCTCGGGCTTCACCACGGTGATGCGGCCGGCGGGCTGGGCGTAGGCCTCGCTGATGGTGCCGTCCAGCTCGTCGGTGATATACTGCATCAGGGCCACGTCCAGCGCCACGCCGGTGTCCACCACAGTGGCGGTGGAGAAGGCGTAGTAGGTGTCGCCGCCGACGGCGCAGAAGTCGTTGCTGATGACGGCGTAGGTATCGGTAAGGGAGAAGTCCTTGCCGTTGACAGAGTCCACGCTCACGCGGTTGATGGAGGCGGGGGCGTAGTAGGTGGTGTCGGGGTACAACTCGCCCTGGTCAAACTCCTTGGTGGTATCCACGGTGATGTTCATGCCGGCGATCTGGGGGAAGCCGCCCACGGCGGTGGGGGTGCAGTAGGTGGAAGCCTCCAGGACCTCCAGCAGCTGCTCGCCGGTGACGTAGACCACGGCCACAGTGTTGCCGAAGGGGAGCACCGTGTTCACGTCGTTCTTGGAGATGTCGCCCTTGGCAATGGGGGCGCGGATGCCGCCGCCGTTGGTCATGGCCACCACGTGGTCGTCATCCACCTCCAGACCCCCGTCCTTGGTGACCAGCCACACCATGGCGTCGGTAATCAGGTCGCCCAGGTTGGTCTCCTCGGTGCGGTTGCCGGGGTCGCGGTCGCCGTTCAGATCCACCTTGGAGGCGGCGAAGGCGGCGCCGTACTCGGTCTCGATCTCCTCCGCGATGGCCGCGGCACGCTTGGCGACCTCGCTGTCCTCGGGCGCCTCAATGCCCTCGGTGGAAACGCTGTCGATGGTGATGGTCTCGCCGTCCAGGATGATGCGGCCCACGTTGGCCAACTTGGTGCCGGTGGAGGTCAGGTAGGTATCGCCCACCTTGCCGGCGCCGCCGGTGGCCTCCTTGACCTCCTCCAGGGTGGAGTGGGAGTGGCCATCGATGAACACATCGATGCCATTGACCTGCTCCAGCAGGTCAATGGAGCGGTTCTTGGTGGCGGCGGTCTCATCGTCAATGCCCAGGTGGCCCAGGCAGATGATGTAATCGCAGCCCTCGCCCTGCAGGGACTTTACCTCGCCCTGGGCCAAGGCGTACAGGTCCTCGCCGCCCACGAAGGTGACGCCCTTGATCTTGGCGGGGTGGGCTTTGGTGGCGGTTTCGGGGGTGCTCAGGCCGAACACGCCGATCTTCTTTTCGCCGGCCTCCAGCACGATGTGGGCGTCGAAGGGGGTCTTGCCCTCATACTTGATGTTGGCGGCCAGAATGGGGAAGTCGGCGGCCTTTGCCAGGTTCGTCAGGTTGAAATAGCCATAGTCGAACTCATGGTTGCCGGGGGCGGCCACATCATAGCCCACCAGGTTCATCAGCTCCACGGCGGTGGCGCCCTCGGAGTCGCTGACGTTGGTGGTGCCCTGGATGAAGTCGCCCGCGTCCATCAGCAGGACGACGGCCCCGGCCTCCTCATACTGGGCCTTGAGGGCGGCCACCTTGGCGTAGTTCTCGATGGCGCCGTGGACGTCGTTGGTGTGGAGGATGACGATCTTGCCCTCCATCTCCACGCCGTCGACGGGCGCGGCGAAGGCGGGGACAGCCAGGCTGAACGCCAGGACCATCGCCAGCAGCAGGGCCAGGAGCTTGCTTTGTACTCGTTTCATTGGTTCACCTTTCCTTCCTTATTTTTCTCTCTGCCCGGCCGGTTTTCCATGTGCCGCGCCGGCCAGCCATACCACCATTATACAAACAACCGGGGGTTCTTTCAAGAGCATCTTGGCAAATTGGCCCAATTTTTCGGGAGGCGGGCGGTACAGGGGGGTGGACGCGGGGATAAGACCAAAACAGCCCTCCCGCCTGGGGCGGGAGGGCTGCTCCGTTATTTGACCGCCCAGCTCCCCGTGGCGGCGGCGGTGAGGTAGGCGTTGATGAACCCGTCCAGGTCGCCGTCCATCACCCCGTTGACGTTGGAGGTCTCAAAGGCGGTGCGGTTGTCCTTCACCAGCTGGTAGGGCATGAACACATAGGAGCGGATCTGGCTGCCCCACTCGATTTTGAGCTGCACGCCCTTGATGTCGGAGATCTTGTCCAGGTGCTCCTGCTCCTTGATCTGCATCAGCTTGGAGCGCAGCATTTTCATACAGGTCTCCTCGTTCTGAAACTGGGAGCGCTCGGTCTGGCAGGACACCACGATGCCGGTGGGCTTGTGGATGAGGCGGACGGCGGAGGAGGTCTTGTTGATGTGCTGGCCGCCCGCGCCGGAGGAACGGTACACCTGGCGCTCAATGTCCTCGTCCCGGATGTCCACCTCCACGCTGTCGTCCAGCTCGGGCATGACCTCCACGGCGGCAAAGGAGGTCTGCCGCCGGGCGTTGGCGTCGAAGGGGGAGATACGCACCAGGCGGTGGACGCCGTGCTCGCTCTTCAAATAGCCGTAGGCGTTGTCCCCCTCGATGCGGATGGCGGCGGACTTGATGCCCGCCTCGTCCCCGTCCTGGTAGTCCAGTACCGAATAGGTAAAGCCGTGGCGCTCCGCCCAGCGGGTGTACATGCGGTAGAGCATCTGGGCCCAGTCCTGGGCCTCGGTGCCCCCCGCCCCCGCCTGGAGGGAGACGATGGCGGCGGAATTGTCGTACTCCCCGGACAGCAGGGTGGACAGCCGCGCGGTCTCCATCTCCTGGACCAGGGCGTCGAAGCCGGCCTCCACCTCGGGGATGAGGGACTCGTCCTCCTCCTCGTTGCCCATCTCGCACAGGGTCATCAGGTCGTCCCAGGCCGACTGCCGCCTGGCCTGGGCGTCCACCTTGTCCTCCAGGTTGCTGATGCGTTTTTGTACCTTGCGGGCCTTCTCCACATTGTCCCAGAAGCCGTCGGCGGCGGACTGTGCGTGGAGCTCGTCCAGCTCCCGCGCGGCGCTGTCCAGGTCCAGCGCCTCCCCCAGCTTGTCAAGCTCAGGCTTCAGGTTGTTGAGCTTTACCCGGTATTCGTCAAATTGAAGCATGGCGTTTTCATCCTTCCACAGCATTTTCCGTACAATTATATAGAACGCCGGGCCAAATGTAAAGGGGAAAAGCAAAAAACCGCCCGGGCCCCGCGAGGCGGGGGGCCGGACGGCTTACCGCTGGCTGACCTGGGGCCCGGTCTGGCCCAAAAAGATCAGGTCGTCCACATCCTGCTGGGAGGGGTCGGCGCTCCGGGCCGGGAGATATCTTTCTGTCATGTTCATCGCTCCTTTTTCTGTTCTGCGCGCACCTTGGATTGTGCCATACAGACCAGCATATGCACGGGGAGATACAACGATGACAAAAATTTTAGAAAACTTGCCTCCGGCTGGAACGGGGACAGACATTTTACGGCGGGAAGGTTGCAAAGCCGGCTGCGGCTATGCTATACTGGGTAAAAAGCTGGGGCGCCGCCCCTGAAAGTCCAGTGGTATGAAGTCAAGGGTGATTGAAGGAAAAATTCAGAGGAAAAC
>CATABD010000149.1 GCA_949494735.1 uncultured Oscillospiraceae bacterium
GCAGCCCGCGCAGGATGGCCCTGGCCTGGTCCGGGGTGGGTTCCTCCACACGCACGGGCTGAAAGCGCCGTTCCAGCGCCGCATCCTTTTCAATATACTTGCGGTACTCCTCCAGGGTGGTGGCCCCCACCACCTGAATCTCGCCCCGGCTCAGAGCGGGCTTGAGAATATTGGCCGCGTCGATGGCCCCCTCGGCGGACCCCGCCCCCACAATGTTGTGCAGCTCGTCCAGGAACAGAATGACGTTTCCCACCCGGCGCACCTCGGCCAGCACCTGGTTCACCCGCTCCTCAAACTCGCCGCGGTACTTGGTACCCGCCACCATGGACACCAGGTCCAGGCTCAGCAGCCGTTTGCCCCGCAGCGGCTCGGGCACCGCTCCGGACGCCATGCGCAGGGCCAGCCCCTCCGCCACTGCAGTCTTGCCCACGCCGGGCTCCCCGATGAGGGCGGGATTGTTCTTGGTGCGCCGGGCCAGAATCTGAATCACCCGGCCCACCTCTCGCTCCCGGCCCACCAGGGGGTCCAGCGCCCCCATGGCCGCCATCCGGGTTAAGTCCCGGCTGAACCGGTCGGTGAGGCGGGTGTCCGCCCCCTCCCGGGTCCGGGGCCGCTCCTCCCGATAAAGGGCCTGAGGATCCCCCCCTGCCCGCCCGGCCGCATCCCGCGGGGGCTGCTTCTTTTCCCAATCCATCATAAAAAAACCTCTCAACCGCTGAAAAAATCTAAGCCGTTCCATATGATCCCAGCTCCTGTCATCCTATCTTTCTTTGGAGAGGATGGGAATTTTTAGCCAGAATTATACCTGTTTCCCGGTCAAAATTTCTTATTGCAATTTTTCAGAGATATGATACAATAAGAGGCGGTTCAAAACACACTACTGGATTTGGAGGTGTATGTTACATGGCACGCGTAATCAACGACACTTGCGTCTCCTGCGGCGCTTGCGAGAGCTCCTGCCCCGTGGGCGCGATCTCCATGGGCGACGACCACATGGTCATCGACGCCGGCGCCTGCATCGACTGCGGCGCTTGCGAGGGTACCTGCCCCATGGGCGCGATCTCTGCTGAGTAAGAAAGGCAAAACCAAGCTCCCTGCCGTCTATTTGGGCGGCGGGGAGCTTTCTTTTCCCCGCGCATTTCCCCCGCCCCTTTTCTTCGTCATTGTGCCAAATCCCTCCGCCGCTTTTCCCATTTCTTCACCGGCCCATTGGTGAAAACGCTGATTTTGTGTAAAATTTAACATAGTGGCAGAAATAGTCATGGAAATGCAGACAAATCTATGTTATACTGCGGAATTGGTGGGGGATGGCTTCCCTGCCGCTGTCGTTGGCCCGCGCCCTTCCTGCCCGGAAGCAGGGCGCTGCAAGCATACTTTATTCTTGAGGAGGAAAAACATCTATGGAAACCTATGGTCTGGAAAAGTACGGCATCACCGGCATTAAAGAAATCGTATACAACCCCACTTATGAGCAGCTTTTTGAGGCGGAGATGGACCCCACCCTGGAGGGCTTTGAAAAGGGGCAGGTAACCGAGCTGGGCGCCGTCAACGTGATGACCGGCATCTACACCGGCCGTTCCCCCAAGGACAAATTCATCGTGATGGACGAGAACTCCAAGGACACCGTGTGGTGGACTTCCGACGAGTTCAAAAACGACAACAAGCCCGCCTCTCAGGAGGCCTGGGACGCCTGCAAGGCTCTGGCCATCCAGGAGCTGTCCAACAAGAAGCTCTACGTAATGGACGTGTTCTGCGGCACCAACCCCGACTCCCGCATGGCCGTGCGCTTCATCATGGAGGTGGCGTGGCAGGCCCACTTCGTCAAGAATATGTTCATCGCCCCCACCGAGGAGGAGCTGAAGAACTTCAAGCCCGACTTTGTCTCCTACAACGCCGCCAAGGCCAAGGTGGAGAACTTCAAGGAGCTGGGCCTCAACTCCGAGACCGCCGCCATCTTCAACATCACCTCCCGTGAGCAGGTCATCCTCAACACCTGGTACGGCGGCGAGATGAAGAAGGGCCTGTTCTCCATGATGAACTACTTCCTGCCTCTGAACGGCATGGCCTCCATGCACTGCTCCGCCAACACCGACATGAACGGCGAGAATACCGCCCTGTTCTTCGGCCTGTCCGGCACCGGCAAGACCACCCTGTCCACCGACCCCAAGCGCCTGCTCATCGGCGACGACGAGCACGGCTGGGACGACAACGGCGTGTTCAACTTCGAGGGCGGCTGCTACGCCAAGGTCATCAACCTGGACAAGGAGTCCGAGCCCGACATCTACAACGCCATCAAGCGCAACGCCCTGCTGGAGAACGTCACCGTGGACGGCGAGGGCAAGATCGACTTCAACGACAAGTCCGTCACTGAGAACACCCGCGTGTCCTACCCCATCGACCACATTGAGAAGATTGTCCGCCCCGTCTCCGCCGGCCCCGACGCCAAGAACGTCATCTTCCTGTCCGCCGACGCCTTCGGCGTGCTGCCCCCGGTGTCCATCCTGACCCCGGAGCAGACCCAGTACTACTTCCTGTCCGGCTTCACCTCCAAGCTGGCCGGCACCGAGCGGGGCATCACCGAGCCCACCCCCACCTTCTCCGCCTGCTTCGGCCAGGCCTTCCTGGAGCTGCACCCCACCAAGTACGGCGAGGAGCTGGTGAAGAAGATGGAGAAGTCCGGCGCCAAGGCCTACCTGGTGAACACCGGCTGGAACGGCACCGGCAAGCGCATCTCCATCAAGGACACCCGCGGCATCATTGACGCCATCCTGGACGGCTCCATCCTCAAGGCCGAGACCAAGACCATCCCCTACTTCAACCTGGAAGTGCCCACCGCCCTGCCCGGCGTGGACCCCGCCATCCTGGACCCCCGGGACACCTACGGCGACGCCAGCGAGTGGGACACCAAGGCCAAGGACCTGGCCGGTCGCTTCGTGAAGAACTTTGTGAAGTACACCGGCAACGACGCCGGCAAGGCGCTGGTTGAGGCTGGTCCCAAGGCGTAATCGCACCCTGTTCCATTCTCTGTTTTGTGAGGAGGGCCTTACCCTTCCGAGAAGCAGAGAGCACATCGGTAAGGCGGGAGGGGACGGTGTGTGCCAGCGGCACACGTTCACCGCACAACCGAGCCAAAGGCGAGACCCAAGCCCCTTCCCTACGAAAAACCGCATAGACCGGGCGAAAAGAGGCGCCGTGCTTCGGCGCGGCGCCCCATTTTTCCCCGGCGCGATTCGAACCAAGAGAAATTTGGAGGTGTATCCAATTTGAAGAAACAGGTCCAGTTTACGGAGACCGTACTCCGTGACGCAAACCAGTCCCTGATGGCTACCCGTCTGCCCTATTCCGACTATGCCGATATCCTGTCCACCATGGACAAGGCCGGCTACTACTCGGTGGAGTGCTGGGGCGGCGCCACCTTCGACTCCTGCCTGCGCTACCTGGGGGAGGACCCCTGGGAGCGGCTGCGCAACATCCGCAAGAACATGCCCAACACCCGGCTGCAGATGCTCCTGCGCGGCCAGAACCTGCTGGGCTACAAGCACTACCACGACGACGTGGTGGAAAAGTTTGTGGAGCTGTCCATCAAGAACGGCATCGACGTGATCCGTATCTTCGACGCCCTCAACGACTTCCGCAACATCAAGACCGCCCTGGAGGCCACCAAGAAGTACGCCACCCCCCGCACCGTGGCTTCCGGCTGCATCTCCTACACCCAGAGCCCCGTGCACACCGTGGCCAAGTACGTGGAGATGTGCAAGGAGCTCAAGGAGATGGGCTTCGACACCATCTGCCTGAAGGACATGGCGGGCACCATGAGCCCCAACGAGGCGGAGGGCCTCATCAAGGGTATCAAGGACGCCATCGGCGACATGCCCATCATCCTGCATACCCACTGCACCACCGGCATGGCCTATATGACCCTGATGAAGGCCATCGACTCCGGCGTGGACGTGATCGACACCGCCACCTCCTGCTTCTCCAACGGCACCAGCCAGGCCGCCACCGAGACCATGTTCTACGCCATGCAGCAGTACGGCATTGAGACCGGCCTCAACGAGGAGGTCATCAACAAGGTCAACGACTACTTCAAGCCCATCAAACAGAAGTATATCGACTCCGGCCTCATCAACCCCAAAAGCATGGCCACTGACTCCCAGGCCCTGGTGTACAAGGTTCCCGGCGGAATGCTGTCCAACATGATCGCCAACCTGAAGGATATGAACGCCATGGACAAGTTTGACGAGGCCCTGGTGGAGATCCCCAACGTCCGCAAGGATCTGGGCTATCCCCCGCTGGTCACCCCCCTGTCCCAGATGGTGGGCAACCAGGCCGTCACCAACGTGCTCATGGGCGAGCGCTATAAGCAGATTTCCAAGGAGATCAAGAACTACTTCAAGGGCGAGTACGGCATCGCTCCCGCCCCCGTCAGCAAGGAGCTGGAGGCCAAAATTCTGGGCGAGGGCGGCAAGCCCGTGGACTGCCGCATCGAGGACTCCAAGCGCACCGGCGAGGAGTTCAAGGCTGCCAAGGAAGCCCTGGGCGACCTGTGCCGCAGCGAGGAAGACGTGATGAGCTATATCTGTTTCCCCGATCAGGCGGAGAAGTTCTTCAAGGACCGTCTGGCCAAGGAAGAGAACATGGCCACCTACACCATCACTGAGGCATAAGGAGGGAGCGGTATGAATACTCTCGCTCTTGCCGCCGGCAAAATGGGCATCGGCGATGCCGGCATCGCCGCCGTGCTGGGCTATGCCGTGGTGTTTGTCGGCCTGGTCCTGCTGATGTGCGTGGTGATTCTCATGGGTAAGGCCATGGCGGGCAGCCGCGCCAAGCAGACGCA
>CATABD010000150.1 GCA_949494735.1 uncultured Oscillospiraceae bacterium
CGGCCATAGGCCGGCGCCTTTTTAAAAGGAGTGCTTCATGTGAAACGAATGTTTGCTGTCCTGCTGTCCTGCGCGCTGCTGCTGGGGATGCTGCCCGGCTGCCAGGGGGACGCGCCGTCGCCCTCGGGGCCCGTCGTTCAGGATGGGGATGTCCCCGTTCTATCCGCCGTCGATCTGATCAGCACGGCCTTTGACTACTGCGGCCGGAGGGATGAGGATGGTCTGGAGGGCCTGTACGCCAAGGAGAGCCGGGAATTGCTGGAAACTTACGCCCGGAACGCCTACCAGCTGGAGGATGCCTGGGAGGATATGGCGGTGATCCGGGGCAAGGGGGCCTCCTCCTTTGAGCTGGCGGTGGTGCAGATGGCGGACGACGCTGCCGCCGTCCGGGCCGCCGCCGCGTTCAAGGACTACATCTCCCTCCGCCAGGGGGATTTCACCGGCTACGCCCCGGCGGAGGCGGACATGGCGGCCAACGGGGAGGTTTTGCAGCGCGGGCCCTATGCCGTCCTGTTCATCTGCCCCGACCCCAAGGGGGCCGGCGCGGCGGTGGGGAAGCTCCTGGACGGAGAAATCGTTTTACCGCCGGAGCTGGAGCCCTCTGCCCAGCCGGCCGTCGATGTGAAGGCCCTGCGGGATCTGGTGGTGTCCAGCCAGGAGATGCCGGGGGCGAAGCTGAAGCTGCTGGACGACGGCGATTCGGACAAGCTGAACGCCTATGTGACAGACGCCTATGGACTGGCCCCGGAGCGGTGGGAGGAGTGCGCCATCGCCCGGGACGAGGCGACGGCTTTTGAGGTGGCGGTGATGCGCGTCCCCGGGGAAGGGACTGTGGTTTGGGAGATAAAGGACTACCTGACAGACTATTTGAACAGAAGGGAGGCCCAGTTTAACCCTGTCAGCATTCAGGCGCGGCTGCTCCACGAGGCCATTGTGGGCGAGGCGGCGGATGGGACGCAGTACTATGTTTTGCTGCTGGCCTGTAAGGACAGGGCGGGAGCCATGGCGGCCTGCTCTGAAGCGGTGGGCGCCATGGGGCTCAGCTTTTCGTTCCAGTACCGTTATTCGGAGGCCGACCCCGACTATCCGGACCGCTGCCTGTTTACCCCGCCCAATCGGGTCGATATGTCCCTGTACGATACGTCGGCGATCCGCGCTGCGTGGGAGCTGGGCGACCCCTCCGGGCTGTCCGAATACGACAGGGAGATCTACGACGGGGCGGAAAAGGTGCTGGGCGAGGTGCTGGAGGACGGCATGAGCGGCTATGAGAAGGAGCGTGCCGTCTACGGCTGGATGATTGACAATGTGGGCTACGATTGGACCCTTGAGGATTGGATGGAGGAGACGACCCGGGAATCCTTTACCCCCCATGGCGGGTTGGTGGAGCGCAAGGCGGTTTGCCTGGGCTTTGCCGCGACGTTCCAGCTGCTGATGGATCTGGCCGGGGTGGAATGTGTCACGGTGGTGGGGGCGTCTCATAACAGCCGATCGGATCACGCCTGGAACATGGTGCGGCTGGACGGGGAGTGGTACTGCCTGGACGTGACCTGGGATGTGGGGGAGAATAGCGGCCGCAGCCAGCCGGAGGACTGGATTTATTTCAACGTCACCAGCGATTTCATGGCGGACAGCGGCCACCAATGGGACTACGCCAATACCCCGGAGGCCACGGCGGAGGGCCGGGGCAGGGGTTAAAGCAGGGAAGACGGACCGAGGGCCCCGCTGCGAGCGGGGCCCTAAAAATATCGGAAAGAATGGAAATTTACTCTTTACAAATCTGTTTTTTCTGGTATAATAAATCCGTTGCCAATCCTTTGGGGTTGCAGCTCAGTTGGGAGTACAGGCGGGCTAGTTATATGCCCCACGTTTTGGGGCGAAACTCGGATGGTTGCCATTCGGTTCACATCCGCAAGTTTTTCTTACTCCTATTATCGGGCGCGAAAATCAAAAATTTTCGCCGCCGCCATCGCACTTCGTGCTATGTCGGCGGAACGGCTGATAAAATCAGCCGCCCCGAATCGCACAATTTCATCTCCCCATAATTCATCACTTAAACAATCACTCAAAATTACTCACCATTATTACAAAATTGGGAAAAATTGTATACGGGCGATTAGCTCAGCTGGGAGAGCGCAGCGTTCGCAACGCTGAGGTCGTGGGTTCGATCCCCATATCGTCCACCATTAGGCAGACTTGCAAATTGCAAGTCTGCCTTTTTATGCCGTGACATACACAACGGGCGGTTTATTATAGCCCTGCTCCTGACATTCGGTGGCCATCGTTCTGAAGTCCTCAAAGGAGACGTTAAACTCAATTTCCAGCGTGTAGTCCCGATAAACATAAACAGACTTGATAAACTGGGATATAATCATCTTCTTCGCCGCGAATGTGCAGGTGTCGTACAAATCGGCCCAGTCTTTAATCTTTTCATACTCTTGCCGCTCCAAATCCGAGCTTGCTAAATGCTGTTCAAGCTCCAGCTTGGCGGCATCCACGGTGGCGGTCAACGTCTGGATTTCCTGTTTTGCTTGGCGACGATTTCTGCGCCGGAGGCGGCGCTGATCCTTGAAAGCTGGTAGCGGACAATCTGCTCTACAATTCCGTCCAGCTTCTTTACCCCATATCCCGATTGCCCGTCACACTCTCCCGGATGCCGCACATTGTAATGGCATTGGTATCTCGCCCGTACTTCTCGGACAAGATCACCCTGCCTGTTTACACGCTTGCGCCCGCTGGTAGTCAGCGTCAAACGGTTCCGACAATGGCCGCAGTAGATGTTCCCTACCAACAAAGACTGGCCTTTCAAGTTGAGCGGCGTTTCAGCATGGTGCGTTGTCCTGTCCGCCATAATCTGTTGCGCCCGTGCAAAGAGTTCCGGGTCAATGATTTGCAGTTCGGGGATAACCGCAGATTGGGCCTCGCCGTTGCGGATAACGCCGGTATAGATAGGGTTCTTGATGATCCGGTTGATAGAGGTATTGGGAAAGTTTTTCCCATCGGGTTTCCTGATGTTCATTTCAGTAAAATTCCATTAGAGAACATTTAACAGATTGCCCCCATTCCCAAAGATATGGGGGACTTCTTTACTGTCCAGCCCGGTATTTTTCTATTATCGCCTTTATCTTCTCTCTGGCTCGTATAACCGAGTGCCTGATTGACTGCGGCCTACAATGCTCCATCTCACCAATCTGGCGGTAGTTGAGATCATACTCATGGTAGAGCAGAAACCGCCGCCGTTGGATTTCCGGGAGCGCGGCAATAGCTTTATTGAGTAGTTCCCGCTGCTCTGCGTCAAAAATCAATTCCTCAACACTTTTGGGGACTCTGAACGCCCGCTTATAGAGAGTTTCATCCCACAAATCCCAGCCCTCCCTATGCCGCCAATCGGACTGTTGGAGATTGCGGTTCTTGCGCTCCATTTGCCGAAATTCTATGAAGAACGGCTCGGATACCTCCAAATCGTAAAAATCGCCCTGTCCATCTGTAAAGCTGATAAAATACGCCGTTTTACCGTCACTACGGACTTCCGTCCGAAGCGTGTAGACCTTATCCATGAACGTCATTCGCCCGTCCTCCTACGAAAAAGCTGGGTGAGAGGACTTGACCTCTCACCCAGCAGCCCGTGGGAACGTGCGATTTTGGAGTTACCCTTGAAATTTCTTTAATTTCTTTTTCAGTACAGTTATCCGCTTATAAATGGCATCCGTGGACAGGTGGACGAGTACGGCGATCTCATTGGTAGAGTATCCATTCATTTTCAGCAAAGTAATTTGCAGGGTGAGCTTGTCCACTGTCAGCAGGGCTTTGAGCAGTTCCGCATTCTCAATATCATTCAGTAGATCTTCCACTGTGTAAATCTCGGTTGGCGCTTCACTCCCGGCAACACTGTCAAGATATGTACCCGTGTCCTGCAATTTCTCATAAAAGCGCCTGTCCGAATTGAACATAGCTCTGTCCCAAAGGCGAAGCTGTTCGATAGTGTTTTCATCCATGCCGCAGGCTCGCAGCACCTTTTCTTCAGCCAGTTTCCAACGCTTCCATCTGCGTTCTTCTTTGCCATGATTGTATGACATGGCCGTTTCCTCCCATCTGAATTTTTTGAAAATTCAGATGGGAGGGCGGGGAGCGACAACCTGCTGAAAAGCCATGTATAAAAGCAACTGCGCCTATCTGTACGGGACAGATAAGAGCAGTTGCTTTGTTAAACGTATTGCTATGATTTAAGAGTTCATCATTAAAGGCAGGATAGCCGTTATCAGTAGCCAGGATTTTTTTGACAAATCAATATTCAAATCTGGCAAGAACATTCTGCGCTCCACAGCGGCCACCTCCCAAAGCCGCCCAGTTCAAAGGCGGCGGCACTTTTTACCAAAGTACCGCCGCCATGTGGAACGTATATAAAGCTAATGTGGAACCTGTGTGAAACGGGAATTTTTCTTACTCCCTCGGCGTGACTACAATACCGTCCGCATTATCCGGGTCTTTGAAACTGTAGGTGTAGCCATCTGGCAGAGAAACACTGTCAGAGTTGTCCTCGGCACCCGGCTTTGTTCCGGCGTCAATATCAATATCCGTATCATCAAATTCCACGGAGTTCCCCACGTTTGTGTCCTGATCGGTGCCATCTTTCTGATTAGTACAGCCGGTGAACAACAAGAAGCAGACCAGCATACACGCCAAAATAACAGTAATTTTCTTCATCACATTTCCCTCTCTTTCAAATGTCCACGTTTGATTTCCAGCACCACATCCGCCTGCTTTGCCACCTCGCCAGAGTGCGTCA
>CATABD010000151.1 GCA_949494735.1 uncultured Oscillospiraceae bacterium
ACGGACGCAGGCCGTGGGGTGGGATAGCGAGTTCGAGCCTCGTCACTCGCTCCAAAAAAGGAAGGGCCGGTGTAAGCGGCCCTTCCTTTTTTGGAATCCGTGGATGATTTGGATGCCCGGGCAGGCAAAGCCGCCCCTGCGTGGCACAAAGAATATCGACCGCGTATTTTTCCCGGGACAGCAGAAAGAGGCAGGGCAGGCCAAACGGCCCGCCCTGCCCTCTTTCCGTTTTATCACATGGACTCGGGCGCGGTAACGCCCAGCAGATCCAGGGCGTTGCGCAGAGTTACCTTCAGCGCCTTCACCAGGCCAAGGCGCTGGTTGGTCAGCTCCGGGTCGTCGGGGTTGTTCACCCGGGACACGTTGTAATAGCTGTGGTACAGCTTCACCAGAGACAGGATATAGTCGGCGATGAGGTTGGGCTTGCGCACCTTGGCGGCCTTGGCCACGGTGGCGGGGAACTCGCCCATCATCTTGAGCAGCTGCAGCTCCTTCTCGTCGGTGAGCCGGCCATAGCTCTCCTCCCGGTGGAATTCGGGGATATCCTTGTTTTTCAGGATGGAGCACATGCGGGAGTGGGCGTACTGGGCGTAGTACACCGGGTTGTCGTTGTCCTTGGCGGCGGCCTGCTTCATGTCGAAGTCCATCTGGGAGGAGATGTCCTTGGACACGAAGAACCACCGGGCGGCGTCCACCCCCACGTCCTCGCACAGCTCCCGCAGGGTGATGGCGTTGCCGGTGCGCTTGGACATTTTGACCTCCACGCCGTTCTCCACCATGCGCACCATCTGGATCAGGTCCACCGACAGGGTCCCCTTGGGATAGCCCAGGGCGGTGAGGGCGGCCTGCATCCGGGTGACGTAGGAGTGGTGGTCGGCGCCCCACAGGTTCACCATCACGGGATAGCCCCGCTCCATCTTGTACACGTGGTTGGCAATGTCGGGGGTGAGGTAGGACAGGGTGCCGTCGCTCTTGCGCAGGACCCGGTCCTTTTCGTCGCCGTAGTTGGTGGTCTTGAGCCAGAGGGCGCCGTCCTTCTCATAGAGCAGGCCCATCCCGTCCATCTTCTTGAGGCAGGCGTTGATCCGCTCCATGTTGTTCTCGTAGAAGAAGGTCTCGTGGATCCAGGACTGCATGTGCACCCGGTAGAGCTCCAGATCCTTCTCAATCTTTTTCAGCTCGCGGGTCTTGCCCTCCAGCATAAAGTACTCCAGGCGCTGCTTGGGGTCGGCGTCCAGCCACTTGTCCCCGTCCTGCCCGGCGATGTCGATGGCGATCTGCTTCACATCGTCGGCGTGGTAGCCGTTCTCCGGCAGGGGATACTCCTTGCCGAAATACTCAAAGTACCGGGAGATCAACGACTCGCCCAGCATGACGATCTGGTTGCCCGCGTCGTTCACGTAGAACTCCCGCAGCACGTCGTAGCCGCTCTTTTCCAGCAGGCGGCAGATGGCGTCCCCCCAGGCCGCGCCCCGGGCGTGGCCGCAGTGCAGGTCGCCGGTGGGGTTGGCGGACACCCACTCCACCAGGATGTGCACCCCGTCGCCGGAGGTGTTTTTGCCGTAGTCGTCCCCGGCGTCCAGGATCTGGTTGATGAGGGCGGCCAGGGCGCCGCTCTTCAGCTTGAAGTTGATAAAGCCGGGCTTGGCCACGGTGATGGACTCGGCCTCGGGCAGCAGCTCCTTGAGCTTGTCCACAATGGGCGCGGCGATGTCCATGGGGCTCTTGTGCAGCGTCTTGGCCAGCTTCATAGCCGCGCCGGTGGCGTAGTCGCCCAGCTTGGGGTCACGGGGAACCTCCACCGTCAGCACATCGGGGCTGGGCTCTAGGCCGTAGACCTCCTGGAAGGCCTGGCCAACCGCGGCAAAAATCTTTTGTTCAAAATCGCTCATAAAACGTCTGCCTCCGTATTTTTATTAATCGGCCGCCCCGGCGGCCCGTTTTTCTCCAGCGTCTTTCCCGCCGAACAGTAGCTCCCTCAGATCCCGGCACAGCGCCTGGGCGGACGCGCTGTCCTTGATGATGAGCAGGATGGTGTCGTTCCCGGCGATGCTGCCCACCAGGCCCTGTTCCTCCAGCTTATCGGCGAAGGAGCCCACCGCATGGGCCAGCCCCGGCATGGTTTTGATGACAATGATATTGCAGGCCGCCTCAATGGACAGGGAGGCCAGCCGCGCGATGTTCAGCAGCTTGCTGGCGTCGTTCCCCGCCGTGGGGACAGGCTCCACCCCATAGCGCACCCCGCCGCCGGGGGAGGGGAGCTTTACCAGGTTGAGGGCGTGGATGTCCCGGGACAAGGTGGCCTGCGTGCATCGAACCCCCCGGGCGGACAGCAGCTCCAGCAGCTGCTGCTGGGTCCCCACGTCCTGCCCGGAAATCAGCTCTAATATCAGCTTCTGCCGGTCTGTTTTCATCGGTCCTTCCTCCCTATACTGGCCCTTGGAAGCTGTGTCAACCGCCAAAGTATTCAGAATTGTGAGCCCAAATCGTTGCCGGCAAGGCAAAAAATTGCAGGAACACTTTGCGCATTTCAAGATTTTTTAACGCAGCCGGCGGCGGTTTTGGCCGCAAGGTTGGGCGCCGAGGCGATTGGTACGGCCGCTCAGATATGAAAGCGGGCCGGAAAGGTCTTACCAGTATACACCCTTCTGGCCTATAATGCAATCTTTTTTCGCATGGTTTTTGCATATTATGCTTTTTCGCGCTCCTGGCCCCGCTTTCCGCTGCCGCCGGTCTCGCTGCCGTCCGCCTTTTGCAGGGTAATCCGATTGCGGAACTCGGTGGGGGTCATGCCTTTGTATTTGGAAAAGTTCATGTTGAAGGTTTTGATGTTGTTATACCCCACCTCAAAGGCCACGTCGATGACATATTTCTCCGTGGAGGCCAGCAGCTCGCACGCCCGGTTCACCCGCACAAAATTCAGCAGGGTTTCAAAGTTCTTCTCGGAGTAGTAGAGCATCAGCCGGTTCATCTCCGGGATGGATATGCCGAAGTGGGAGGCCACTTGGCTGGCGGTGAGATTTTCTGCGGCATAGTTCTTGTAAATATAGTCAGTGGCGGCAAAGGCCACGTTTTTGTCGGTACGGTTGAATTTTGTCTTGGATTTCTTGTATATTTTGCGGTATTTCATGGGGGTGGTGCCCACTTGGGCGCTGAAATTCTTGGACAGGTGGGGGGCGTCCACAAAGCCCGCCAGCACGGCGATTTCGTCCAGGGTCAGGTCGGTGTAGATCAGGTAGTCGGATACCTTTTCAATGCGGATGCCGGTGAGCAGCTTGGAAAAGGTGGTGCCGGTGATGTCGGAGATGTTCTTGGACAGGGTGGACTCGGAGATGAAGAAGGCCCCCGCCACGCTGGACAGGGTGAGCTTTTCGGAGGAGTGGGCGTAGATGTAGCTGAGGATGGAGCTCTGGGTGGAGATGTCCCGCTCATAATCCTTTTCCCCGCGCACCGCCATGATGTAGCGGCGGTACATAATCATCAGCTCGATGATCTTGTTGGTGACGTATAGCTGCGCCATGGGGCGGTCCGGCTGGCTGACCCGGGTGGACTCCACCCCAAGCTCCGCCTTGAGCTGCTCGGTGAGCCCGTCCATATACTGGGCCTGCACCGAGTCCAGATAGACCACCGGCTCCATGGATAAAAACTGGAGCAGCTCGGAGCTGTCGTCCTCAGAGCCGGGCACGCCCTTGAGTACGGAGTTGACATATTGGTAGTCGTAGACGATGCGCATGAACTGCAGCGTCTCCCCTACCGCCGTGATTTCGGAAATCTTCCAGGGGGTGATGGCGATGAGGGTGTCGGGCTTTACCTCGTACTCCACCCCGCCGATCTCAATGGCGCCTTGGCCCCGCTTGATGTAGAGAAAGCGGGCAGCCTGGTGGATGAGGGGTTTGGTGGGGGATTGGATAGCCTCGTAGTCAAAGGAGCAGATGGCGGCCGGGTCCTTGGTGGCGGCCAGGTTGTCCTGCAAGGTCGCAGGTCTGTTCAAAACGATCACCTTCAGCCTTTCTGGTGTATGGCGCACAGACACAGGAAAGCCCGGCCGCACGACCAGGGCCCGTGCGACCGGCTTTCCCGTTGAGAGGAGGTTCTATGCTGTTAACGTGAAACGGTCCGTCAGCTGAGGACCATCATAGCCACGGTCAGCACCACGGCGGAGAACACCGCGATGACGGCCAGCAGTTTGGCAGACCACTTCACCCAGGTGTCCCAGGGCACACGGGCCAGGGCCAGGCCGCCCATGATGAAGCCGCAGGTGGGGGTGAACAGGTTGACGAAGCCGTTGGCGGCCACGTTGATCATAATGGAGGTTTCCACAGACCAGCCCATGCCCGCCACGATGGGGGAAACGATGGGGGAGGACAGGCCCGCCAGGCCGGAGGAGGACGGCACCAGGAAGCTCAGCCCCACATGGAGCACATAGTCCAGGAAGCCGAAGATGGGGGCGGGCAGGCCGGAGGCGGTCAGCGCGGTAATGGACGCCTCTACCAGCCAGGCACCCAGGCCGGTGGAGCTCATAATCACGGTGGTGGCACGGGCCAGGGCGATGACCAGGTTGACGGAGATCATGTCGGTAAAGCCGTTGATCACGCAGGGCATGAGCTTTTTCTTGTCTTCCAGGCCGATGAAGCCCATCACAAAGCCCATGAGCAGGAACCAGGTGGCGGCCTCATTGAAGTACCAGTCGCCCAGCTGGCTGCCGGT
>CATABD010000152.1 GCA_949494735.1 uncultured Oscillospiraceae bacterium
TCGGCAAGGGCACCGTCACCCGGTTCCGCCCCCACCACTTCCCCTTCACCGAGCCGTCGTGCGAAATGGACGTGCAGTGCCACAAGTGCGGGGGCGCGGGCTGCCCCACCTGCAAGGGCGAGGGCTGGATCGAGCTTCTGGGCGCGGGGATGATCCACCCCCGGGTGCTGGAGATGGCGGGCATCGACCCCGAGGAGTGGTCGGGCTGGGCCTTCGGCATGGGGCTGGAGCGCACCGCCATGCGCCGGTTCAAAATTGCCGACCTGCGGCTGATCTTCGAGAACGATATTCGGTTCTTGGAACAGTTCTGAGAAAGAGGCGCGGGGAAGCGACCGAACGATCTGGCCGTTTCGCAGCGTGACAACGGGAGAAGCGCGGAGAAGCGGACAGTGAGGAAGCTTGGAGTGGAGCGAGAGCAAAAGCCCAAGGCCCGCGAAGCGGGGCTGGGTTTTGCTTGAGCCGCAGCGAAAGCGACCGAACGACCTGGCCGTTTCGCAGCGTGACAACGGAAGAAGCGCGGAGAAGCGGACAGTGAGGAAGCTTGGAGTGGAGCGAGAGCAAAAGCCCAAGGCCCGCGAAGCGGGGCTGGGTTTTGCTTGAGCCGCAGCGAAAGCGACCGAACGACCTGGCCGTTTCGCAGCGTGACAACGGAAGAAGCGCGGAGAAGCGGACAGTGAGGAAGCTTGGAGTGGAGCGAGAGCAAAAGCCCAAGGCCCGCGAAGCGGGGCTGGGTTTTGCTTGAGCCGCAGCGAAAGCGACCGAACGATCTGGCCGTTTCGCAGCGTGACAACTTTGAGACAAGAAAGGGTTTTTTATATGAATTTAAGCCGCAAATGGCTCAATGAGTTTGTCAAAGTAGACGCCCCGGACAAGGAGTTCGCCGAGGCCATGACCCTGTCCGGCTCCAAGGTGGAGGGCACCGCCGATCTGGGCGCGGAAATTGACCGTGTGGTGGTGGGCCGCGTCCTGTCCATGGAGCGCCACCCGGACAGCGACCACATGTGGGTTTGCCAATTGGACGCGGGTGGGGAGGAACCCCTCCAGATCGTCACCGGGGCGTGGAATATCCACGAAGGCGATCTGGTTCCCGTGGCCCTGCACGGCTCCACCCTCCCCGGCGGCAAGCATATCCAGCGGGGCAAGCTGCGGGGGATGCTGTCCGACGGCATGATGTGCGGCCTGGACGAGCTGGGGCTGGACGAGCGGGACTTCCCCTACGCTGCCATCACCGCCGCCGCGATCCTGGGCGACTATAAGCCCACCGACCCGGCCAAGCCCTCCATCCCGGCGGACATCCAGCCGGGGCACAAGATTTTTGGCCCGGTGGCGGCGGCAGAGGTGAAGGAGGTCGACGCCGCCGGAAACGGCAGATGGCGCTGCACCCTGGCCTGCGGTGGGCAGGACGGCCCCACCGCCGCCGTTGTCACCACCGGCTGTCCCAACCTCCACGCCGGGGATCTGGTGGCCTATAATACCAAGACCGGCGCCATCTGCACCCTGGCCGACCTCCACGCCGAGCAGAAGGAGTTCCCCCACTGCATCCCCGACGGCATCTTCGTCCTCCAGGAGGAGTGCAAACCCGGCGATGACATCAAGGGCGTCATCGGCCTGGACGACCACGTGGTGGAGTTTGAAATCACCCCCAACCGCCCGGACTGCCTGTCCGTCATCGGGCTGGCCAGGGAGGCGGCGGCCACCTTCGACAAGCCCCTGGCCCTCCACACCCCCGAGGTGAAGGGCGGGGCGGACGGCGTGCTGCCCGAGCTGCTGGACGTGGAGACGCCCGACGCCGACCTGGTGCCCCGCTACACCGCCCGCATGGTGCGCAACGTGAAGATCGCCCCCTCCCCCAAGTGGATGCGGGAGCGGCTGCGGGCCATGGGGGTGCGGCCCATCAACAACATCGTGGACATCACCAACTACGTGATGCTGGAGTACGGCCAGCCCATGCACGCCTTCGACTACCGCTATGTGAACGGCGGGAAGATCATCGTCCGCCGGGCGGCGGAAGGGGAGAAGCTCACCACCCTGGACGGGAAGGAGCACACCCTGAACGCCAACCACCTGGTCATTGCCGACGAGGGCCGGGCCGTGGGCCTGGCGGGCATCATGGGGGGGCTCAACTCCGAGATCGTGGCCGACACCGCGGACGTGGTGTTCGAGTCCGCCTGCTTCGACGGCACCTGCATCCGCAAGGGTGCGCTGGCCCTGGGTATGCGCACCGAGGCGTCCGCCAAGTTCGAGAAGGGCCTGGACCCCATGAACACGCTGCCCGCCGTCAACCGGGCCTGTGAGCTGGTGGAGCTGCTGGGGGCTGGCGAGGTGGTGGACAGCGTCATCGACATCTTGAACGATGTGCCCCAACCCACTGTCCTCGCCCTGGAGCCGGACAAGATCAACGCCCTGCTGGGCACCGGCGTGCCGGAGGATGAGATGGTCCGCATCCTGAAAAAGCTGGACTTTGGGGTGGAGGGGGACCGGGTCGCCGTCCCCTCCTGGCGGGGCGACGTGCGCCGGATGGCCGACCTGGCCGAAGAGGTGGCCCGGTTCCACGGCTACAACAACATCCCCGCCACCCTCATGCGGGGACAGACCACCAAGGGGGGGTATTCTGCCGACCAGAAGGTGGAGAACCGCCTGGGAGAGGTGTGCCGCGCCTGCGGCTACAGCGAGATCATCACCTACTCCTTTATCTCCCCCTCCGCCTACGACAAGATCGGCTGGCCAGCGGACGAGCCCCTGCGGGAGAGTATGCGCATACTCAACCCCCTGGGGGAGGACACCTCCATCATGCGCACCACCGCCCTGCCGTCCATGCTGGAGGTGCTCCAGCGCAATTACAACTACCGCAACCGGGACGTGAAGCTCTACGAGCTGGGTAAGGTCTATCTGCCTGGCGGGGCGGACGGGCTGGCGGTGGAGCCCAAGTTCCTCACCCTGGGCGGTTACGGCGCCGGAATGGATTTCTTTGCCGTCAAGGGCGCGGTGGAGGCCGTTTTGAAAGCGGTGCGGGCCCGGGACGTGTCCTTCTACCCCTGTGGGGACGACCCGTCCTACCACCCCGGCCGCTGCGCGGGTGTGCGGGCCGGGGAGCAGCACATCGGCGTGGTGGGGCAGATCCACCCGGCGGTGGCCGCCAATTACGGCGTGGACACCGAGCTGTACTGCGCGGAGCTGAGCGTGGAGGCCCTGCTGGCCGCCCGGGGGGCGGACCCGGAATATATCCCTCTGCCCAAGTACCCCCCCATCACCCGGGACATCGCCGTGGTGTGCGGCGAGGAGGTCACCGTGGGGGCGCTGGAAAACGCCATCCGCAAGGGGGCCCGGGGCCTTTTGAAGGAGGTATCCCTGTTCGACGTGTACCGGGGGAAAAACCTGGGCGAGGGCAAAAAGTCGGTGGCCTTCAACCTGGTGCTGCGCGCCGACGACCGCTCCTTGACCGGAGAGGAAGCCGACGAGGACGTCAAATCCGTTTTGGAGACGCTGGAGAAAGAGTGCGGCGCGGTGCTGCGCTGAAAAACAGGACGGGGCGGGATGCTGTCATCCCGCCCCGCTTTTCTATGCCGCTGCGTTTAAGGATGCCCCGTTCCAGCTTGAGGCGCAGCACCCGAAGCACGCTCTCGTCCAGCCGCTGCCGGGGGATGGTCCCGTCCTCCACGGCCTGGGTGATTGCGCCGATGGTCTCATCCAGGTCCTGGGGGCACAGCAGCAGGTCCACCCCGGCCTGGATGGCGGCCACGGCAATCTCGCCGCTGCCGTAGTGGTCGGTTATGGCCCGCATATCCAGGCTGTCGGTGATGACCACGCCGCCGAAGCCCAGCTCCTCCCGCAAAAGGCCGGTGACCACCTTGTGGGAGAACAGGGCGGGCTGTTCATCGATATCGGCCATGATGAGGTGGCCCAGCATCACCGCGTCCGCGCCCGCTTCAATGCCCGCCCGGAAGGGGACAAGCTCCGCGCCGCGCAGCTCGTCCAGGGTTTTATACACGTACACCGAGCCGTAATGGCTGTCGGCGGAGGTGTCCCCGTGGCCGGGGAAGTGCTTGAGGGTGCAGGCCACGCCGCCCTCGTGGAAGCCGCCTACCGCGGCCGAGACCAGCTGGGCGGCCTGCTGGAAGTCGTCGCTGTACGCCCGGTCGCCGATGGCGGTGTTGGCCCGGTTGGACCACACGTCGGCCACCGGGGCCAGATCCATGTTGAAGCCGCAGGCGGCAAGGTCGGCGGCGATGGTGCGGGCGTTTTCGGCGGCCTTGTCCACGCCCTGGTCCTTGTAGTCCAGCATGGGGCCGATATAGGTGGTGCCGATGGTGTGCATCAGGCGGTTGACCCGCCCGCCCTCCTCGTCGCAGGTGAGGATGAGGGGGATTTTGGAGTAGCCCTGGACGTTGGCCAGCATGGTTTTGGCCTGCTCCATGGTGACCAGGTTGGTGTCGTCGTACAGCAGCCCCGCCACGGGGTAGCGCTCCAGCGCCGCCCGGGTGGTTTCCCCCGCCGCCGTCACCCGGGACACCCCGGTGATGGCCGACGGCTTGACCACCAGCAGCTGGCAGGCTTTTTCATACAGGGTCATCCCCGCCAGCAGCTCCTCCGCCGGGTCGGGGGCCGGGGAGGGGGTGGGTTCCGGCTCCGGCGTTGTGGCAGGCGTGGGCGCTGGGGTGGGCTGGACGGTGGGGGAGGGGACGGCCCCGCCGGGCCGGGAGGGCC
>CATABD010000153.1 GCA_949494735.1 uncultured Oscillospiraceae bacterium
CTTTATTTCCCGTTGCTTATGCGCTTGATGGGTGCTTTATTCAGTGGTTCCTTAAGAAACGCGAAATCATGGGCCTCCCGGAGCCAGCCCATCAGCTCCCCGTCAATCTCCCCTTCCCCCGCCACCGTCACGTGGTGGGTCCAGCGGTTGGGATAGGGCTCCGACGCCGCCGCAATCCGGGGGGATTCCACCCGGTGGGGCAGTCCAAAGGTGACCAGCAGACAATGCTCCGGCCAGCCCTTCCTCCGCCGCAGCAGCAGGGAGGCTGCGGCATACAGATGCCTGTCATAGAAGCTGACCTGGGTCTTTTGCACCTTGACACAGCTGTCGGGAAAGGCCCCGTCCAGCCGACGGAACAGCCCGCGGTACACCGCCAGCTCCGCCGGCTTTCCCTCGAAAAAGGCCAGCACGTCCGTCTCATAATACTCCGGTGTTTTCATGGACGGCTCCCCTTACGTCTGGCTCCCGGTGTCAAACCACTTGATCTCGTTGGCCGCCAGCTCCATCCGGACGCCCTCTCCCCCGTCCGTCCAGACTGTGGTGGACTGGGGCTCGTAGGTGTTGTTGACCACACAGTACTTGCCGTTGGCCACAAAGGCGTGTACCTCCACGTTCACGTTGGAGGAGAACCAGCGGTGGAGCTCCCCCTCCCCGTGGGCCGCCCACAGGATGGCGCGGTAAAGCAGGCGGCTGTTTTCAAAGCTGTAGGGCAGCCCGGAGATATACACACCCCGGCCCGCGCCGTACCTGTTCACCGCCAGATGGACCTCCCGATCCCGCTGCAGGAGCACCTGGGCGCCCTCCAGGGCATATATATCCCGGCCGCCGTGGCCGAAGTCGATCTCCCCGGCGCAGTCGGCCAGGATGAAGTGGTCCGGGTTCTCCTCCCAGTTATACTTGTCGTAGCCCAGGGTGAGGCCGGTCTCTTTCTCCACCCCCAGCACGTTTGCCAGCTGGAGGTAGCGCCCCTGGTACTGGTGGCCGGAGGGCTCGCCCACCCCCACCAGGCCGCCGCCGCCGTAGACAAACCGTTTCACTGCGGCGGACACGTCCGGGTCCTCCCAAACCGCGCCGCCGGTGTGGGCGGTGTCTCCGCCGCCCACGTTGATGAGTACATCCACCCCGTCCAGCACATGGGGGTCGGCCTTCACGTCGTCAAAGCTGAGGAACCTCACGTCAAAGGGCGCGCCGGACAGGGCCTCGATTACCCCGGCGTAGGCGGTATTCTGCTTGTGGTACAGGGCGTGGTGTACCATATGGCAGCCCCAGGACCGGGCCCGGCCCCAGGCGTTGAGCACCCCCACCGTCTTGACGCAGTAGGGAATCGTCCCCTTGATATTCGCGTACAGCTCCCGGAACTCATTGCAAACGCTCTCCACATAGTCCAGGAACTCCGGGAACCGGCAGGCCAGCTTCAGGTAGCCGCCGTAGCCGATGCGGTCGATGGGCTTGCGGAGGATAGCCCGCCGGGCGGTAACCCAGTTTTCCTTGGCCTCCCGCACCGGGTCGCCCCCCTCATGGAAGGTATCCGGGAAGAAATAGGGCAGGAACCGGCCCTCGGTGTATTTCACGCCGGGTATGTCGGAGATGAGGCGCAGGGTAGCCCCGTTACCTACGCTGCCTACCACCGCGTCCAGCCCGATGGTCTTGAACTCGTCCATGTAGGGCTCGGTGCCGATGAAATGGTCGCCCAGGAACATCATGGCCTCCCGGCCCAGCTCGTGGGTAATGTCCACCATTTCACGGGCCAGTGCGGCCACCTCCCGGCGCTGGAAAGCCATGAAGTCCTTGTATTCCCTGGACGGGGTACGATACTGGTTGTTGTAGTACCCCTGGTCGATGATGAACTCGGGGCGGAAGCGGTAGCCCGCCTCTTGTTCAAAACGCTCCAGGATATAGGGGGACACGGAGGCGGAATAGCCGTACCAGTCCACATATTTCTCCCGCCTCAGCTCGTCGAAGATGAGGGTGAACTGGTGGAAGAAAGTGGTGTAGCGGATCACGTCCACATGGGGGTGGTCCGCGATGAAGTTCCGCAGCCGCTCCATGGTGAATTTGCGGGTCTTGGGCTGGCGCACGTCGAAGGTGATCTGGTGTTCAAAGTCGGTCCAGCCGTTGGTGACGGCGTTGTACATGTGCACCGGATCCCAGATCAGGTAGGCCAGGAAGCTCACCGTGTAGTCATGGAAGTCCACCGGCGCGCCGATGACCACGCAGCCCGTTTCCCCGTCATACCGCCACGCCTCCGCCGGGAGGGGCTCCCCCGTGGTGCGGTCCACCACCTCCCACCAGCGCTTGATGTCGTCCCGCGTATTCACCTGCAAGAGCTCACGGGAAATCCCCTTCATCAGCGGGATGGACAGCGGCCCGCCCACGGCGGTGTAAAACCCGGTGGCAATATAGCACTGCTGCACCTCGTCGGGATTGGCCTTCGCCCAGGCGTTATCCTTCCGGGTGGTGTAATAGGTGGAGTAGACCTTGGCGTCCACCCCTTTCAAAGCCTCGGGGTAGTCGGTGCCGTCGCAGTCCCGGATGGCGTCCGCCCCCCAGCGGTTCAAAAGCTCCAATGTCTCGGGCACCACGTCCACGTCGGTGGGAATGGTGACCCGGCCGAAATGCTGTTTATCCATGCTTGAAATTCCTCTCAGCGGGATTTTTTGCCCCGCTCTTCCGCGAAGCGCGTGTTGTAAAAATACAGCGTTGCCAGCAGCAGGGCCACGCCCACCAGCATAATGCCCAGCCCCTTGAGCTGGCCGGTCATCCTCCAGCCCGCCACCAGCAGGGCGATGCCCGCGATAAAGGTGGCGATCATCAGGGCCATGCGCAGTTCGCGGTGTTCTTTCCAAAACTTCATATCCGCACCTTATCCTTTCAGGCCGCCCACGGTCATGCCCTGGGTAAGCTTTTTCTGCACGCACATGTAGAGGATCAGGGTAGGCAGCATCACCAGCACCAGGCCGGCGTACATCCGGCCGAATTCCGCTTTTGCCTGTGCGCCCTGCATCAGGTTGAGCAGGCCCACGGGGAGGGTTTTCGAGCCGGTAGAGCTGCTCATCAGCGTCATGGAAATGATATACTCATTCCAGAAGGACAGGAAGTTGAACAGGATGATGGTGATGATGGAGGGCTGGGCCATGGGGAAGATGACCTTCACCATGGTGGTGCCGTAGCCCGCGCCGTCTATGTACGCCGCCTCCTCAAAGTCGTGGGGCAGGGTGGCAAAGTAGCCGGACAGCAGGTAGATGGTGAAGGGCAGGGCGGTGGAGGCGTACACCACCGCCAGCACAAACAGGTTGTTCAGCAGGAAGGGGCTGCCGATGACCTTCTTGAGCCACATATCGCCGTCCTTCAGCATCAGGAAGATGGGCACCACGATATAGTTCACGTTGATGAACAGTCCCGCCATAAAGCAAACGTTGAGCACCTTGCTCCCCCGGAACTGGAACCGGGACAGGCAGTAGGCCGCAGGCAGGGCCACCACCAGCAGAATACCCAGGGCCAAGGCGGTGACGGTGACGGAGTTGAGCATGTACTCCCCCATCTGGGCCGCGGTCCAGGCGTCCACAAAGTTCTGCCAGTAGAATGTGGCGGGGAGGGTCCAGGGGTTGCCGTAGAACTCGCTGTTCTGCTTCACGCTGGCCAGGAACACCCAGGCCACCGGCACGATGATGACCACAGCCAGGGCGATGAGCACCACATAGATGAATACCTTGTAAATTACATCTGCGGAGCCGCGTTTTCTCTGTTTTTCCATGTCGCCGCCCCCTTACATCTGGAGTACGTCCCGCTTGGTGAACTTGTTCACCAGCGCGGACAGGGCAAAAGAGAACAGGAAGATGACCACACCGGCGGCCATGGAGTAACCGTACAGCCCTGCGTCTTTCTGGTTATACATGAAGCTCAGGCCCACATCAAGCATGCCGGGGGCCACCATCGACTTGATAAAGAGGAAAGCCATGTTGATGGTGGAGATGATGAAAAAGGTCAGCGTGGTGCGGATGTTGGTCCAGATCAGGGGCAGGGTGATCTCAAAAAACTGGTCCAGCCGCCCCGCGCCGTCCAGCCCGGCGCTCTCGTAGAGATCGACGGGCACTGCCGACATGGACGCCATGTACATCACCATGTAGTAGCCTATGGCCTGCCAAACCATGGCGATAATCACACTGACCACGATCATGGGCTGGTCCTTCCACAAGATCATGATGTTCCGCCCGGAGAGCATGGAGAAAACGCTGTTCAGCATCCCGTTTTCCGGTTTGTAAACGGCGGAGAAAATGCCGGCGATGACCACGATGGACAGGATGTTGGGGATGTAGAAGATGATACGGAAGAAATTCTGCCCCTTAAGCTTCTCCCGGGTGAGGATGGCGGCGAACACGATGGCGAAGAAGAAGGTAATCAAGGTGACCACCACAATGAGCAGGATGGTATTCTGCATGGAGGTGATGAATTTCGCGTCATTAAACAGGATTTTGAAGTTGCCCAGCCCCACAAAGGTCTCGGTGGGGGAGTAGGCGCCCCGCTCGAACAGGGACATGCGGAATACGTTCAGCGTGGGCACAATCATAAAGACGGTGAACAGCAGGGCTGCGGGGACCACGCACAGGGCGATAAACCGGCTGCGTCCTTTGCTTCGGAGCATAGCGATCTCCTTTCTCAAAGCAGAAATGTGGCGGGCGGCGGCGAGCAGATCCTGCTCGCCG
>CATABD010000154.1 GCA_949494735.1 uncultured Oscillospiraceae bacterium
CGAACTCCCAGTCCCGGTCGTCGTGGGCGGGGACGGCCATGATGGCCCCGGTGCCATAGGTGGACAGCACGTAGTCGGAGATGAAGATGGGAATCTCCTTCCCGTTGACGGGGTTGACGCCCCGAACGCCGTCCAGCTTCACGCCGGTCTTTTCCTTGTTCAGCTCGGTGCGCTCCAGGTCGGACTTGGAGGCGGCGGTTTTCTGGTAGGCGGCGACCTCACCGGCATTGGCCAGCCTGCCGGATTCCAGCCAGCCCCGCACCAGCTCGTGCTCCGGGGAGAGCACCATATACGTGGCGCCGAAGAGGGTGTCGGGCCGGGTGGTAAAGACCACGATGTCGTCCCCGGCGGTGCTCTTGAAGGTGACCTCCGCGCCGGTGGAGCGGCCGATCCAGTTGCGCTGCTGGATCTTCACCCGCTCGATGAAGTCCACGTCGTCCAAATCGTCGATGAGCCGCTGGGCGTATTGGGTGATCTTCAGCATCCACTGGGACTTCTCCTTGCGGATGACGGGGGAGCCGCACCGCTCGCACACCCCCTCCACCACCTCCTCGTTGGCCAGCACGCACTTGCAGGAGGTGCACCAGTTCACCGGCATGGTGGCCTTGTAGGCCAGCCCCTTCTTGAACAGCTGGAGGAAAATCCACTGGGTCCACTTGTAGTAATCGGGGTCGGTGGTGTCCACCACCCGGTCCCAGTCGAAGCCGTAGCCCAGCATTTTCAGCTGCCGGGTGAAGTTTTCGATGTTCTGCCTGGTAACGGCGGCGGGGTGAACGTGGTTTTTGATGGCGTAGTTCTCGGTGGGCAGGCCGAAGGCGTCGAACCCGATGGGGTAGAGCACGTTATACCCGTCCATCCGCTTTTTCCGGGTCACAATGTCCATGGCGGTGAAGGGGCGGGGATGGCCCACGTGGAGCCCCTGGCCGGAGGGGTAGGGGAACTCGATGAGGCCGTAGAACTTGGGCTTGGCGCTGCCGTCCTGGGCGGCGTATACCTTGGCCTCCTCCCAGCGCTTTTGCCACTTTGGCTCGATGGCGGCGAAATCGTACTTCAATGTGAACACTCCCTTGGGTGAGGATTTTTTCAAGTCAAAACATTATATAGGAAAAAGCGGCGGATTGCAAGGGTCTGGCGGGAAAAACAGGGGCCGCCCGGGATGCCCCGGACGGCCCTTTTTCACACGAGCTGCGCGCCCGTTTTTATTCCACGGCCACCCGGTTCTTTTCCACCGCGCCGCCGGGCTTCTTCTCGCTGCTGCCGGGCTCGCCGGTGCCGCCGGCCTGGTTGATGGCGCCGTTGATGGTCCGGTCGCCCGCCTGCTTGGCGTGCTTGGACACCTCGGCCTTGTTCTTGGGGCTGCGCATGATGACCGCCGGGCCCTGGACGCAGCCGCCCTGGCAGGCCATGCCCTCGATGAAGTTTTCGGGCAGCATCCCCTTGGACATCTTCAGCAGGGCGATCTTGCACTCCTCGATGCCGGAACAGGGCAGGGTGCGGGCCTCCACAGTGCTGCCCATCTCCTTGAGGGCCTGGCCCACCGCCGCCGCCACGCCGCCGCTGGCGGCGAAGCTGCGGCCAAAGCCGCTGGCGTGGTCCAGGGGCGCTTCGGGCATCTTGGTCACGTCGATGTCCTTGGCGGCCAGCATGGAGTACAGCTCCTCAAAGGTGATAACCAGGTCGATGGACGAGCGGGTACGGCCCAGGTGGAACTCCCGCTTCTTGGCCACGCACGGGCCGATGAACACCACACGGGCCAGGGGGTCCCGGTCCTTGATATACCGGCCCAGCATGACCATGGGGGAGGGGGTGGTGGACACCTTGGGCACCATGTCGGGCATGTGACGCTCCACATAGGCCACGAAGGCCGGGCAGCAGGAGGAGGTCATGGGCTCGCCGCCCCGCTCGTCAAACTCCGCGGCCTCCGCCTTGGCGGTGAGGTCGGCCCCCAGGGCCACCTCGCCCACGTCATAGAAGCCCATCTCCTTCAGGGCGGACACCATCTGGCCGGGGGTGCAGTTGAACTGGCCCACAAAGGAGGGGGCCAGGACGGCGTAGACGTGCAGGCCCCACTTGTCCGCGCCCATGAGCATCTGGATCACGTCCACGATGTAGGACTTGTCCATAATGGCGCCGAAGGGGCACTGGACCACGCACTCGCCGCAGGAGATGCACTTGCTGGCGTCGATGCTGGCCTTGCGGTCAGGACCCATGGAGATTGCCTTGACGGGACAGCCCCGCTCGCAGGGACGCATGTTCTTGGTGATGGCGCCGTAGGGGCAGGCGGCCACGCACTTGCCGCACAGCACGCATTTGGAGTGGTCGATGACGGAGCGGTGGTTCTCAATGCGGATGGCGCCCTTGGGGCAGGCCTCCATGCAGCGGTGGGCGATGCAGCCCCGGCAGGAGGGGCCTACGCTGATCTCGGTGACGGGGCACTCGTCGCAGGCGATGGGCAGCACCTCTACCAGGTTGGGGTTGGCCCGGTCGCCCCCCATGGCCATCTTGATCCGGCTGCCCACCACGGCCCGCTCCTTGTAGATGCAGCAGCGCATCTGGGCCTCGGGGCCGGGGACGATCTCCTCGGGTATGTCCAAAATTTCGTTGGTCTGGAGCTTGTCGTTCCAGGCCAGACGGGCCACGGCGGTAAGTACCTTGTCCTTCAGCTCCTGGACGGAAGTTTCGTAATGGCGCATGGCAGCTCCTCCTTCTCAGCTTTCAAAATTATGTTAAAAAAATGTCGATTACAACACTTGCATTATATCCCGTCCCCACCCCCCGCGTCAAGAATAAAGAGGCAGATTTCCGGCGAAAATTCCTGGCTGTGCTGCCAGCGGGGAGAACCGGTATTTTGACTGGAAATATGCGGGAACCCGCCGGGAAAACCTGTGGAGTTTTACCTGAATTCCCTTGACAATCCCGCCTTGTTTGTGCTATGTTTTTAATAATAGAAAAGGGGGTTCGCCGCATGGTTCCGGCGGGCCCCGCGGATATGATTTCGGCGTTTGACAGGAGGGGGCGCGGCGGCGGTGGGTCTGTTCCCAAGGTTCGACGAGGAGACGCCCGGGGGCGCGCAGGACGCCCCCCGCAAGACCGGCCTTCCCCGGCTGTGGGAGCTGGTGTCCCGGGATTTCTGGGACAATTTCCGGGCGGGATTTCTGGCGCTGGCCGGATGTGCGCCCTTTATCGCCGGCATGTTTTTTGCCGTGTCCACCCATGTGATGCTGTTTGCCCCCCTGGCGGGGCTGGCGGGCGGGGCCCTTGCCGGGCCGGAGCTGTGCGCCCTGGCGGACACCCTGCTGCGGGGCCTGCGGGACGACACCGGCCGGGTCTGGTGGCGCACCTACCGCAAGGCGTGGCGCCGAAGCGCCCGGGCGGCGCTGCTGCCCGGGGCGCTGGGCGGGGCGCTGCTGGGCACCCAGATATTTCTGCTGCTCCACGCCGGGGCGTTTCAGGTGGATCTGGTCACCGGCCTGGCGCTGGTGCTGGGGATGCTGCTTTTGCTGGGCATGTCGCTGTACCTGTGGCCCCAGCTGGCGCTGATGGAGCTGTCCCTGGGCCGCCTTATCAAAAATTCCGCCCTGCTGTTCATCGGCCAGCTGCCCAGGACGGCGGGGGCCCTGGCCATCTTCTTCGCGTACATATTGGTGTCCCTGCGGTTCTTTTCCTTCGCGGTGAGCCTGCTGCCCCTGACCAACTTCTGGCTGCCCACCCTGCCCGCGCTGGCGCTGGTTTACCCCGGCCTGGAGCAGGCCTTTGGCATTGAGGAGAAGTTCCGGGAGGGGCAGGAATCCCCCAGGGACGGGGAATGAACCGCGTTCGGCGCGCATATCCCTTCTGACGGTGGCATTGGCGGCGCGTCCGCCTCTCCATACCAGCGCCCTCGGGCGCGCAATTTGACGGGCTGCGGACTACTCCATTACAATAGTCCGCGGTACTGAAAAAAGGAGGAAAAAACACCGCTTCGGCTTGCGGTGCGGCAGTGTGGAGACCTGTCGCAAGGCTTCCGGGACCTGTGCGCCCGGAGGCGAGGTGGAGATGGCGGAGGCCGCTCCATCAAAGTCGGGTACTATGGCCGGTTTGTCCCTGAAGAACATCATGAAGATCTATCCCCACAGCGGCGACCAGAAGAAGTCCAAGAAGAAAAAGGGCGAGCCCGAGAAGAAGACCAACCTGCAGGTCACTGACGAGGGCGTCATCGCCGTCCAGAAGTTCAGCCTGGACATCGCGGACAAGGAATTCATCGTTCTGGTCGGCCCCTCCGGCTGCGGCAAGTCCACCACCCTGCGTATGGTGGCCGGCCTGGAGGAGATCTCCGGCGGCGAGCTGTACATCGACGGCAAGCTGATGAACGACGTCGCCCCCAAGGACCGCGACATCGCCATGGTGTTCCAAAGCTACGCCCTGTATCCCCACATGACCGTGTATGAAAACATGGCCTTCCCCCTGAAGCTGCGCAAGGTTCCCAAGGATGAGATCGACAAGCGGGTGCGCGAGGCGGCCGAGATCCTGGACATCACCCAGTATCTGGACCGCAAGCCCAAGGCCCTGTCCGGCGGCCAGCGCCAGCGCGTGGCCATCGGCCGCGCCATCGTGCGCGAGCCCAAGGTGCTGCTGATGGACGAGCCGCTGTCCAACCTGGACGCCAAGCTCCGCAACCAGATGCGCGCCGAGATCATCAAGCTGCGCCAGAAGATC
>CATABD010000155.1 GCA_949494735.1 uncultured Oscillospiraceae bacterium
TCCTTATTTTATCACATCCCTATTCCCTTGGGGGATTAAATCAGTGATTCCTTAAGAAATCCCAACGAAGCATGACGAGAAAAGATCCGGCAAACGGCATTGTGAGAGATTTTAAACAGGCTCTGATATTCCCGGAGGGCAGACCCCGCCCGTATGGCGCTTTCCTGCCTTGCCGCCGGGGGGTAAAGATTTGATTACCCCTTGTAGAGCCGCTCAGCCAAAAGGCGCTGAAGAGCCGTCTCGACCCGGTGGAAGTCGTCTGAAAGGAGCTGGGGGGATATTGTGACCATGGGGGTGGGAAAGCTGCGGAAATCCTTTGTATCCACAGTGGATAAAATCAGCTGGGGCCGCGCCTCCTCCAGCAAGGACCTGTCGTATACCGGGAATGGGCCGCAGAACCGGGCGCGGCCGGCAAATTGCCTGCGGAGCTGGGAAAAGATATATTGCGCAATGGGGGGCGGCATGTGGCAGACGACGGCGGCGGATACCTGAACCTCGGGATAGGACGCCAGATAGCGTTGCTGGGCGGAGAGCAGGCTGGGCAGGAGGGAGAGCGGATCCGCATATTCGGGGATATGGGAATACGCCCGGAGCAGGTCCAGCAGGGCCCGGGCGGTACCGGCCAGGCGGGGATGGGTTTCGGCCATTTGCTGCAAAACATATTGCGTGTGGAATTGGGGGAATGCCAGCCCGTTGGTACAGTCGCGCAGATATGAGGCGATTTCCAGGCGGAGCTGCGGGTCTTGCAGGAAAGGGATGCCCCACGCCGCCGCATCCGGAGGCAGCGGAATGGCGGCGGATTCGGCGGAGCCGGGTGGGAGCAGCCGGGCCAACACGGCGCTGAGCCAATGGATTTCCTCGGACTCGCAGGGGGAGATACCATCCGGCAGCAGGGAGAGCGTACGCCGGATGGCCGCCGACGCCTGCGCTGGTTCCGGGCCGCATGGCAGGCGCCGGGGGGGCAGTTTGCCGCGGCGGCGGCAGGCGAGCCAGACGGCGAGGGCACAGTACATGAAACGAAAATCGTCAATTTGCAGGCCTTGGCCGCGCAGGCCCTCCTTCAGGCAGCGGCGGATGGAACGCAGAAGCTCGGAATCGGGAAAGCCGTCCTGCATAACGATTCCGGCATGGGAGCTGAAATCCAGGTTTTCGCTGTATATCCGCAGGATCAGGGCGCGGACAGCGCATTCGTCGGCCGTAATGGACAACCGGCTGCCTTTTCGGGACAGCGCCAGGGAATGGGAGTCCAGGGTTCTTTGAAGAACTTTCAAATCGGTCTCCAAGGTGGTCCTGCTGATAAACATCTGGTCTTCCATGGCGTCCATGCTGATGGGGGCCTCCGCCCAGAGCAGGGACAGCAGCAGGTGGCGGTTGCGGTCTTCCCGGGTGAGCAGGCTTTCCGTGCCGGAAATGTACCGATGAAACGTGTTTCGGTCACTGACATGCAGGGAATAGCCCTTCCCGCGGCTTGCCGAGATCTGGGCGGCGCCGGGGTCAATCAGGCGGCCGATCTCGGCGATGTCGCTGCGCACCGTCCTGCTGGAGACCCCCAGCTTGGAGGAGAGCTCCGCCCCGGTCACGTAACCATGGCTGGCATTCAACAGCCGCAGCAATTTTCGCTGGCGTTCCAGCAGCAGATAGTCAGCCATATAAATACCCCCGAGGCATTCAAAGCATCTGATCTACGTACATTTGCTGTAGCTTAGTATAGCATATGTCCCGGGGGACTGTCAAACATGCCGGCCCTGGAACCTGTGCTCACAACCTAAAGCGGCGCCTGACAGGAGGTTCCTTGGAAACCGTGGGGAAACAGGACTACTTTGATGGCCTCGCCGCTGCGGGCCAGTTCAATCCCCTCGCAGATCCGGGAGAGGGGGAGCCGGTGGGATATGAACTGTTCCCCGTGGAATTCGGGGGAGACCGCCAGCTGGAAGGCCTGCTGGGACTGGGCGTAGGAGGCGCCGAAATGGCCCTTAATCCAAAGGTTGTGGTAGTGGATGTAATTTGTATCCAGTTCGGTGAGCGAGCCCTTCGGCACGCCGCCGAAAAACACGACGATGCCGCCGTCCCTGGCCATATAAATGCTCTGGGCCTGGGCGGCGTTGGAGGGATTGGCGGAGATGACCTTATCCGCGCCGGTGCCTCCGGTGAGCCGCTTCACGGCGGCGACGGGATCCTCCTGCGCGCTGTTTATCCCATGGTCTACACCGAACTGGCGGGCCAGCTCCAGACGGCGGGGGTTGATATCCGCCATGATGACCGTCTTGGCGCCCCGGAGCTTAGCCAGCTTTGCCATGAAGCAGCCAATGGGGCCCGCGCCGATGATGACCAGCGTATCGTTGAAGCCCACACGGATATTTTCCTCACAGGCATATACGGACGTCAAGGGTTCGCCCAGGCTGGCGGCCTCAAAGCTGACGCCGTCCGGGATGCGGTATATTCCGCCCAAACGGATTTTCTCGCCTGAAACGGCCGTGTACTGGGCAAAACCGCCGGCGCCTGCCAGGCCGTGGGGAACATTGGTGCAGTTTTCGCTGTGGCCGCTGATACAGTTGGGACATGCCATGCAGTAGGTGCCGGGAAATAGGAACAGTCTGTCGCCGGGCTGGAAGGCGGTCTCCTCCTCGCCGGTTTCGTCCACAATGCCGACGATCTCATGGCCGTAAATGAATGGGTAGCCGCCGTGCCTGGAATCGCTGGTCAGGTTCCGGATGTCCGACCCGCACAGGCCCACCGCCATGATCTTCAGAACCAGTCCGTCCGAAGGGCAGGCAGGGCGGTCGGTCTCCTCCACACGGATGTCGTTGGGTCCATACATGAAAGCTGCTTGCATTTTCATTGCGGCATCTCCTTTGCGTTTTTTCCATACTACCGCCGCGAAGGGCGGCGGGCAAGCGGAGGATTTCCGTTGAGATACGGAATTATTTTAAAATGTTTCCGCATGGATGCGGCAAATTTCGGACTGGGGACAGCAAAAAAATCTGGTATAATAAAAAATAACCGTATACAGGGGCCCGAAGGGGCCTGCGATGCGCGTGAAAGGGGGGTATGCGGTGGGAAGCGGCTATCTGCTGGGGATGGATATTGGAACCACCAATATAAAGGCGGTTCTCACCACGGCTGAGGGGGAGCGGGTTGCGTCCGCCTCCCGAGGAAACCGGCTGATTTGCCCGGGCCGGGGCATGGCGGAACAGGACGCCCTGCAGTGGTGGGACAGCGCGGTGGAAATATTCCGCGAGCTGGGGATGAAAGCGGGGGCGGATGGACTGGCGGGAATCCGGGCAATTGCGGTCAGCTCGCAGACGGTTACGCTGCTGCCCCTTGACGCCCAGGGCGTCCCTTTGCGCAATGCGGTCATCTGGATGGACGGGCGGTGCGGCGATGAGCTGAAAGAGCTTCTGGCCGCAGTGGGCAGGCAAAGATTTGTGGAGATTGTGGGCGGGCAGCCGGATGTGGCGTTCCTGCCGGCCAAGCTGCTGTGGTTCAAACGCCATGAGCCGGGGCTGTATGCCCGGACGGCGTGTTTTGTCCAGGCCAATGGCTATGTGAACTACCGGCTGACCGGCCGGATTTCCCTGGATCTGGACCAGGCGGCCCGGACGCAGTGCATGGAGCTTTCCACGCTGACCTGGTCAGATGAGATCGGAAGGGCGGCCGGGGTGGAGCTGGGGCGCCTGCTGCCCGCGCCGCGGCAGGTCACAGATGTGATTGGCACGGTGACGGAGGCCGCCGCGGCAGAGACGGGGCTTCCGGCGGGGATCCCGGTGGCGGCGGGGTGCTGTGACGCGCTGGCCGCCATGTATGCCACGGGCCTGTGCGAAACGGGCGAGGCGGGGGAATCTTCGGGGACGACGTCTTTGGTGTTTGTGGGGAGCGAAGCCCCCAGCGCGATGGACCTTCCTATTGTTGCGCGGCCCTGCCCGGTAAAGGGCGTCCCCTACCTGTTTGACGCGCCGGTGAACACGACGGGGGCGGCCGTCAGATGGTATCTGGACACGCTGGGACAGGAGGAGAAGCGCCGCGCGCAGGAGACAGGGGAGGATGTGTACGCCCTCCTCAACCAGATGGCGAAGCAGGCGCAGCCGGGGAGCGGGGGGCTCATATTCCTGCCGTACCTCCGGGGGGAGAGGGCCCCTGTGTGGAACCCCCATGCCAAGGGCGCTTTTCTTGGGCTGTCCCTGAACACACAGCGTCGGGATATGGTGCGCGCGATTTTTGAAGGCACGGCCTACGCACTGCGCCATGTGTTGGAAACCATAGAACAGGCCGGTGCGGGGACGCGGCTCCTCCGGGTTGCGGGGGGAGGGGCCAAGAGCATGACCTGGGCGAAAATCAAGGCGTCTGTGCTGAAGATGCCCGTGCTGCTGATGGATGAGCAGTGCGGCGACGTGCCCCTGGGCGACGCGCTGATTGCGGGACAGGCGGCAGGGCTGTTTACCGACCTTTCCAGGCAGGCGAAGGGGCTGCTGCGGGTGCGGTGTGTGGTGGAACCGGAGCCCGCATGGTCGGAGGTATATGACAAGCTCTATCCCCTGTACCGCTCAATGTACGGCCATCTGGAGCCGGACTATGAAGCGCTGAGCGGCATCTGAAGAAAAATAAGCCGACCCCGGCAGATTGCGCGGCGCCCCCAGG
>CATABD010000156.1 GCA_949494735.1 uncultured Oscillospiraceae bacterium
CCCGCGCCTCCGGCGCGGGGCTGCTCCCTTTATTTACGGGCGGCGTCACCCTCCCTGCCGGGCAGCTCTTCCGGCGGCTGGGGATCGTCCTGGGCGAAAATGGCGAACAGGTCCTCCTCCATGAGCACCGGGCGGCGGCGCTTCACCAGCGCGGTGAGGATGGGGTAGAGCACGATGGCCACCAGTCCCCCGGAGAAGCCGTTATTATACAGGTTCATCCCCTCCAGGGGCAGCCCGGCCTGGAGCACCACCGAAGAGTGGACCAGCCCCGCCAACACCCCGAAGGGCCAGCCGAACACCCCAGCGAAGGGGGCCAGGGTAGTGCCGAACAGCCCCGCCAGCTGGAGGCCGCTGTTATTCAAATCCACGTGGTTGAGCAGGCTTCCCAACAGCACCCCCGCCATGACGGGGACGATGTTGAAGGCGTGCTTGCCGTAGCCGGAGAAGCCGATGATGGTAAAAATGGCCCCGATGGTGGCCCCGTTGAGGTCGCCGCCGGTGAGCACGATGTACCCGGTGGCAATCAGACCGTTTATCCCCATGTTCACCAGCACCGGACCGGGGCTGAAGGTACGCACGTAGTCGCTGGGCGCGCGGCCGGAGGTGTGCAGCAGCATCCAGTATTTTTTCAGCACCGGCCTGGGTCCCCGGGCCAGCCCCGCCAGGATGAACGCGGCGCACACCGCCGCCAGCCCCGCCCCCAGCCGGGCGTTATTGCCGCCGGACCAGTAGTGGGCCGCGGCGGGGGCCAGCCCGAACGCCTTGAAGGCGGGCACCAGCATCATGGCCACCAGCCCGCAGGAAAAGCCCAGGCTGTACAGGTTCATACCGTTCTGCACCCGGTGGGCGTGCTCCGCCACAGGGGGCATCACAAAGCCGACCAGCAGCCCCGCCGCCACCCCCAGCCAAGGGTGGAACCGCACCGCCATAAAGCTCACCACCGGGGAGAGGGCGGTGGTGCGCAGCGCCACGTTCACATGCCGGGAGAGGGCCTCCTTCTGCACCAGGGCATACAAGGCCGTGCCCCCCAGGATGGGCCAGATGTTGGCGATGTTCTTGCCGAACAGGGCAAAACCGGACATCAGGCCGATGGTGACCATGGTGGCCCCGTTGGGGGTGTCGTCCAGCAGCCAGAGGATGGCCACGCTGATGAGGGTCACAAGCCCCGCGTTGACAAAGGCCGCCCCCAGCCCCGCCACGGCAATGTAGTCGGTGATGAGCACGTCCTCCATGGTGACAATGGTGCGCAGGCCGGATAAAATCTGTTCCGGCGGCCCCTGGCACAGGCCGAACAGGATCAGCGCCATGCCGAACAGGGCGGAGGCGGGCATGAGGGCGCCGTTGCGCCGGCGGGCGGTCAGGTGGGCCATAGCTGCACCCCTCTCTTTCTTTTTGTGGGCGTCATGCGGTTTACGCGCCGGTTCAGAACCCCACCAGCGGGGCCTCCCCCGTATCCTCGCCGGGCTCAATGGCCCGGATCACAATGTCATAGCTGTAGCTTTCATTGACCGCCACCGTCACCCGGTCCCCCACCCGGCGGCCCAGCACCGCCCTGCCGACCGGGGATTCCTTGCTGACGCGGTTTTTCAGCGCGTCCTGCCGCATGGTGGTGACGATCTGGCAGGTGACCTCCTCATCGTCCTCCTCCACATAGAACGTCACCTTGTCGTACAGCCCCACCGCGCCGTCCTTGGCCCCCTCAGAGATGATAACCGCCGTTTTAATCATATTTTCCAGGTAGCGGCACCGGCTGTCGTTCCGGTTTTTATCCCGCTTGGCCGCCTTGTATTCAAAATTTTCGCTCAGGTCGCCAAAGGCCCTGGCCGTCTTTACATCCTCAATGAGCTTGGGGCGCAGCACGCCCCGGCGGTATTCCAGCTCCTGGCGCATCAGTTCAATATCCTTTTGGGTCAGCTCGTTGTGCACATAACCCCCTCCTTATACCATCAGTTTGACACAATTTGGGCCCGCCGTCAAGTATGATAAAAAAGTATTCCAAATGCCCTTTCCGAAGGTATATGGGCTGCTGGTGGACAAGCCGGCCAGAGAAAGGCCCTTGGAAACGGTTTTTTGGGCGCCGGGGGCGCCTTGAAATTTCCGGCATTCCCGCGCCGCTGCCGCAAACTGCTTCTTGCGAAAGCGCCGCGGCCCTGTTATAATAGTGGTACTATGTACCATCAATGTGGAAGGGAGGCGTCATACTGTGTCGATCAAGGAAAAGATCACGTCCATCCTGTTCGGACAGAAGCCGGAGAAGCCGGAGGAAAAGCCCCTCCATCCCCAGGCGGAGCAGCCGGAGGAGAGCGCTTCGGAAGCCCCGGGCTTCGTCCAGGAGGACCCGTCTATCATCAAGCTTCCGGGAGAGCACCCCTTGCACCAGCTTTACAGCCAGCGGCGCAGGGAAAAGGGCTGGCTGCCCGCGCCCCGGCTGTGTATGGATGAGGACGGATCACTCCCGGAGGAGCTGATCCGGAAGGAGAAGCCCCGGCTGGAGGCGGCACTGAAAAACGTGTGCAATTTCCGGCTGAAGTCCACAAAAAACGGCGGGGCTAAAAAGAAGCCGCAGAAAAAGGAGGGGGACGAAAACGAGGAGGAGCCCAAGCCCAACGGGCTGGACGCCTTCCCCTGGTTCTTTGTCTCCTCCGACAAGCTGTACGCCTGGGTGCTGGTCCTCCCCCCCACCGAGCAGGGGCGGGAGCTGTCCCGCAATATGCTCCTCCAGTCCATGGAGGAACAGAACATTACCTACGGGGTGAACGAACGCCTGCTGGACCGGCTGTCCCATGACGAGAGCCGCTACTTCAACCTGTTTTTAATTGCCCAGGGCAAACCCGCCTTCGACGGGAAAAACGGCAATATTGTGGATTACTTCCCCCGGGTTGTGGAACGGGTGCTGGAGGTGGATGAGTTTGACCAGGTGAATTACGCCGCCCTGAACCTGATCCACAATGTGAAAGAAGGGCAGGAAATCTGCCGCCTGATACGCCCCACCGAAGGCGAACCGGGCTGTACGGTGCTGGGACAGGAAATCCCCGCCAAGAGCGGCAAATCCGTCCCACTGCCGAAAGGGCGCAACACAGAGCTCAGCGACGACGAGGACGCGCTGGTGGCCTCGGTGTCCGGCCACGTGGAATTTACCGGCCGCAGCTTCCAGGTCAAGCCCGTGCTTGATATCGACGGGGACGTGGACTTCTCCACCGGCAACATCAAATTCCTGGGGGACGTGAACATCAAGGGCGATGTGCTCACCGGCTTCACCGTCCGGGCCATGGGCAGCATTTGGGTGGGCGGCGTCATTGAGGCGGGCAGCACCGTGGAGGCCGGCGGCGACCTCACCGTGGTCAAAGGCATTTTGGGGGACGGCACCACCACCGTCCGGGCCCAGCGGTGCATCTTCTCCAAGTATATTGAAAACGCCACCATCTATGTCCGGGAAAATCTCCAGACCGACGCCATTATCAACGGCAGCGTCTACTGCGACGGCGAGGTCCTGGTCCGCTCCGGCCGGGGAACCATCATGGGCGGGCGGATCTGGGCGGCCCAAAAAGTGAGCGCCACCACGGTGGGTTCCAAGTCGGAGTGCCGGACGGGCATTACCCTGGGCGGGCTGCCCTGCACCAATTTTGAGCGTGAGCTGGTGCGCCGGGAACTGAAGGGACTGGAGATGGAGCTGGAAAAGCTGGAGTGCCAGCTGGACAGCCCGGTGAAGGCCAGCTTGATCAGCAAGGTCCGGGTGCGGCTGAACACCGCGGAACTGCGGCTGCAGCAGCTTGAGGAGGACCTTCTGGACATCCAGGAGGAGCTGAAGGAGCGGGAAGAGGGCCGGCTGGAGTGCGGCGTGGCCTACGCCGGAACGGAAATCACCATTGAGGACGAGACAATCCGCCTGCGGCACGAGGAGCGGCAGTGCGTGGCAAAAATGGTGTGTGGCGAAATTGTTGTGATGTAACGCGCCGGCGCAACAAAGGAAAAGAAGGGGACAGCTTTATGAAAAAAAGAATCATGGTAGTGGATGACTCCCGGATCATGGAGCTGCAAATCCGCAAGCTGCTGGAGAACAGCGACTATGAGGTGGCCGCATACTGTGAAAACGGCGAAGAGGCCATCGCCCGTTACGGCGAGGTACAGCCGGATTTGGTGACCATGGACATCATTATGCCGGGCATTGACGGATTGGAGACAGCCCAGGTTCTCATGTACGAGCACGATGAGGCCAAAATTCTTATGATTTCCTCCCTTGGAGATGACGACATGCTCCAGGAACTCTACGGCATCGGCGCCCAGGGGGTGCTGTTCAAGCCCCTCACCCGGGAGGCGCTTCTAGCCGCGCTGAAAAAGGCGCTGGGCTGAGCAAGCCGGGAACGGAATAGGGACCAAAAGGCGGCGGGGCATCCATAGATGCCCCG
>CATABD010000157.1 GCA_949494735.1 uncultured Oscillospiraceae bacterium
CGCCGCCCTCCTGCGGCTGAAGCCGGAGGACCGCGCCCTGCTGGACCGGCTGGGCCCGGTGCTGGGCCGGTATGACGGGGACAGCCAGCGCCTGGCCCTGGAGGAGGGGGCGGCGGGGCTGCGCGCCCTCCAGGGGGAGGCGGCGGACGAGAGAAACCGCCTGGGCCGGGTATATGGCGTGCTGGGAGTGACGGCGGGGCTGTTCGCGGCCATCGTGCTGCTTTGACGGCGGCTCTGCGAAGTTTTCAAATCTACACAGGAGGACGGATGATGGACGTGGACCTCATTTTCAAAATCGCGGCAATCGGTATTCTCGTGTCGGTGCTCAACCAGGTGCTCACCCGGTCGGGGAGGGACGAGATGGCCACAATGACCACCCTGGTGGCGCTGGTGGTGGTGCTGATGATTGTGGTGCAGCAGATCAACGACCTGTTCACCCTGGTAAAGGATCTGTTCGGGCTGTGAGCGCCATGCTGAAAATTGCGGCGGCGGCGGTGGCGGCGGCGCTGTGCGCCGTGGTGGTGCGCAAGCAGTCGCCGGAAATCGCCCTGGCGCTGGGGGCGGGGGCGTGCGCCCTCATTATTCTATACTGCTCCGGGGCGCTGGAGGCGGTGGTGGAGCTGGCGGACAAGCTGGCCGAGACCGGGGGGGTGTCCGCCCAGGTGGTGGAGCCGGTGCTCAAGACGGCGGGCATCGCCATTGCCGCCCGGCTGGCCTCCGGGTTCTGCAAAGACGCCCGGGAGGAGGGCATTGGCGCGGCGGTGGAGCTGGCGGGGACGGCCCTGGCCCTGGCGGCGTCGCTGCCGCTGATGACGGCGGTGCTGGACATGCTGGCCCGGCTGCTGTAGGGGGGTGGCGGTGTGAAGCGGAAATGGGGCGTTTTGCTGGCGCTGGTTTTGCTGCCCGCCCTGTGCCTTCCCGTCCGGGCCCTCTACGGCGGGGGAGAGGACGGGCCGGAGCAGCTGGTTGACGTGGACGGGCTGCGGCGCGCGGCACAGGAGAGCGGCGGCACGGCGGAATACGGCGCCACCCTGGACGAGGGGCTGGAGGGCCTGCTGGACACGGGCACCCGGGAGCTGAGGGGGGCGGTGCGCCGCGCCGCCCGGTCGGGGGCGCTGCTGCTGGTGATCCTGCTGTTCTGCGCCCTGGCCGAGTCGGTGGGGGAGCTGGGCCGGGGGAGCGTGAAAGCCGCCTCCCTGGCCGGGACGCTGGCGGTGGCGGCGGTGGCGGCGGCGGACGTGAACTCCCTGCTGGGCATGGGGACGGGGAGCATCGAGCGGATGACCTCCTTCGCCAACGTGCTGCTGCCCACGGCGGCGGTGCTGACGGCGGCCACGGGGGCGGTCACCGGGGCGGCGGCCAGGCAGATGGCGGCGGCGCTGTTCTCCGATGTGCTCATCAGCCTCATCAACGCCCTGCTGGTGCCCCTGCTTTACGGATATATCGCCGCCTCGGTGGTGCAGGCGGCGCTGGAGCGGGAGGAGCTGAAACGGATGGCGGATCTGCTGAAGTGGGCGGTGACCACACTGATTACCATTGTAATGACCGCCTTTGTGGCCTACCTCACCGCCAGCGGGGTGGTGGCCGGGGCGGCGGACGCGGCGGCGGTGAAGGCTGCCCGGTTTGCCATATCCGGGGCAATCCCGGTGGTGGGCGGCATCTTGTCCGACGCGGCGGAGACGGTGCTGGCCTCGGCGGGGGTGCTGAGGGGGACGGTGGGGGTGTTCGGCATGGTCACCGTGCTGGGCGTGTGCCTGGCCCCGCTGCTCCAGATGGCGGTACACTACCTGGCCTATAAGCTGGTGGCCGCCCTGTCGTGCGCCTTTGGCGGCGGGCCGGTGTGCACGCTGGTGGACCGGCTCAGCTCCGCCTTCGGGCTGGTGCTTGGGATGACGGGGGCGTGCTGCCTGCTGTTGCTCATCGCCCTGGTGTCCTGCGTGTCGGTGGGCGGGGCGTGATGGGGGCGGTGCGCAGCTGGCTGCTGGGGGTGACGGCCACCGCCCTGGTGGTGGCGCTGGCCGAGACCCTGGCGCCGGAGGGGAGCGTGAAGAAGGTGTGCAAGCTGGCCGGCGGACTGGCCCTGATGCTGGCTGCGCTCAGCCCGTTGGCGGGCGTGCTGGGCGGGGACATGCCCGCCCGGGCGGACGGCGGCTGGCGGGAGCAGGCCCGGCAATATGAGCAGGAGCTGACGGAAGAAAGCGGACAGATGTATCTGGCTATCATAGAGCGGGAGACCGCCGCATATGTTATGGACAAGGCGAAGGAATTCGGCTTTGAATGTGCGGTGGAGGTGACCTGCGGCTATGACGAGCAGGCCGTACCCTGCCCTTGGGAGGTCACCGCCCGGGGGAGCTGGACACAGGGGCAGCGCGCCCGGCTGGAGCGGCTGCTGGAGGAGGAGCTGGGCGTACCCGCCCAGAGGCAGCATTACGAGGAGATATTGCCATGAAGGTCCAATGGAAGCCGGAACAGCTGTGGAAACTGCTGGACAAGTACAAATATGTGCTGCTGGCGCTGACGGCGGGGGTGGTTTTGCTGCTGTGGCCCGCCGGGGAAAAGGAGAAGCCTGCCCCCGACGTCCCGCAGGACGCCGCGGAGGACTTCGATCTGGCGGCCCTGGAGGAAAAGCTTTCCCGCACCCTCTCCCAGGTGGAGGGGGCGGGGAGGGTGACGGTGACCCTCACCCTGAAAAGCGGGATGGAGCAGGTGCCTGTCACAGACCGCGCGACCTCCTCCGGCGAGCGGGAGAACCGGACGGAGGAAAAGACGGTGGTGGTGGGTACCGGCTCGGACCAGGAGGCGGTGGTGCGCCTGCGGCGGTACCCGGTGTTCCAGGGGGCGCTGGTGGTGTGCGAGGGGGCGGACCAGGCGCAGGTGCGCCTGGCCATGACCCAGGCGGTGTCGGCGCTGACGGGGCTGGGGACAGACCGGATCACCATATGCAAAGGCACAGGGCAGAACTAATGTTTCACGTGAAACAAAACATGAACTGGAGGGCGGAACAATGAGTGTGTGGAAACGGAACGCGGTTGTGGTGGCCATCGTGCTTTTTGTGGGGGCGGCGGTCTATCTGAACTGGTCTTACGGCAGGGAGGCGGCGGCAAACAACGGCGCCGCAGACCCGGACGGGGGCGGAAAGCTGCTGGGCCAGGCGGCCCTGGTCAACGGCAAGGAGGGCGGCAAGCAGGGGGAGGACGGCAAGACCGGCGCGCAGCCCTCCGCCGACCCCAGCGCCCAGCCCAGCGCGGCGGGGGAACAGACGGGCTATTTCGCCTCCGCCCGGCTCAACCGCCAGCAGGCCCGGGACAGCGCCTTGCAGCTGCTCCAGCAGGCGGCTGCGGACGCGGGGGCCCAGCAGGACATTATTGATGAGGCCAACGCCTCCATTCAGGCCATGGCGGCGCTTACCATGTCGGAGGCCAATGTGGAGAACCTGATTACCGCAAAGGGCTATGGTGACTGCGTGTGCTTTATCAATGACAACAGCGCCAGCGTGGTGGTGTCGTCCACGGAAAACGGGCTGAGCGAAAACGACGTGACCAAGATTATGGAGATCGTCAAGAAGGAAACCGGGCTGACGGCGGACAAAATCACGGTCATTGAGAACGAGCCGTAAGAAGCGCGGAGGATAGCCGCGCAGGGAAGCTTGGACCGGAGCGAGGGGAAAAGCCCAAGGCCCACGCAGTGGGACTGGGTTTTGCCCGAGATGGAGGGAAAGCGACCCGGGAGCGCGGCCAATCCGCAGCGTGACAGCCCAGAAGCGCGGAGGATAGCCGCGCAGGGAAGCTTGGATCGGAGCCGGGGGGAAGGAACACAGCCGCCGCGCGGCAAAATAGGCATTGTAATTTGCGGGACAGGGTGCTATAATAGCTTCAGCATGAATGAAGGAGCGTGAGGCTTTATGGCCGACGGCAAGGAATATATCTCCCACGAGGGCGAACTGGGCAGCGTCAGCATTTCCGAGGAGGTGCTGGCTGTCATCGCCGCCGCCGCCGCGGTGGATGTGGAGGGCGTGAGCTGCCTGGGCAACGGCGTGGGCCGGGATCTGGCCGACCCCGCCAACCGCAAGGCGCTGACCCGGGGCGTGCGCCTTTGGGTGGAGGACGACCGGGTGAGCGTGGACCTGCCCATTCTGGTTCGGTACGGCTACGTGGTCACCGATGTGGCCCGGGCGGTCCAGGACGCGGTATTCAGCGCGGTGGAGAACACCAGCGGGCTGGAGGTGGCCCAGGTGAATGTCACGGTGGTGGGCGTGAGCTTCCAGAAATAAAAGATACGGTGGGGAGCCGGGGCGTAG
>CATABD010000158.1 GCA_949494735.1 uncultured Oscillospiraceae bacterium
GCCGCAGCCGGTGAGGCCGTTGTGGGACAGGCTGCCCGCCCACATGATCTCCGCCCGGGCGTCGTAGCTGCCCGGGTCATCCCGGAGGATAACGGCGTTTTTTATCACGGCGCGCATCAGCCCCTCGGCCAGGGCATCGGTGAGCTCCATGGTGCCGTTGGGGGTAAAGTACCGCTCCATAGTGTGCATCAGGATGTCCACGCAGCCGCTGGCCGTCTGGTAGGGGGGCAGGGTGGTGGTGAGCTCCGGGTCCATGACGGCGAAGCGGGGACGGCAGATGTCGTCGTTGTAGCCCCGCTTGATGCCGCCCTCGTCTTTGGTGATGACGCTGCTGTTGCTCATCTCGCTGCCTGCGGCGGCGATGGTGAGCACCACGCCCACAGGCAGGCAGGCCTTGGCCCGGCGGGCCCGGTCGTAGAGCTCCCACACGTCGGCCTTCTCCGCCAGGCCATAGGCGATGGCTTTGGAGGAGTCGATGACGCTGCCGCCTCCCACGGCCAGAATGAAGTCTACACCCTCCTTCCGGCACAGCTCAATGCCGCGGTACACCAGAGACAGCCGGGGGTTGGGCACCACGCCGCCCAGCTCGGTGTAGGCGACCTCCGCCTGATCCAGAGAGGCCTTGATCCGCACCAGCAGCCCGGACCGGACCACGCTGCCGCCGCCGTAGTGAATCAGCACTTTTTTGCAGCCCTGGGCCTTGACCAGCGCGCCGGTCTGCTCCTCCGCGCCCTTGCCGAACACCACCTGGGTGGGGGTGTGATAGATGAAATTGAACATAAACTGTCCTCCTGTATCTTTGTTGGGCCCAGTATACCACCAAAACGGTCCGGCCACAAGGAATTTTCTGCATTGCCAAAGCGGGGAAGGTTTGATATAATCAGAGGACAATGGCAATTTCCCTGATATTTTGGAGAATTGTGACAGAGAGACGGAGGAGAACTATGGAAACTGTTTTGATTTTGGATTTCGGCGGCCAGTACAACCAGCTGATCGCCCGCCGGGTGCGGGAGTGCAATGTGTACTGCGAGGTCAAGCCCTACAGCACCCCACTGGCGGAGCTCCGGGCCATGGAGCCCATTGGGATTATTTTCACCGGCGGGCCTAACTCCGTCTATCTGGACAGCTCCCCCCGGGTGGATCCGGAAATTTTCAGCTGGGGCGTGCCCATCCTGGGCATCTGCTACGGCTGCCAGCACCTGGCCTACTCCCTGGGCGGGCAGGTCACCCCCGCCCAGGACGACTCCGCCCGGGAGTACGGCAAGACCCTTACCCGCTACGACACCTCGTGCAGGCTGTTCAAGGGGCTGCCCGAGGAGGGCGTATCCTGGATGAGCCACGGGGACTATATGGCCAAGGTGCCTGAGGGCTTCGCACTCACCGCCCGGTCCGACGCCTGTCCCAACGTGGCCATTGCCGACGAGAAGCGGGGGTTCTACGGGGTGCAGTTCCATCCGGAGGTCAACCACACCCAGCACGGGGTGGATATGATCCGCAACTTCCTCTTTGAGGTCTGTCACGCCAAGGGCGACTGGACCATGGGGGACTACAAAAAGACGGCGATTGCCCAGCTTCGCCGGAAGATCGGCACAGGGAAAGTGCTGCTGGCCCTGTCCGGAGGGGTGGACTCCTCCGTGGCCGCCGCTCTGCTGGCCGAGGCAGTGGGGCCTCAGCTCACCTGCGTCTTTGTGGATCATGGTCTGATGCGCCTCAACGAAGGGGACGAGGTGGAGGAGGCCTTCGCCAAGTGGGACCTGAATTTCGTCCGCGTGGACGCCGAGGACCGCTTCCTGGCCAAGCTGGCCGAAGTGGAGGAGCCGGAGCGCAAGCGGAAGATCATCGGCGAGGAGTTCATCCGGGTATTTGAGGAAGAGGCGAAAAAGGTGGGGGCCGTGGACTTCCTGGCCCAGGGCACCATCTACCCAGACGTGATCGAGTCGGGAGCGGGAGACGCCGCCGTCATCAAGAGCCACCACAATGTGGGCGGCCTGCCCGATTATGTGGACTTTAAGGAGATTGTGGAGCCCCTGCGGATGCTCTTCAAGGACGAGGTCCGCCAGCTGGGCCGAGAGCTGGGCCTGCCCGAGTACCTGGTCAGCCGCCAGCCCTTCCCGGGGCCGGGCTTGGCCATCCGCATCATCGGAAACATCACCAAGGAAAAAGCGGACACCTTGCGGCTGGCCGATTTTATCTTCCGGGAGGAGATGGCCAAGGCCGGCGAGGACCGGAACGCCAACCAGTACTTCGCCGTCCTCACCAACACCCGCTCCGTGGGCGTGATGGGGGACGGACGCACCTATGACTATACCCTGGCCCTCAGAGCGGTGACCACCTCCGACTTTATGACCGCCGACTGGGCCCGCCTGCCCTATGAGTTGCTGGATCGGGTGTCCACCCGCATCGTCAACGAGGTGAAGGGGATTAACCGCATCGTGTATGACATCACCAGCAAGCCCCCGGCAACAATAGAGTGGGAATGAGCGTCAAAACGGCGCAAACCCGCATGAATACAGGGTTTTTGACCTGTCACTTTGCCTTGTGATACTGGTTTGATACTATTCGTTTCAACCCGGTCACACAAGAGAATGATTGCAAAGGGCAAGCGAACCGCCCTGCTGAACGACAAATTCAGCAAGGCGGTTTTGCTTGCCCTATTTTTCTTTTCTCCAGGGTACATAGTATTTCGATTCTTTCCCGTCATCGCAGGTGCTCGGCCAGTTGATTTTCCATTCAAAGTATTCTTCCCTGGTAATCTCCCCGGCGTGTAGCTCCTGCTGGCGCAAGAGCCATTCCCTCATAAACTCATCCACAAGGCCATAGTTGAAGTAGATACCCACAGGAGGTTGAGCGGGCCAGTCGTCCGTATCGTTGTAGCGGACGGCGGTATCATCGGAAGCCCCTATCTTGCCGGGATTGCGGACGAGCTGAAACAGGCGGATGGAACCGGGGCTGTCCTCGTCCAGCCAGAAGAACGTCCGCATGAAGTCCTCGGCACAGCCGGGTTGAACCGTATAGAAGTTCTGACGGTCTACCCGCAGGGCCTGGGCAATCTTGTCCAGCAGCTCCCTCTTTGGCACACGGTAATTCGTTTCGTACTGGGCAATACGGTTATCCGCTCCCTTTTCCTCAAAGCCGATAGCCAGCCCCAATTCCTTTTGCGTCATACCTCGAAATATGCGGATTTTCTTGATTTTTTCTCCTACTGTCATATGTTCCACCGCCTTTGAAAATAGTATAGCGCAAATAAGCGAAATACGCAAGAAGAAAATTAACAAAATTGCGAAATAAACTCTTGACATTAACAACCATGCGAATGTATAATAAGGATGTCAGCATTAACAATTTTGCGAACCAACAATAAGGAGGTGTTGTATTTGAGCAAAGAGCTGTTTGTACGGGCCGAGGAAGTGGCCGGGGCGCTGGGTATCTCCAAGCCCTACGCCTACAAGCTGGTGCGGGAGATGAACGAGGAGCTGAAGCAGAAAGGTTTCCTCACCATCCCCGGACGGGTGAGCAGGCGCTACTTCGAGGAAAAGTTCTATGGACTGCGGGAAAATCAGTAAGGAGGGAAGAAAATGCCAGCGTACAAAGACAAGGCCAAGGGAACATGGTATGCGTCCTTTTACTTTGAGAACTGGACAGGGAAAAAGGAAAAGAAGATGAAGCGGGGCTTCAAGACCAAGCGGGAGGCGCTGGAATGGGAACGGACGTTCCTGCAACAGCAGACCGCCGACCTGGATATGACCTTTGAGAGCTTCGTGGCGCTCTACGCTGCGGACATGAAAGGCCGTATCAAGGAGAACACCTGGGGGACGAAAGAGCATATCCTCTACAAGAAGCTGGTGCCTTACTTCGGAAAGCGGAAAATGAGCGAAATCCACTCCAAAGAGGTCATGGCGTGGCAGAGCGAAATGCTGAACTACCGGGACAAGAACGGCAAGCCCTACTCCCCCGTGTATCTGAAAACGCTCCACAATCAGTTGAGCGCCGTTTTCAATCATGCGGTGAAGCACTACAATCTGAAAGCCAACCCCGCCGCCCAGGTGGGCAACATGGGCAAGGCCAAGGGCCGGGAAATGCTGTTCTGGACGAAAGCGGAGTATCTGAAATTCGCTGACGCTATGATGGACAAGCCCCTCTCCTACTACGCCTTTGAAATGCTCTACTGGTGCGGTATCCGGGAGGGGGAGCTGCTGGCCCTCACCCCTGGGGACTTCGACTTTGAGAAGCAGACGGTTTCCATCTC
>CATABD010000159.1 GCA_949494735.1 uncultured Oscillospiraceae bacterium
AAATTAGGCCACACATGGCCTTGTGGCCTTGTGTAACCTAATAGTAATGCCTGCCCGCGCAGGGGCGGATGATTTTTCCCCTTGCAATCGGGGCGGAAAAAGCATATAATGTAAAAAACCGCAGTTGCGCGGAAATCAAACAGATAAAGGAAGTGAGATGCGTCGTGTCAGGCGATCCGTTGAGTCAAAGCCGTACACAAACCACACGGCGCACCTGCTGAGCCGGCTTGCCCTGCCTCCCCGTGCGCCCGCCGCCTGTTGACGCCGCTGTCAACGGGACGATTTTACATGGGGCGCGGCGGGGGATTTTTTTACCCTTTTCCGCCGCGCCGGGAAAGGTGTGAGCGCGTATGCTGACCATCCACAAGACCGTGGAGGGCAAAATGACCCAGCTCAGCTCCGTCACCGACGGCTGCTGGGTGAACCTCATCAACCCCAGCGAGGACGAGCTGAAAACCGTGGCCGCTACCCTGGCGGTGGAACCCTCCTTCCTCCGGGCGGCCCTGGACGAGGAGGAGACCTCCCGCATCGACAAGGAGGACGGCTCCACCCTCATCATCGTGGACACCCCCGCCATGGAGCAGGACGAGACCGGCGTGGTCTACTCCACCCTGCCCATGGGCATCATCGTCACGGATAAGCACATCATCACCGTCTGCCTGAAGGAAACCTCGGTGGTGCGGGATCTCCAGAACGGCGTGGTGCGGGACGTGCAGACCGGGCAGCGCACCCGGTTCATCCTGAATATCCTGCTGCTGGTGGCCAAGCGGTACTTGAATTACCTCAAGCAGATTGACAAGACCTACAACCACATGGAGCGCCAGCTCTACAAATCCCAGCGGAATAAAGAGCTCATCCAGCTGCTGGACCTGGAAAAGTCCCTGGTTTACTTCAACACCTCCCTCAAGGCCAACGAGGTGACGCTGGAGAAGATCCTCCGGGGGCGCATCGTCACCCTCTACGAGGAGGACCACGACCTGCTGGAGGATGTGCTCATCGAGGTGCGCCAGGCCATCGAGATGGCCCAGATCTACTCCGACATCATCTCGGGGATGATGGACGCCTTCGCCTCCGTCATCTCCAACAACCTCAACGTCATCATGAAGCTGCTGGCCTCCGTCACCATCCTCATGACGGTGCCCAACATCGTGTTCAGTTTCTACGGCATGAACGTGGGGCGCCTGCCCTTTGCGGGCAGCTTCTGGCCGCCGCTTATCATCTCCGCGGTTATCATCGTGGCGGCGGGGATCATCCTGAAGAAGAAGGACCTGATATAAAACAAACGTTTCACGTGAAACGCCCGGGCCGGGCGCGGAATTGTTCCGCGCCCGGTTTTTTGCAGCTTGGGCGGCCATTCCGGCAGGTCGCGCCCGCGCCCCTTGCCAAGAGGGGCGGGGGCGTGTATGCTCAGGGTGCAGCTGCGAAAGGAGGATGACGCCTATGAAAGTGACGGTGGAGGAGCGCCCGGAGGTGGAGCAGACCGAGGTGACCGTCCGCTGTAAACGGATGGACGCCCAGACCGCCCGGCTTATCGAGCTGCTGCGGCTGGCCGACGCCCGGCTCACCGGGGAGAAGGACGGCGAGACCTGCATCCTGGACGGCGCGGAGGTGCTCTACATCGACACCGTGGACCGGGGCACCTTCCTGTATACGGCGGGCGGGGTGTATGAGACCCGGCTTCGGCTGTACGAGCTGGAGGGGCAGCTGGCCGGCTGGGATTTCGTCCGGGTAAGCAAATCGGTGATTGTCAACTTCGGGCAGGTGAAGTCCCTGCGCCCCGACTTCGGGGGGCGGCTGCGGCTCACCATGTCCAACGGCGAGGTGGTGGTGGCCAACCGCCAGTACGTCCCCGCCATCAAGGCAAAATTGGGATTGTGAAAGGAGTGCGACCCATGAAAAGGTTTTTTGAGGTGGTAGTGGCCGTCAAGGAACGGGCGGCCATGAACTACGCCGCCGCCATGTGCATCTATATCTTCTTCCTGTGGGTATTCAAGCAGGAGGGCGCGTCCCTGCCCGTGCTGTTCTCTCTGCTGGTGGTGGGCGTGATGTCGGGCCTGATGCAGGTTGTGGCGTTTTCCGACCTGCTCATCAAAAAGCTGGCCTACGGCTGGCGGATGGTGCTGTTCTTTGTGGTTTTCGGGGGCATCCTCACCGCCTTTGCCGTGGGCTTCGGCTGGTTCCCCACAGACAGGACGGAGGCGTGGGTGAGCTTCGCAGCCATCTTCGTTGTGATTTTCGCGGCCATCGCGGCGGGTATCGAGATATACTACCGGGCCAGCGGGCGGAAATGGGACGACAAGCTGGACTGGTACCGCAAAAACCGGGAGAAGAAATGAGAAAACCGCCCCTCCGGCGCGCCGGAGGGGCGGTTCCATTTTGAGACGGTTTTACAGCCCCAGCTTGAACAGGTTCTGGTCGGTGGAGAAGTTGGCGGCGGAGTAGAGCACCAGCACCTGGCCGATGCCGTTGTCCGCCACGTACTGCTTGAGGGACAGGTTGTTATAGCGCAGGTCGAACAGGTGGACCTCCTGGAACGCCTCCGCCAGGAAGGGGGCCAGGGAGTCGGCGTAGGAGTCCCGGATTACCAGCAGCTTCCCGTTGGCGGCGTCCGGGTTTTTGATGACGCACAGGGGCTGGTTGCCCCCCAGGAAGTAGGCGTACTTGTCCTTGACGGCCAGCTTTTCAGGGTGGTACAGGGAGCTGTCGACAGGCGCGCCCTCGGGGTAGCCCGTGACGGTAATATTCCCCTTCGTGCCCCCCTCGGGGATGATGGTATAGATGGTGTCCGGCTCCACCCAGCCCGCCCCGGCGGCGGAGTAGGTGGTGCCGTAAAAGCTGCCGCTGACCTGGGTACGGGGCAGCCCGCTCCAGTCCGCCGCCTGGAGGCCCATGCCCTCCATCAGCTTCTGAAAAGTCCGCTGCGCCCCCATGGCGGTCCAGTGGTGGTCGGTGCGGTAGAAGCTGTCGTCCGCCGGGGAAGCCGCGTTGCCGCAGGTATTGCCCAGCGTATACGACAAGTCGATGAACTTCATGTGATAGGCGGCGCCGTCCGGCGGCGGCTCGGACCACGGCTGGTTCTTGTCCGGGATTAGATCGCCGCACAGCTCCCGGGTCATCCCGATGGTGGAGCCGTCGTCTACATTGGGGGCGTTGTCCGGCAGCAGCCCAGCCCAGGCCCAGCTCTTGTCCGGCACCAGGGAGAAATACACCGGCACGTCCAGGTTGGCCCCCAGCTTGTTCACAAAGCCCACCTTCTGCTCCAGCGCCTCCCGGGTGGGGGCGGTGAAGTGGGCGAAGAGGGTCTGTCCGTCCGTACCGAAGTAGACCTTGTTGTTCTCCTGCTTGCCCAGGGCGCGCTCGGAGTACGCCTTGAGCTGTACCCACTGGTCCCGCAGGGGGAACTGGTCGGTCACATAGTCCTCAAACTTCTCCATGAACTCCCCGCTGCGCAGGGTTTTCAGCGTGGGGGCCTTGAACTGGGCCAGGTAGCGGTTCTCCTGGTCGGAAAAGTCCCGGCTGGGGGAGAGGATGAGAGCAGCCCCAAAGCCGAAGGTGAACAGGCAGAACAGCGCGGTGATGAAAACAGAATATTTTTTGCTCATAAACACATCCCTTTATCGAAAAAGCAGACCTCTTAGAAGCGGAAATACAGGAACGGGTTATAGGTGCCGTCCACCAGGTAGGCGGTGGTGAATACCAGCCCCGCCAGCATCAGCACCGGGAAGGCAAGCTGCCGCGCCCGCTCCGGCAGCCTGTGCCAGACGTTTTTCCCCAGCGGGGTGGCGGCTGCGATGGCAACGATCAAAATGGGCAGGTAGTTGCGGAAATAGTAGAGGAAGTCGCCGTCCAGCGCCCCCGCCCCAAAGCCGAACATGGCGGCCAGGTACGGCCCCATAGCGGCAAAGTCCTCCACCGCGAAGATGGCCCAGCCCACCACGGCGACGGCCACGCCGTAGATGTGGCAGGCCCAGGCCGGGGCCTTGTCCAGCGCCCTGCCCAGCCACAGCTTTTCCAGGGTGATCCACACGAACCAGTACAGCCCCCACAGCAGGAAGTTCCAGCTGGCCCCGTGCCAGATGCCGGTGGCCGCCCAGACGACCAGCAGGTTGAACACCATCCGGCCCCGGCCCGCCCGGCTGCCCCCCAGGGGGAAGTACAGGTACTCCCGGAACCAGCTGCCCAGGGAGATGTGCCACCGCCGCCAGAACTCGCTGG
>CATABD010000160.1 GCA_949494735.1 uncultured Oscillospiraceae bacterium
TGCCGGAGCACTCCGGCAGCCCCTTTCCTGGTTTGAACCGTTTGGGTCAGAATTATTGGGTGACGTACCCGCCGTTCTCCACCTTGACCACCACGGGGGCCTTGGAGATCTCGCCGGTTGTGAGCCACTTCATGCCGGTGCCGGTCAGGCCGTCCACGGAGAAGTCGCCGCCGGTGAACAGGGCGATCAGAGCGTCGCACAGCTGGGCGTGGTCCATGTCGGCAATGCCGTCGATCTGGCAGCAGGCCTCATAGATGGCGTACATACAGTCGTAGCCGTCGGCGGCGAACTGGTTGGGCAGGATGCCGTGGGCCGCCTGATAGGTCTCCACAAAGGTCTTGGTGCGCTCGTCGGTGCCGGAGGCGTTGAAGGGGGTCATGAGCAGCAGGCCCTCGGCCAGAGACTTGTCAAAGCCGTCCATGTCCAGCATACCGTCCATGCCGTCGCCGCCAAAGAAGATGGGGGCGTAATTCATCTGCTTGGCCTGGGCCAGAATCAGGGAGGCGGGGGTGTAGTAGATGGGCAGGAACACCAGGTCCGCGCCGGCGTCCTTGCAGGCGTTGAGCTGGACGGTGTAATCGGTGGTGGTGTCCTCGGGATAGGTGGAGGTGGCCACCACGTCCAGGCCAATCTCCTTGGCATGGGCAATGAACGCGTCGGCAATGCCGGTGGAGTAGGCGTCGCCGTTGTTGTAGATGACGCCGATCTTGGTGCCCAGGCCGCTGCTCTTCAGGTACTCAGCGGCGGCGCTGCCCTGGCCGGGATCGGTAAAGCACATCTGGAAGGTGTTGTCCTTGTTGGCGGTGACATCGGGGGAAGATGCGGAGGGGGTGAGCTGGAAGTAACGGTCGCTGTAGGTCTCGGCGGCCACGGCCACGCAGGGGGTGGTGGTGGTGCAGCCGTAGATCACCAGAGGCGCGTCCTTGGCCCAGTCCTTCAGGGAGTTGTAGGCCGCCACGGCGGTGTCCGCCGCGCCGGTGTCGTCCTCGTACTTGAAATCAAACTTGATCGGGCCGCCCAGCGCGTTGATCTCCTCCACGGCGATTTCCGCGCCCCACTGGGTCGCGGTCCCGTACTGGGCGTTGTTGCCGGTGGTGGGGCCGATGCCGCCCACCTTGATCGTGACCACGCCGCCGTTCTGGTTCTCCTGGCCCGCGGGCTGAGAGGCAGGGGGCTGGCTGGACTCATCCTTGGTGGAGCATCCGGCCAGCAAACTCATACACATGGCGCCCGCCATGAGCAGGGCCGCAAGATTCTTCTTTTTCATCCTATGTCCTCCTAATTCTGTGTCGCTGACGATCCATTTTGCATCACAGGGAGCACAACCGCGCCCCCCAGATTGTTGACAATTATATACTTGTCTCCCACCATTGTCAACCGCAAAATTCACCAATGCAATCAGAAGGAGCCCTGCCATTGTGTGCTATTTGACGGACATTCGTCCTCAAACCACCAGCCCGCCGTTGGGGGCGAGCACCTGCCCGGTGAGAAAGGCCGCCTCGTCTGAGGCCAAAAACGCGATGGCGGCGGCGGCCTCCGCCGCCGTACCGATGCGGCCCAAAGGGGTCTCGTCCGCCAGAGCGGCCAGGTCCTCCGGGGTAAGCTGGGCGTTCATTTCCGTGTCAATCACCCCAGGAGCCACGCAGTTTACCCGAATATGGGAGGGGCCAAGCTCCTTGGCCAGCGCCTTCGTGTAGGCGATCACCGCTCCCTTCGTGGCCGAATAGGCCGCTTCGCAGGAGGCCCCTACCTGCCCCCACATAGAGGACACCGTGACAATGGAGCCCGTCTTCCGCCCCAGCATATGCGGCAGAACGGCCTGGCAGCAGTGATGCACCCCGTCCACGTTCACAGCGAACAAACGCCGCCATTCGTCCTCGTCAATTTGACTGATAAGACCCACGTGGGATATCCCCGCAGCACAAACCAAAATGTCAAGTTGACAAAATTTTTCTAACACATTGTCAACCATCCGCTCCACCTGGACCCGGTCGGCCACATCCGCCGGCACAGCTATGGCGGGCACGCCCAAAAGCCGTATTTCTTCTGCCAGGCTCTGGGCCTGGGCCTCACTCCGGCAATAGCCCACCGCCACCCCCCAGCCCCGCTGGGCGAACAGACGGGCGGCAGCGGCCCCAATCCCCCGGGAACCGCCGGTAATCAGCGCGTATTTCACGAAAATTCCCCCTATCCTCATCCCTGCTCTGGCGCTTGCCCTCTCCACCAGAGCGGCCCTTCTCCCCTGATAGCCACGGCGGGAGAAGGGCACTCCGAATACTATTAGAAAAAATATCGGAGCAAGCGGTATCATGCTTGCTCCGATGGTGGAGTAAGCGGTCAAAATCGATTTTTCGTTGAATCCCTTGCGGCACAACGATTCAGGAAGAAAGGCTGATGCTGGAAAGGGAAAAGCAATCACTTTGTTGTCTGCCGGTATTGACTTTTATCAGTCCTTTATGGATCTATTTCGCGTGCCTGATTGATTGTTTCAAACAGCTCCCTGCTTACAATCGCCGGGTGGTGCTCCTGTATCAAAAATCTCTCTAACTCACCTTGGTTCTTAACCTGTTTCCCAGAAAACAAATCCGCTATAAAGGTTTTCTGGAGCAGAACATCCCCCACATATTTCTCGTTTCTCAACAGCTTGCTGATTGTCTCCCGGCTCCAGTGGGGTTTCCCTGTTGGGGAAACGATTTTGTTTTCATACAGCCATTTTGAAATGGCTCCAAGACTACTTCCAGCAGCCCTCATCTCAAACATCTTCCGAACAATTTCAGCGTCAGGCTCATCAATGACCAGCCTTCCATCATCTCCACGCTTATACCCAAAACACACAAATTCAGCGTAACCCGAGGTGCCCTTCTCAAAGCCTCTCTTGATTCCCCATTTGATATTTCGGCTCATATCCTCGCTCTCAGCCTGAGCCAAGGCACAGTAGGCGGTCAGCAAGATTTGTATTCGCTGTTCGTTCAGCCACATCTCCTCCTGCTCAAAATAGACTTCTACACCCAAGCCACGCAGATTCCGCAGCGAACGCAGCATATCCAGCGTATTGCGCCCAAAGCGGCTGATAGACTTTGTCAGGATCAGGTCAATTCTCTTTTTGCGGCACTGAGCTATCATCCGGCGAAACTCTGGCCGTTCTTTTGTGTTTAAGCCAGTAGCTCTTTCTGCAAAAATGCCGGCACTTTCCCAATTGGGATTTGCTGAAATCAGCTGTGAATAGTGCCGCTCCTGCAATTCGATACTGCTGGTCTGCTCCTCCAACTCTGCACTGACCCGGCAGTAAGCAGCTACACGAAGATGACGCAGTTCCATTGGACGATGACCTTGCGCAGGAAGAATTTCAGTCACCTTTCGCATTCACACGACCTCCTGCAATTTTCTTCATTATATCAAAGCGAGAGCTTCATGGCAATGTGATTTTGCGGTTCTTTGGAGCGGCTGAGTTTCTCCTGCTGTACCGCCATAAACATCTCGTCAGAAATAATGGCCTCATGGGAGCCGGTGTAGAGATACCGTTCCATGAGGCCATTGTTTTCGATCTGGACAGCGCCGGTGCTGACCGTTTTCTGGAGCAGCACCCGTCCGGTGTATTTTTCATTGGAGAGCAGTTTGTCAATTGCCTCCCGATTCCATTTGGGCCTGCCGGTGGGGGAGGGAATGCCCTGCCTTTCCAGACCCGCAGCAATTTTCCCAAGGCTGTCACCAGCAAGATACCGTTCAAATATCCAGTTCACCACCTTGGCTTCGTCCGGATTTATTTCCAGCTCTCCATCAGAATTGATCGTGTATCCGTAGCACTTGCGCTTTGCCATTTTGGAGCTGCCGTTCTGAAAGCCTTTCCGGAGACCGTTCTTGATTGCCTCGCTTTTTTGTATCACTTTCATTATAATTCTCCTTCTATAAATAAAAATACCGCAGTGAAATCACTGCGGCACAAAGGGTTTATGTGACTATACATAAAAGTTGACAGACTACTCCCTTGGTGTAGTCTGTCAACTTATCATGGACTAAGGCGGCAAAATCGATTTTTCATATTTCAAAGCA
>CATABD010000161.1 GCA_949494735.1 uncultured Oscillospiraceae bacterium
GGTCTGCGGATCCGGGGATGGAGCGCCTTGGCGCGGCAGGTTCATATGCTCTGCTCCTATTGGGGCTTTCTGCTGATGAGCCTGCACTTGGGCCTTCATTGGAGCATGGTCCTTGCCGCGGTACGGCGGTTTTCCAAAGCACAGTGGCTTCGGTGGCTTGGCTGGCTGACAGCGGCCTATGGAGTTTACGCACTCTGGAAACGGGGACTGCCGGAGTACCTGTTCCTGCGAACACACTTTGTGTTTTTTGACTATGAGGAACCTGTCCTATTCTTTTTTGCCGACTATCTGGCAATCATGGGACTATTCATTTTCTGCGGCTATTATGGATGCCGTCTGCTGAGTCGCAGAAAAAAACAGAATCAAAAGGAGAAATGAGCGTATGAACAATTTCATTTTTGAGAACGCCACCAAGACCTTCTTTGGAAAGGGCTGTGTGAAGGAGTATCTGAACTGCCTTGTCAGCAAGTACGGCAATACGGTAATGCTGGCCTACGGCGGCGGCTCCATCAAGCGCAACGGCGTCTATGACGAAGTGACCGGCATCCTCGCCGATGCTGGAAAGACCGTGGTGGAGTTCCCCGGCATCATGGCCAACCCCACCTATGCCAAGGTCCAGGAGGGCGCGGCTCTGGCAAGGGAGAAGAATGTGGATGTGATCCTGGGCATCGGCGGCGGCAGCGTCATGGACTGCTGCAAGGCCATCTCCATGGCGGCGGCTTACGATGGGGACATCTGGAACGATTTCTGGGCGCGGCCCGGCGTGGTGGATTTCCAGCCCCTGCCCTTGGGCGTGATCGTCACCGTGGCCGGGACCGGCAGCGAGATGAACGGCGGCGCGGTCATCACCAACGAGGCCCAGAAGGTCAAGACGGGCCGGGACTATCCTGCCGCCAACGCCCGGTTTGCCCTGATGGACCCCACCTACACTTACAGCGTCCCCAAGTTTCAGTTGGCCTCCGGCGGCTTTGATATTCTCAGCCACATCATGGAGACATATTTCAGCCCCTGCGACGCGGAGAATGTGTCGGACGATATTTCCGAAGCCCTCATGCGGGGCGTGATCCGGGACCTGCGGACGTCTCTGGCAAACCCGGAGGATTATGATGCCCGGAGCAATCTCATGTGGGAATCCACTATGGCGGAAAACCGCATTATCAAGCTGGGCAAAAAGGGCGACTTCCAGTGCCACCAGATGGAGCATCAGTTGGGGGCCTACACCGACTGCAACCACGGCGCGGGGCTGGCAGTTCTGCACCCGGCCTACTACCGGCACATCTACAAGGACGGCCTTGCAAAGTTCAAGCGTTTTGCCGTCCGTGTCTGGGGCATCGACCCCACCGGCAAGAGCGATGAGGAAGTTGCCGCTGCCGGCGTGGAGGCTTTGGCGGACTTCATCAAGGAGATCGGCCTGCCCACCACTCTGCGGGAGCTGGGCGTGGATGAGAGCATCGACCTGGGGATCATCGCCGCCTCCTGCAACGTGGCCCCCGGCAGCTATGGGAAGATGTGCCATGCGGAGATCGCCGCTATTTTCAGCGAGTGCAGATAAACGTGAGCGGCGGCACCAGGAAAATTACGGCACTCCTATTGTCTGCTCTGCTGGTATTGGGAAGCCTGACCGCCTGCGGCGGTCAGGCAGAGGAGGAAGTGGAAATGCCCGCTATGAATACCCCTCCACCGGAGGAACCTGTCCTGATGGAGATCACGGTAACTGCCGGTGAAACTGTCCTGGAGGGTGTGCTCTTTGACAACGAAACGGCGCAGGCTGTTTCAGCTATGCTGCCGCTGACGGTGGACCTGTGGCATCCTGCCCCTGGTTTTGCCCGTGCCTTTGACCTGCCGGAACAAATTCCTGATACAGCGGAGCGGACACGGAACTACGAGCGGGGTGGGCTGGCCTATTGGTATGAGGGACCCTCCGTAGCGATTTTCTACAGTGACCATCTGGAACAGACGATTGTGGAAGTGGTGACGATTGGGAGGATCACATCCGATATTTCCGTCTTTGAGGAATATGGCAGTTCCATAACGATTACAGAAAAGGAAGAATGATTTCAATGAGAAAACTCTTGTCCATCCTTATGTGCTTGCTGCTTGTATGCGCTATAGCTGGATGCAGTTCATCAGGACGGGATACACCGGCAGCAAGCAGCCAGGACCAAAGGCCGGAAACAGGAACGGTCCCCGGTCAGCAGGAAACCGATACGCCTCCACCAGCGGACACGCAGGATCAACGGATTTTGATTGCGTATTTCTCGGTGCCGGAGGATGTGGATACCACTGGTGTGGACGCTGTTGCCAGTGCCAGTATTGTGGTCAGCGAGGGGGAAAAGCTGGGCAATACTCAGTATGTAGCGGAATTGATCCAGGATTCCATTGGCGGCGATCTGTTCCGCATTGAAACCGTTGCCCCCTATCCGCTGGATCACGAGCCTCTGGTAGATCAGGCCAGCGAGGAAAAGGCGGAGGCTGTCAGGCCGGAGCTGTCCACCCAGGTGGAGGATTTTGAGCAGTACGATATAATCCTGCTGGGGTATCCCAACTGGTGGGCCGACCTGCCTATGCCGGTTTACAGTTTTCTGGAATCCTACGATTTCAGCTCGAAAACCATTATCCCTTTCATCACCCACGGAGGCAGCCGCGCATCCCGCACTGTGGAGACGATTGCTGAATTGCAGCCTGACGCATCGGTCTATGATAATGCGCTGGTGCTGTCCCGGAATGACGTAGCCAGCAGCACTGATGATGTGACAGCCTGGATAACCAATATTTTTGCCGACAGCTAAAAAGGAGAAGATCATGGAATCAACAAATCGCCCCTATGTGGTGTGCCATATCCTGATGGCGCTGGATGGGAAGATTGACGGGGCGTGTATGTCCGCCGCCTGCGCCAAAGCCTACGGGCAACTGCGCACGATTTTCGATTGTCAGGCCACCATCTATGGCACAACCACCATGGCGGGAACCTACTCCGATGGCCTCGCTCCGGCGGTGCTGCCTGCCTGCGAAACCGTCTGGCCCCACGAGGACTATGCGGCCCCGTCCGACGTTCACAACTTCATTGTATCAGTGGACCCCCAGGGGATATTGGGATGGAATGACAAGTATGTGGAAAAGCGAGGCCGTCCGAAAGCCCATGTGATCGAAGTCCTTACGGAACAGGTTTCTAATGAATATCTGGCCTATCTGCGGAAAGTGGATGTGTCCTATGTGTTCGCCGGGAAGGACCGGCTGGACTGTACCCTGCTGCTGGGCAAACTGAAAACGCTGTTTCAAATTGACCGGCTGATGCTGGCGGGCGGCGGTCAGATGAACTGGTCTTTCGCCCAGGAGGATCTGATTGATGAGTTGAGTATCATCCTCGCCCCCACAGCGGACGGGAACCGAACGGCGGCATCCCTGTTTGAGAAACCAGCGTTCCTCCCGGAACGGCTTCCGGCGGTATTTCATTCGAAAGCCGTAGAAAAGCTGGATGATGATGCTCTGTGGCTGCGGTATACGAAAGTCTGAAAAATTTCCGAACACTCTTGACATGGAGTAGGCTTTATGGTCTATACTCGGCTTATCATAACGAAACGGAGGATCACTATGAGAAAACATTTTGGAAGCAACCCTTGGTTCTTTCCTCTGCCGGTGCTGATTATCGGCACTTACGATGAGAACGGGAAAGCGGACGCGATGAACGCCGCCTGGGGCGGTCTGTATGACCGGGATAAGGTAGTCCTCTGTCTGAGCGCGGGACACAAGACCACCAAGAACATCAAGGCAAGGGGCGCGTTCACCGTCAGCTTTGCCGATGCCGCCCATGTGGTGGAGGCGGACTATGTGGGGCTGGTGTCCGCCAATCAGGAACCGGATAAGCTGGCCAAGGCCGGACTGCATACCACCCGGAGCGAAGCGGTGGATG
>CATABD010000162.1 GCA_949494735.1 uncultured Oscillospiraceae bacterium
CCAGGTAGCGCAGGCAGGAGTCGAAGGTGGCGCCGCCCCAGCACTCCACCGAGTAATAGCCGGCCTTGTCCATGGTGGACAGGATGTCGGCGTAGTCGGAGTAGGGCAGGCGGGTGGCCATCAGGGACTGGTTGGCGTCACGCAATACGGTCTCCGTGATCTGGACCTTTTTCTTCAAATTGGATACACCTCCAAAATTTCTCTTTCCGCCTCGAAAAAGCCTTCGGCTTTTCCAAGGAAAGGGTTGCGGCCGGCTGCGGGCACACTGGCGGCCGAGAGGTGTTTTTGGGGTCGGCGAAGCCGCCCCAAAAACAGAGTTCATTTTATTTGCGCCTGCGGGCGCAAGCTCTGCGAGGCTTTAAGGACGCAAAGCGCCGCGCTTACGGCGCGGCGCCTTGCCGCCGTTTTATCGGGCTGAAAAGGCCTTACACCTTCGGACCCGCGGCGACCAGGGCCTTGCCCGCGTCGTTGCCGGTGTACTTCACGAAGTTCTTCACGAAGCGGCCGGCCAGGTCCTTGGCCTTGGTATCCCACTCGCTGGGATCGGCGTAGGTGTCCCGGGGGTCCAGGATGGCGGGATCCACGCCGGGCAGGGCGGTGGGCACGGCCAGGTCGAAGTAGGGGATGGTCTTGGTCTCGGCCTTGAGGATGGAGCCGTCCAGGATGGCGTCGATGATGCCGCGGGTGTCCTTGATGGAGATGCGCTTGCCGGTGCCGTTCCAGCCGGTGTTCACCAGGTAGGCCTTGGCGCCGGACTTCTCCATCTTCTTCACCAGCTCCTCGCCGTACTTGGTGGGGTGCAGCTCCAGGAAGGCCTGGCCGAAGCAGGCGGAGAAGGTGGGGGTGGGCTCGGTGATGCCCCGCTCGGTGCCGGCCAGCTTGGAGGTGAAGCCGGACAGGAAGTAGTACTGGGTCTGCTCCGGGGTCAGGATGGACACCGGGGGCAGCACGCCGAAGGCGTCGGCGGACAGGAAGATGACGTTCTTGGCGTCGGGGCCGGCGGAGACGGGGCGGACAATCTTCTCAATGTGGTCGATGGGGTAGGACACGCGGGTGTTCTCAGTGACGGACTTGTCGTTGAAGTCGATCTTGCCCTCGCCGTCCACGGTGACGTTCTCCAGCAGGGCGTTGCGCTTGATGGCGTTGTAGATGTCGGGCTCGGACTCCTTGTCCAGGTTGATGACCTTGGCGTAGCAGCCGCCCTCGAAGTTGAACACGCCGTTGTCGTCCCAGCCGTGCTCGTCGTCGCCGATCAGCAGGCGCTTGGGGTCGGTGGACAGGGTGGTCTTGCCGGTGCCGCTCAGGCCGAAGAACAGGGCGGTGTTCTCGCCGTTCATGTCGGTGTTGGCGGAGCAGTGCATGGAGGCCATGCCGCGCAGGGGCAGGAAGTAGTTCATCATGGAGAACAGGCCCTTCTTCATCTCGCCGCCGTACCAGGTGTTGAGGATGACCTGCTCGCGGGAGGTGATGTTGAAGATGGCGGCGGTCTCGGAGTTGAGGCCCAGCTCCTTGAAGTTCTCCACCTTGGCCTTGGCGGCGTTGTAGGAGACAAAGTCGGGCTTGAAGTTCTTCAGCTCCTCCTCGGTGGGGGCGATGAACATATTCTTGACGAAGTGGGCCTGCCACGCCACCTCCATGATGAAGCGCACGGCCATGCGGGAGTCGGGGTTGGTGCCGCAGAACACGTCCATTACGTACAGCTTCTTATTGGACAGCTCTTTGATGGCCAGGGCCTTGCAGGCCTCCCACGCCTCCTGGGAGGCGGGCTTGTTGTCGTTCTTGAACTCATCGGAAGTCCACCAAACGGTGTCCTTGGAGTTCTCATCCATGACGATGAACTTGTCCTTGGGGGAGCGGCCGGTGTAGATGCCGGTCATCACGTTGACCGCGCCCAGTTCGGTCAGCTGGCCCTTCTCGAAGCCCTCCAGCGCGGGATCCATCTCCGCCTCGAAGAGCTGCTCGTAGGTGGGATTGTATACGATTTCCTTAATCCCGGTAATGCCGTACTGTTCCAGACCGTAGGTTTCCATAAGATAGTTCCTCCTCAAAAATATAGTGTATCAATGCATCGCCTGCCCCAAGAGGGGGAAAGGCGCGGGCCGATGGTACAGGCGGGAAACCCATCTCCCACCGATTACACAGTATAGCATAACTTCCCGCTCAATTCCACGACATTTTGCGCCCGTATGTTAAACTTTCCACAAAATCGGCGTTTTCAACAACCCGTTTCCCGGCGGCGCCGGGGGAATGGGAGCACTTTGACGAAGGGCAAAATGGGGCGGGCAGGGGGGGCAAGGCCGGACTATCCATTGTCTGGAAAATCCTCCGAAGTAAAACAAATCCCCCGCCCTCCGAAGGGGGCGGGGGATTTTGCGTCACAGCTTACTCAGCGGAGATCGCGCCCATGGGGCAGGTGCCCTCGCAAGCGCCGCAGTCGATGCAGGCGCCGGCGTCGATGACCATGTGCTCGTCGCCCATGGAGATCGCGCCCACCGGGCAGGAGGACTCGCAAGCGCCGCAGGAGACGCAGGCGTCGCCAATTTTACGTGCCATGTAACATACACCTCCAACAAATGATGTGTTTTGAACCGTTTCTCATTTTACCACATCTGCGGAAAATTGCAATATGAAATTTTGACCGGGAGAAATGTATAATTCCGCTCAAAATTTCCCATCCTTGCCAAGTGACGAGATTCCCTGCCGGGACAAGGGGAGTGATCGCGTGGAGCGGCTGAGTATCTTTCAAAGATTGCGGGGGTTTTTTATGATGGATCGGGATAAGGGGCGCCAGCAGCCCCAGAACAACGCGGGCCGTCCGGGGGGCGACCCCCAGGCCCTCTACCGGGAGGACCGGCCCAGGGCGAGGGAGGGGGCGGACACCCGTCTCACCGACCGCTTTTCCCGGGATCTGACCAGGATGGCGGCACTGGGCGCGCTGGACCCGTTGGTAGGCCGGGAGCAGGAGGTGGGCCGGATCATCCAGATCCTGGCCCGCCGGACGAAAAACAATCCCGCGCTGATCGGCGAGCCCGGCGTGGGCAAGCCCGCCGTGGCGGAGGGGCTGGCGCTGCGGATGGCCTCCGGGGCGGTGCCCGAGCCCCTGCGGGGTAAGCGGCTTTTGAGCCTGGATCTGGTGTCCATGGTGGCGGGCACCAAGTACCGGGGGGAGTTTGAGGAGCGGGTGAACCAGGTGCTCTCCGAGGTGCGCCGGGCGGGCAACGTGATTTTGTTCCTGGACGAGCTGCACAACATCGTGGGGGCGGGATCCGCCGAGGGGGCCATCGACGCGGCCAACATCCTCAAGCCCGCCCTGAGCCGGGGGGAGATCCAGGTGGTGGGGGCCACCACCCTGGAGGAGTACCGCAAGTATATTGAAAAGGACGCGGCGCTGGAGCGGCGTTTCCAGCCCGTGAAGGTGGCCGAGCCCACCCCGGACCAGGCCAAGGCCATCCTGCGGGGGCTGCGCCGCCGGTACGAGGAGCACCACGGCCTGACCATCTCCGACGGGGCCATCGACGCGGCGGTGGAGCTGTCCCAGCGCTACCTGCCCGACCGCTACCTGCCCGACAAGGCCATCGACCTCATCGACGAGGGGGCGGCCCGGATGCGGGTGGAGGAGGAGGTGCCCATTGCCCTGCGGGCGCTGTCCGACCGGGCGGAGCGGGCGGCCAGGGAGAAGGCCCAGGCCATCGCCATGCAGGACTTTGAGCGGGCGGCCATCCTCCGGGACGCGGAGGCGGACTTCCGCCGGGAGCTGGACCGGAAGCAGAGCCGCCAGAAGGGCGGCGGCGCCCACGAGCTGGGCCGGGAGGAGATCGCGGCGGTGCTGTCCCAGTGGACGGGCATCCCCCTGGAGTCCATCACCAAGGGGGAGGCGCGCCGCCTGCTGGAGCTGGAGGGGGAGCT
>CATABD010000163.1 GCA_949494735.1 uncultured Oscillospiraceae bacterium
ATGGAGCGAGTGACGAGGCTCGAACTCGCTACCTCCACCTTGGCAAGGTGGCGCTCTACCAGATGAGCTACACTCGCATATGGTGCCCAGGGCCGGAATTGAACCAGCGACACGTGGATTTTCAGTCCACTGCTCTACCAACTGAGCTACCTGGGCATAAAATGTGGCGACGCGGAAGGGACTTGAACCCTCGACCTCCGGCGTGACAGGCCGGCGTTCTAACCAACTGAACTACCGCGCCACATTTGGGGATTTGCTTTTGGTGGGAACAACAGGGCTCGAACCTGTGACCCCTTGCTTGTAAGGCAAGTGCTCTCCCAGCTGAGCTATGCTCCCGTCGCTCCTCCGCTTGTCAGACGGCGAAAGTTATTATAGCAAACGAAGCTCCTCCTGTCAAGGCCCATTTGAAAAAAGTTGGCGTTACTTGGCAGATGCCCCGTCCCGCAGGGCGCGCAGCTCCTCCGCGCCGAAGCGGTACACCTTGTCGCAGAACTGGCAGGTGAGCTCCGCGCCGCCCTGCTCTTTGATTAAGGAATCCAGCTCATCCGTTCCAAGGCTGATGAGGGCCCGGCTTACCCGGTCCCGGGTGCAATAGCAGCGGTAGGCAATGGGGGAGGTCTCCAACACCTCCAGCTCAAATTCGCCCAGCACCTCCCGCAGCAATCCCAGGGGTTCCATCCCGCTGTCCAGCCGGGCGCTCACAGCGCCCAACTTGGATACGCCCCGCTCCACAGCGGATACCACCGCCTCGTCCGCCCCAGGCAGCAGCTGGATGAGGTAGCCCCCCGCCGCCTGGACGGTCTGGTCAGGTGCGATGAGCACGCCCAGGGCGCAGGCGGTGGGAACCTGCTCGCTTTCCACAAAGTAGGCGGCCACATCCTCGGCGATTTCTCCCCCAACCAGCTGGACAGAGCCGATATAGGGCTCCTTCAGCCCCAGGTCGCGGATGACGGTCAGTTCCCCGTCCGCGCCTACGGCGGCGCCCACGTCCAGCTTGCCCTTTGCCTTCCGAGGCACATCCACATCGGGGTTTTGCACATAGCCCCGCACATTGCCCCGGCTGTCGGACACGGCGGTAAGGGAGCCGAGGGGCCCGCCCCCCTTGATCCGCAGGGTGACGGCGCCCTCCTCCTCCTTTATGGCGGCCCCCATCATGGAGGCGGCCATGAGCAGGCGGCCCAGGGCGGCGGAGGCCACCGGCCAGCAATTGTGGATGGCCCGGGCACGCTCCACCGTGTCACGGGCGGAGATTGCCATAGCCTTGACAGGGGCGCCCTTAGCGATGACGCGGACGATCTGATCCATGGTTAAAGCTCCTTTCCAGCGGCGAAAAAGACCCGCTGTGCCCCTTCCGTGGGCGCGCGCATGGTTTTGTCGCCGTATACCTTGATGTTGGAAAAGCCGGCCTCCCGGAGAAAGCTGTCCAGCTCCTCCGGGGTGTAGGCGTACTCCTCATGGTATTCGCCGGCCCGGCTCCAGCTGCCGTCCGCCTCCCGGACGAACAGATCCAGCCCATAGCCGCACACCCGGCGCTTGGGGGAATAGTCCCCCCGCCAGACGCAGAACAAGTCCTCGTCCTCGTCCAGATAGGTCTGGCCGTCCGCACCCGCCAGGGCGGCGGGGGTCTTGACATCAAAGAGGAACAGCCCGCCGGGGGCCAGGGCCCGGTATACCCGCCGGAAGGTCCGCCGCAGCGCGGCGGGACGGGTGACATAGTTCATACTGTCCAGGCAGGAGATCACCGCGTCGGCGGGGGAGGGCAGCACGAGCCGGGACATGTCCTGGCATAAAAACAGAACGCCCAGCCCCTGGCACTTCTGGTCGGCCATGGCCAGCATGTCCGGGGACAGGTCCACGGCGGTCATCCGGTAGCCCCGCCGGGCCAGCAGCTCCGTCAGGCTCCCGGTGCCGCAGCCCAGTTCTGCCACCGTGCGGACAGGTCGTTTCTGCTTTTGAACGTGCCGCTCCACATAATCTGCCCAGCCGGCGTAATCCACGTCGGTGGTGAGCCGGTCATAGTACCGGGCCAGGGCGGTATAGGCGTCCGTCATTTCTTCAGCCGGGGCAGGACAGTCTTATAGCCGTCTGCGCCGTATTGCAGGGCCCGGTTCACCCGGCTGATGGTGGCGCTGGACGCTCCGGTGCGCTGGAGAATATCGTTATAGATAAGGCCCTGGTCCAAAAGCTGGGCTACCTCCATGCGCTGGGCCAGGGCCTTTAGCTCGGCCACGGTGCACAGGTCCTGGAAAAAGGCGCGGCATTCCTCTCGGTCCCGTAGGGCCAGGACGGCGTCAAACAACAGGATATCCTGCTCCGCGCTTTCTTTTTGCATGGGAACCCCTCCCTGAATGATGTTACAGCCCCATTCTAACACGCTGCTTTATGGAAGTAAAGAGAAAAACGGAAAAACGGCGAAAAGGGCTTGCGGACCGGCGTGAAGTCTATTATAATGAAACCGTCGGACGGATAAGGCAGACCAGCCCGGAGCTGGCTGCGAATCCCGGCCGCAGAGGTATTTGAAATGGTAAAAGCGATTGTAGGGGCCAACTGGGGCGACGAGGGCAAGGGTAAAATCACCGACCTGCTGGCGGAGACTTCCGACGTGGTGGTGCGCTTCCAGGGGGGGGCCAACGCGGGCCACACCATCATCAACGACTACGGGCGTTTCGCCCTGCACATCCTGCCCTCGGGCACCTTCTATCCCCATGTTACCAATATCATCGGGAACGGGGTGGCGCTGGACGTGGCCAAGCTGGCGGCGGAACTTGAGGACGTGACCGGCCGGGGCGTGCCCGCCCCCAGCCTCATTGTGTCCGAGCGGGCCCAGCTGCTCATGCCCTACCACGTCCTTCAGGACGGGTATGAGGAGGAACGGTTGGGGGGGAAGGCCTTCGGCTCCACCAAGAGCGGCATTGCCCCCTTTTACTCGGATAAATACGCCAAGACGGGCATTCAGGTATGCGACCTCTTTGACGAAAACCGGCTCTGGGAGCGGCTCAGCCGGGCGGTGGAGCTGAAAAACGTCCTGTTTGAGCACCTGTACCACAAGCCCGCCTTGGACGCTAAGGCGCTGTACGGCCAGCTGCTGGAGTGCCGGGAGCTGATCCGGCCCTATGTGGGCGACGCGGTGGGCTTCCTCCACCAGGCGCTGAAGGACGGCAAGACCGTACTGCTGGAGGGACAGCTGGGCTCCATGAAGGATCCGGACCTGGGCATCTTCCCCATGACCACCTCGTCCCACACCCTGGCGGGCTATGGCTGCGTGGGCGCCCCCGTTCCACCCACCGCCATTGAGGATGTGATCTGCGTTACCAAGGCATACTCCTCCAGCGTGGGTTCCAATACCGAGCCCTTTGTCAGCGAACTTACCGGCCCCGAGGGGGACGAGCTGCGCCGCCGGGGGGGCGACAGGGGCGAGTTCGGCGCGACGACGGGCCGTCCCCGCCGGGTGGGCTGGTTCGACGCGGTGGCCACCAAGTACGGCTGCATGGTGCAGGGGGCCACCCAGGTGGCGCTGACCTGCCTGGACGTGATGGGGTATCTGGACGAGATCAAGGTGTGCGTGGGTTATGAGATCGGCGGCCAGGTCACCGACGTATTCCCCACCACCCCCAGGCTCATGCGGGCCAAGCCGGTGTTCGAGACCCTGCCCGGCTGGAAGAGCGATGTACGGGGCATCACCGACTACGGCGCGCTGCCCGCCAACGCCAAGAATTATGTGGAGTTCCTGGAAGAGCATATCGGCGCGCCCATCACCATTGTATCCACCGGGCCCAAGCGCCACGAGATTGCGCTGCGCAAGTAAGAAATACGAAGGGATTTTTACCAAAGCGCCCGCTTGGACAGAGCGGGCGCTTTAATTTTAT
>CATABD010000164.1 GCA_949494735.1 uncultured Oscillospiraceae bacterium
CTATAGTAAACTAGCCTTAGATTTCAAAATATAAAATATAATTTTAAAAAATGAAATATAAGCGGTGTGCTGTTTGTAGAGGTCAGATTGGAAATACTGTCAATGGCGGGGGCGCTCTGCCTGCAAGAAAACGCGGGGAGGGGATCCAGCAACAAATAGTTCAAGGAGGCGGTTTTATGAAAGTGATTGCCGGGAAAACAGGTGGAGCACGAAGGCTCAAAGTGCGGCGCGTTTCTCAGTGGCTGACGGTGGCCCCCGCGCTTATCATCATCTTCGCGATTATGATTTATCCGCTCCTGTATAATTTCTATATCAGTTTCCGATACGTGACCCTGGCAAACCTGAAAAAAGGGGGCGTGTTCATTGGCATTGACAACTATATTACATTGCTACAGGACGAAACGTTTCGGGGCACGCTGCTGATTACCCTTCGTTATGTGGTGGTAACGGTGGTTTTGCAGATTGCGCTGGCCTTTATGCTGGCGCTGGCAACCTACCGTGGCCGCAGGGTTCTGCGGGGGCTGGTGACGATCTGCCTGCTGCTGCCAAAAATGATTACCCCGGCCGCCTCTGCGTTGATCTGGCGGTTTATTCTGAACTATGAGACCGGCGTTATAAACTACTTTTTGTCCTCGCTGGGGCTGAAGAAAGTCGCGTTCCTGACCGATGCCGGCACGGCCATGGCGACGCTGAATGTGATTGGGGTGTGGCAGAACATTGGATTCAGCTTTTTGCTGATTATCGCCGCGCTGATGGGCCTGCCCCATGAGGTGATGGAGGCGTCCATGGTGGATGGGGCGACCTACTTCAAACGCATTCGATATATTGTGCTCCCACACTTAAAAAACGTGATGATGGTGGTGTGCCTGTTTGCGGTCATCAATGCCTTCCAGACGTTTGACTCCATTTATATGACCACAAACGGAGGACCGGCGGAGCTTACGCAGGTGGCGAGCATCTATCTGTACCGAAAGCTTTTCACCGCCAGCCAAATGGGGGAGGCGGCGGCGATCTCTGTGATTCTGCTTTTAATCAGCCTGCTCATTAGCTTTGTCATGACGCTTATGCTGAGGAGGAAAGACCATGAATAGGACACCGAAAAAACGCAGAAAGGCCGTCAAAGAGGTGTGCGTGTATACCGTTGTGACCTTGTTTTTAATGCTGATGGTATTCCCCCTTTTCTGGATGGCGATTTCGTCTATAAAGCCGGCGGGCATCGTATTTGCCACGCCGCCTGTCTGGAAGTTCACGCCGACAATGGATAACTACAAGGAGGCGCTGGGGTATGGCTCCCGGGGGTGGGGGTCCAGCATCCCCAAGTACTTTGTAAACAGCGCCATTGTGGCGGCGGTGGTAACGGTGACAAACCTGGTGGTCGGGGGCCTGGCGGGCTATGGGATGGCCCGGTACCGGCTGGGGAAGGAGAAGCTGCCGCTCTTGTTTCTGTTCGGCCGCATGCTGCCGCCCATGGTGCTTGTTCTGCCGTTTTTTCTGCTGACCAAAAATTTGCAGCTTGGGGATTCCATATTTGCGCTGGTAATTGCGTATACGGCCATCAACCTGCCCTTCTGTGTTTGGATGACGTGGAGCTTTTTCCTGGACTTCCCCAATGAAATTGAAGAGGCCGCGCTGGTGGACGGCTGCAATAAGTTTCAGTCGGTGGTGAAAATTATTATCCCCCTGTCTGCCCCGGGGCTGATTTCAATTGGAATTCTGGTGTTCGTGGCCTGTTGGAACGAGTTTTTATTTGCTTCGACGCTGGCCAGCGTCAACAGCCGGACTTTGCCGGTGGCCGCGTCGCTGTTCATCACGGATGAAGCGATTTTGTGGGGCCCCATGACAGCGACATGCATGGTGATTATGGCGGTGCCGGCGTTGATCACGATTTTCGCCCAGAAATATATTGTTTCAGGGATCAGCCTGGGCGCGCTGAAAGGCTGACGCCGGGACAGCCCGCAAAAGGGAATCTGATGCGCCCATAGGGCGAAACGGTGCGTCATGGAGGGAGGTGCGCGGCTCGATTAGACGACAGGACGGAAAAACTATAAAAAAGGAGAAACACTATGAAAAAGCAGAGAATTTTGGCGGCGTTTCTGGCCCTTTTGATGATGCTCGGTATGCTGGCCGGGTGCAGCGGCGACAATCCCGCGCCGACAGGCGGGGGCGAATCCCCGAGCAGCCCCGCAAGCGCCGGCCCGGACAAGCCTGAGAAAATAATTTTTGCCACGTTCCCGGGCCAGGAGGCGACCTATCAGGCAATCGCGGAGGCGTATAAGATCGAGACCGGGATTGAGGTGGAGGTCAACATTCTGCCCCGGAACGGCTACCGGGAAGCCTTGATCGGCCCGCTTTCCTCCGGCAGCAGCGAATTTGACGTGGTGTACCTCCAAAACTCATGGGTTGCGGAGTTTGCGGAGGCGGAGTTCATTGAGCCGCTGGACAGCCTGCTTCAGGCCGATGAGCTAAGCGCGATCGAGAGCGACAACTTCCCCTACGTCTACCAGGCCGGGACGTATGACGGGAAGCTGTGGGGCCTCCCGTGGGATCTGAGCACGTTCTTCCTGTTCTACCGCACGGATCTGATTGAAAATCCGCCGGAGACGATGGAGGAGTATTTGGAGCTGGCCAAGCGGTTTACAAAGAGCCTCAACCCGGATTCGCCCACCAACTACGGCGCAGTGCTCCAGGGATCCCCCGAGCGGGTAAACTATCAGGAGTGGTATTCCTACCTGTGGTCCTTTGGCGGGGAGCTGTTTGACGAAAACGGCATTCCCACCCTGAACTCGCCGGAGGCGGTGGCGGCGCTGGAGTTTGAGTACGGTTTTAAAAACACCCATGGCGTGGTCCCCCCCGATGTGGACAACTATGCGTATTCCGAAGTGCTCTCCGCCTTCCAGGAGGGGGTGAGCGCGATGGTGGTGCAGTGGAACGCCTCCTTTGCCACCTTTGCCAACAGCGAGGCCTCGCCCAAGGTGTACGATAAGTTTGCCGCGGCGTCGTTCCCGGCGTACGAGAATGAGGCGGGTGAAAAGACCTCCGCCCCCTTCGCAAAGGCCTGGTATCTCTCCGTCAATAAGGCCAGCAAGAACAAGGCTGCTGCTGCCGACTTTATCAAGTTTTTTACCAGCTACGAGGGCAGTATGATTTCGCTGAGGAACGGGTCGTCCCCCGGCAGCGTTTCTGCCTGGGAGGACCCCGAGACCGCGGAGCTGAGAGCCGACGCGGGCCTGTTCAAGGACACGCTGTCCAGGGCCAGAATGACCCCCAACATCCCGGAAATGTCCGCGATTGAAAGTGAGCTGGCCCAGGCGCTGACCCACGTTTTGGCGGGGCAGAGGACGGCGGCGGAGGCGCTGGACAGGGCGAACGAGGCCGCAGTCAAAATACTGAAGCAAAGCGGCCGGATTTCCTAAATTTTGATGCGGCGCATCCCTATCCCTTTGCGGGGATGCGCCGCGTTGCTTTGGAGTGGTGCGTATGGGACAAGAAAAGAAACGATATGAGTACGATGTGGCGGTGTTCGGGGGCGGAACGGCGGGGACCTTCGCGGCCATAGCTGCGGCGAGGCAAGGCGCACGGACCGTTTTGGTGGAAGAAGCCGAGTTCCTGGGCGGGCAGCTGTCCGCCGGAATGGGCGCGGCGGGGGCCCACGATACAAGGGGAGAGGCAGCGGTTTTGGGGTTGTTTTCCACGCTTGAGCGGACCATAGTGGAGCAGAAGGTGGGGCCTGGCGTAGTGTGGGGGCCGGAGGAGGACCGGTGGGTTTCCACGACTCTGCTGGCACAGCCGGAGCGGCTGAAAAACATTTTAGGAATCACTGATTTAATCCCCCAAGGGAATAGGGATGTGATAAAATAAGGAAAA
>CATABD010000165.1 GCA_949494735.1 uncultured Oscillospiraceae bacterium
CCCGGCCTGGGGCCGGGGCGCGCGCCCATGCCCGGACCAGGGCCGAAGCCCATTCCGGGGCCGCGGGGCGGTCTGGGGGGGCGGGGTGGACGGGGAGGCCGGGGCCGGAAAATATAGAAGGGCCGGTAAACATAGGTGGGGCCGTACCAGCCGCTGCGCCAGCGCCGCCGGTGGGAACCCTCGATCACCAGCAGCAAAACCACCGCCAGCACGATAATGAGGATCAAATCAGAAAATCCGTCCATCAGGCCGCCTCCTTTCCGGGGTCAGTCAAAGTAGTCCCCATACCATCTCTCCAGGGCGTCGGTGAGGCTCAGCACGGCATTGTCGTAGTCGCCCTTGGCAAAGGGCCTCTCCATATAGTCGCAGGCGTACTCGGAGGGGTCGTAGGGGAAGTCCCTGTCCACATCCCCGCCCAGCAGGAACCAGTAGTTCTCACCGGCGATGTCCAGGGCCACGATCATGTCGTACCCGCCCAGGCCCATCTTCTCCGCGCACCCCATGGCGTATTCGCCCAGATCCCGCTCGTTGTCGCAGGTGACCACGCCGATGGTGACGCTGTAGGTGTTCCACAGCCGCTCGTTGCGTTCATCCAGCTCCCGCTCGGTCCGGCTGGAGAGCGCATTGGCGTCGTCCCACACGTAGGAGTCTGCGGAAGCGGGGGCGTTGGGCACATCAGGTCTGGGCTCCTGGGTCCCGGCCAGGGGGGACTTGGCGTAGCCGATGTCGATGGCGGCGGTGACCATGACGATGGTGAACAGCCACGCCCCCGCCTGGGTCTTGAAGATGTTCACCTTTTTGTTCTTCACCCCGGCGGCGACGCCCCCCATGGCAGCCCCCACCGCCGCGATGCACAGGACGAAGATCACAATACCTCTCATGGAAAATCCTTTCTACTGCAATGTGATTGCGCTCGGATTGGGCGCGTGGCCGGGGCGCGGCGTTATCACGCTCGCTTTGGGCGCGCTTACCCCCGCAGCTCCAGCAGCTTCTGCTTCAGCTCGCCCTCGATACGGCCCAGCTCCAGCTCGGCCTCCCGGCGCTTCTGGGCGCCGTCCTTCTGGATCTGCATCACCTCGTCCAGGGTGGAGATGAGCTGCTGGTTGGTGTGCTGGAGGGTCTCGATGTCCACGATGGAGCGCTCCGCCTCCTTGGCCGTCTCAATGGTGCCCATCTTGAGCATCTCCGCGTTCTTTTTCAGCAGGTCGTTGGTCATGTTGGTGACGGCGGCCTGGGCGGCGGTGGCCTGGCGGGAGTGCTCCAGCCCCAGGGCCAGCACCATCTGGCTCTTCCACAAGGGGATGGTGTTCACCAGAGAGGACTGGATCTTTTCCAGCATCAGTGTGTCGTTGTTCTGGATCATCCGGGTCTGGGGGCCCATCTGGATGGAGATCATCCGGGTAAGCTCCAAATCGTGGAGCTTCTTCTCAAAGCGGTTGCAGAGATTGGCGAAGTCGTTATACTTCTGGGCGTCCTCCTGGGAGCCGGTCTCCGCCGCCTTCTTGCGCAGCGCCTCCAGCTCCTCGTTGCGGGCCTTCATCAGCGCCTTTTTGCCCGCCAGGATATACATGGTCAGCTCCTTGTAGTACTTGGTGTTCAGCTCATACATCTGGTCCAGCATGGCGATGTCCTTCATCAGCGTGACCTGGTGCCCCTCCAGGATGGAGGCGATCTTGTCCACGTTGACCTCCGCCTTGTCATAGCTGGCCTTCATGGCGGTCAGCTCGTTGCGCTTTTTCTGGAAGAAGCCGGCGATGCCCTTCTTCTCCGGCTGGCCGAAGGTTTTCAGTTCCACAACCAGGGAGGACAGGGCCTCGCCCACCTCCCCCAGGTCCTTGGTGCGCACATTGTTCAAAGCGTTCTCGGAGAACCCGGCGATGTTCTTCTGGGCCGCCGCGCCGTACTGGAGCACCTGGGTGGAGTCGGTGATGTCGATCTTCTGGGCAAAGTCGTTGACCACCTTGCGCTCCGCCTCGCTGAGCTGGCTCTCGTCCAGTTGGATGGCCTGGGCGTCCCGCGCGGCCTGGACGGCGGCGGCGTCCTCTGGGGTGACGCTGTTCTCCAGGGTCAGGGACGGGGCCTCGGGGGCCTTGGGGACGGCGGCCTGCGCCTCCTTGGCCGCGGCGGCGGCAGCGGCGGAGCCGGTGGGGTCAAGGGTCAGCTCGGGCATCATGTTCATCTCGTCACTCATGGGTGTTTTCCTCCGAATCTTTATTTAGGTGGCCGGCGCGGGGCGGGTCGTCGTCAAACAGCACCGGGTTATCGGCAAATTTGGGCGGGGAGGCGAAGGGGTCCCGGACGGTCTCCTCCGGGGTTCTGCGGTAGGACTGCCAGAAGTTGTTGGCTGCGAGTATGCTCAGCGCCGTCAGCGCCAGCAGCGGCAGGCTGAACTGCGCCAGCCGCCGCACGAAGGCCACCGCCATGGACGCGGCGGCCAGGGTCCACACCACGGCCAGCACCCGGTAGCCCTTCCTGGTGATTTTCTTCTTCATGGCGGCCCCTTTACGAGCCGCCCAGGGTCATACCGCCCAGTCCCTCCTGGGCCAGCATCTGCTCCATCACGGTGATCTCGGCGGAGATGTCCATGGCCTCGTCTCCGTACAGATCGTCCAGCAGGCGGGTAAAGGCGGTGCAGATGGAGTCCAGCATGTCCCCGATTCTGCCCTTAGTGCCGTCGATGTTGGCCCCCGACGCCCCGGTGGAATCCATTCGGTCATAGGCGTTGAGCAGCTTCAGGGTGGTGGGCAGGTAGTAGCTCATGAATTTCCGAATCTGGGGCAGCTTGGAGGGGCTGGCGGCCACGGTGTCGATGATTTTGCCCGTGGTCTCCTCCAGGCGGCTGATCTGGGCGGAAATTTTGGGGTCCTCAATGGAGGCGTTGAGCCGGCGCATCTCGCCCACCGCCCTGTCCCGCTCCGACAGCAGCGCGTCGATCTCGGGGTTGCCGGTGGACTTGGGTTTTCCCCCCGTTTCCGGCTCGGGCCGGGGTTGGGCCTGGTGGGCGGACGGCGGGGCGTCCTGCACCTCGTATCCCCGGTCAGGGAAAATCATTTTGCCCGCGTGGTAGGCGATGACGGAGAGCAGCGCCACGATAATATAATGGGTGGGCCGGTACAGCGGCAGGCCCAGAAGCCACGCCCACGCCAGCCACGTCAGCCCCACAAAGTAGATAGGCAGCACGCTGCGCTTTTTCACATAGGCCAAGGCCCTTACCCCCTTTCCGAAATCTGGCTTCTATTTTACTCCCCGGACAAGCTCCCTGTCAAGAAGAAGGGGGCCGGGACGGTTGACTTTAACAATTTCTTCATGTAAAATGGGTCGATATCTTAGATACGACAGGAGAGCTGTCCCCACATGATGACATTAGACGATTTCCGCGCCGCCCGCAGGGTGCTGGACGGCGTGCTTCACCGCACAGACCTGATGTACAGCCCCTTTTTCACCAGAACCACCGGCAACCAGGTATATATCAAGCCGGAAAACATGCAGGTCACCGGGGCATATAAAATCCGTGGGGCCTACTTCAAGTGCTCCGCCCTTTCCGATGAGGAGAAGGAGCGCGGGCTGGTGACCGCCTCGGCGGGCAACCACGCCCAGGGGGTGGCCTATGCCGCCCGGGCGGCGGGGGTGGCGGCCACCATCGTCATGCCCACCACCACCCCGCTGGTGAAAGTGAACAACACTAAGGATTACGGGGCGAAGGTGGTGCTCCACGGCGAGACCTTTGACGATGCGGCGGCGCTGGCGGCCAAGCTCAGCGAGGAGGAGGGGCTCACCTACGTCCACCCCTTCAACGACCTCACCGTGTCCACCGGCCAGGGCACCATCG
>CATABD010000166.1 GCA_949494735.1 uncultured Oscillospiraceae bacterium
GGCCGAACGTCCTGACCGCTTCGCAGCGTGAACAGCAGAAAGCGCGGAGAAGCGGGAAGGGCCCTGGCCCTTCCCGTTTCTTGATAATTGCGCCAAAAAACCGGCGGAAACCGGCCGGTTTTTGGCACGGCGGCGCAACTTATCCGCCGCCGAACATTTTACATTGACAAATGTGCCGCAAAAAGTTATTATATCTTCAATACGTTAAATTATGTATGCGTGTTTTCAGCCGCACCGCGGAGCATGGCTCGTCCTGTGGGGGCGCGGCTGTGCTTTTTGTATGAAGGAGGTTCCCACCATGTTGATGCGAGGGTCCCAGATTGTGATGGAATGCCTGTTGGAGCAGGGGGTGGACACGGTGTTCGGCTATCCCGGCGGCACCATTCTCAACATCTACGACGAGTTCGAGCTCCACGGTTATAAGGAAAAAATCCGCCACTACCTCACCTCCCACGAGCAGGGCGCGTCCCACGCCGCCGACGGCTACGCCCGCTCCACGGGGAAGGTTGGCGTGTGCTTTGCCACCTCCGGCCCCGGCGCCACCAATCTGGTCACCGGCATTGCCACCGCCTACTATGACTCCTCCCCTGTGGTGTTCATCACCTGCAATGTCAGCGAAAACCTCATCGGAAAGGACTCCTTCCAGGAGGTGGATATTACCGGCATCACCATGCCCATCACCAAGTGCAATTTCCTGGTAAAGGACGTAAACGAACTGGCCGACGTCATCCGGGAGGCCTTTGCCATCGCCCGGTCCGGCCGCCCCGGCCCGGTGCTGGTGGACATCGCCAAAAACGTCACCGCCATTGAGGGGGAGTACCAGTATATGCCCGTCCATGAGCACCCCAACCATGGGCGGCTGGCTACCCTGCTGCGCCGGTCCAACCGGGATCTGAAAAACCCCGAGCCTAACCGTGGGGACATCGACAAGCTGCTGGAGCTGATCTCCCAGTCCCAGCGCCCCATGGTGCTGGTGGGGGGCGGCGTCATCCGCTCCAAAGGGGCTGTGCCGGAATTCCGCAAATTCATTGAGACGCTGGACGCCCCGGTGGGCTCCACCATCATGGGGGGCGGGGCCTGCCCGGGCAACCATCCCCTGTTCACCGGCATGGTGGGGATGCACGGCTCCCACGCCTCCAACATGGCCACCGCCGAATGCGACCTGCTCATCGCCATCGGCTGCCGGTTCTCCGACCGGGTGGCCACCGATCCCCCCTCCTTCGCAGAAAACGCCAAAATCGTACATATCGACATCGACCGGGCGGAAATCGACAAAAACGTCCGGACCTGCCACCACATCATCGGGGACGCCCGGCGGGTGCTGGAGCTGCTCAATGAAAAGCTGCCGCAGCACAATTTTACCGCCTGGAAGTCCCAGGTGTTTGCCCGCAAGGAGCTGCCCCTCAAGAAGGACGGCATCCTCCACCCCCACGAGATCCTGGAGACCATCTCCGAGCTCACAAACGGCGACGCCATCATTGCCACCGACGTGGGCCAGCATCAGATGTGGTCCTGCCAGTATTACCATTTCTCCCGGCCCGGCCAGCTGCTCACCAGCGGCGGCTTCGGCACCATGGGCTTCGGCCTGGGGGCCGCCATGGGCGCCAAGGCGGGCAACCCGGATAAGGTAGTGGTCCACTGCACCGGGGACGGCTGCTTCCGCATGAACTGCCACGAGCTGGCCACTGTGGAACACTACCGCCTGCCTGTCATCACCGTGATCTTCGACAACCGCACCCTGGGCATGGTGCGCCAGTGGCAGAACCTGATCTACGACAAGCGGTTCTCCCAGACCACCCTGGACCGGGGCCCGGACTTCGTGAAGCTGGCGGAGGCTTACGGCCTGCGCGGCTTCCGGGCCAAAAACCAGGCGGAGTTTGAGGACGCCTTCCGGCAGGCGCTGGAGGCGGGCTGCGGCTGCGTCATCGACTGCGCCATCGACATGGACGCCATGGTACACCCCATGGTGGGCGGCGGCGCACCCGTCACCGAGTTCCTATTGCACTGAGAGGAGGGAGAAGCGCCATGAATACCGTCGTGAAACGCCACACCCTGTCGGTTCTGGTGGAGAACACCGCCGGCGTGCTCAGCCAGGTGTCCCGGCTGTTCTCCCGGAAGGGCTACAACATCGAGTCCCTGGCGGTGGGCACCACCGACGACCCCGCCGTCTCCCGCATCACCATTGAGGTGCTGTGCGGCGAGCAGCAGGTCGGCCAGATTATCAATCAGCTGCGCAAGCAGTTCTCCGTCTATTCCGTCCGGCTGCTCCCCCCGGAGCAGTCCATCCGCCGGGAGCTGGTGCTCATCAAGGTGAAGGCGGAGAGCCGGGAGGTGCGCAACGAGGTCATCCAGATCGCCAACATCTTCCGGGCTTCCATCATCGACGTGTCCACCCAGAGCCTGACCTTAGCCATCATCGGCCAGGAATCCAAGGACGACGCGCTGGAAAAGCTGCTGGCGGAGTTCGGCATCCTGGAGCTGGTACGCACCGGCATGGTGGCCTTGGAGCGGGGCGAGGCCACAATCAGGAATAACTCCGGCAACAAAGTGCGGGAGGAATTTGACCTGGGAAAGAATATCCTGTAATTGTATCACGGTTATCATTCTTTTCCCGGCTGCTGTGATATGATATCCGAAACACGGCTATCTGCCCCGCCCCCTGCGGCGCGGGACAATAACAGAAATTTTATGAGGAGTGTTCACCATGGCAAAAATGTATTATGAAAAGGACTGCGACCTGAGCTGGCTGAAGGGTAAGAAAATCGCCATCATCGGCTACGGCTCCCAGGGCCACGCCCACGCCCTCAACCTGAAGGATTCCGGCTGCGACGTGTGCGTGGGCCTCCGCGAGGGCTCCAAGAACTGGGCCAACGCCGAAAAGGCCGGGCTGGCGGTCCGCACGGTGCCCGCTGCGGCGGAGTGGGCGGACATCGTGATGATGCTCATCAACGACGAGGTGCAGGCCGAGGTCTACAAGAAGGACATCGCCCCCTACATGACCGAGGGCAAGGCCCTGGCTTTCGCCCACGGCTTCAACATCCGCTACCAGCAGATCGTCCCCCCCGCTGGGGTGGACGTATTCATGGCCGCCCCCAAGGGCCCCGGCCATACCGTGCGCTCCACCTACGTGGCTGGCAAGGGCGTGCCCTGCCTGGTGGCGGTGGAGCAGGACGCCACCGGCCACGCCTACCAGACCGCCCTGGCCTATATCGCGGGTATCGGCGGCGCCCGCGCCGGCGTGATGGAGACCACCTTCCATGACGAGACCGAAACCGACCTGTTCGGCGAACAGACCGTGCTGTGCGGCGGCGTGGTGGATCTGATGCGCTGCGGCTTCGAGGTGCTGGTGGAGGCAGGGTATGAGCCGGAGAACGCCTACTTCGAGTGCATCCACGAGATGAAACTCATTATCGACCTCATCAACAAGGGCGGCGTGGCCGCTATGAACTACTCCATCTCCGACACCGCCGAGTTCGGCGAGTATGTCAGCGGCCCCCGGGTCATCCCCCACGAGGAGACCAAGGCCCGGATGCGGGCGGTGCTGGCCGACATCCAGGACGGCACCTTCGCCGGCAAGTGGATCGCCGAGAACAAGAACGGCCGCACCTTCTTCAACTCCAAGCGGGCCCAGCTCAAGAAGCACCAGATGGAGATCGTAGGCGGCGAGCTTAGGAAAAATATGATCTGGGGCGGGGACAGCGACCTGGATACGGCATCCAACTAAAAAACGTTTCTATGGTGAAAAGCGGCGGCCCGCA
>CATABD010000167.1 GCA_949494735.1 uncultured Oscillospiraceae bacterium
ACGCTGGACGGCGGCGGGCGGAATAACCCCGGCGCCGGAGACCCCCTGCCCTCCCCCACCGCCACCATCCCGCCCGAGCCCTCCGTCCCGGTCCAGCCTGACCCCCAGGACCTGTTCCACGTGGGGGAGGAGCTGGGGTACGAGTTCACCGCCGTGGGCTATATCAAGGCCCCGGACGGAATGTTCGCCCAGAGCGGCTCCTATGTGGACGCCCACGTCCCCTACAGCGGGGAGCCGGTCTACCTGGAGGACGGCTATGCCATCCGCTCCGCCGCTCACGGCATGGAGGTGACGGTCAAAATCGCCCAGACCGAGGGGGACGCCAGGGACGTGGTGGAGCTGGCCTATGAGCTGATGGCCGAGTCCGGCACGGACTTCTTCGAGGACGGCGTACAGGACACCTACTACTTCGACGAATACGACATCGCCGTCAAGCAGGTGTCCTACTTTGAGGAGAACCGCACCAAGGTGCGGGTGGCGGTGCTGTATGCCGACTATAAACAGGACGGCTATTACCTCTCCGCCGCCATCGTCTACCATCCCGAGCTCATGGACGGGGATTACCCCGCCCTGCTGGCGGAGCTCAGCGACGCCTACGCTCTGAACCTGCCGGAGATCCCGCCCATGGACGAGGCATAGCATATTCCCCATAAGCAAGCCGCCATCCTCCACACAAAAGGAGGATGGCGGCCCTCTTTTTCCGGCCCGCAAACCGGGGCTTGCGGCCCAATCTTGAAATCCCGCGCCAATCATGCTATATTAGAACCTGCATTCACAGCCGAACATGCCGGGTGGGCAAGGGCTTTTCCCGCCGGACAAGGCGAATTTCCCCTGGAATACGTTGTGTATTTCAAGAAATTTCAACTCAGTACGGCGGGGAAAGACCCGCCCGGACGGCGTTTGAGGTTATGAATACAGGTCCTTAGGTAGCCCAGGCGGGCGGGCTGAGCCCGCGCCCCCATTCATTTAGGCGGTGATCCCATGGTTTTCAGCAGCATCCTGTTCCTCTTTTTCTTCCTTCCCGCGCTGCTTCTCTGCTACTCCTGCCTGCCCCGGCGCTTCCGCGCCTGGCGCAACGGGGTGCTGCTGGCCTTCAGCCTGTTCTTCTACGCCTGCGGCGGGCTGTACTACCTGCCTGTGCTGCTGTGCTCCACTGCCGTCAACTACCTGTGCGGGCTGCTGGCCGCCCCGGGGCGGCCCAATGCCGCCCGGCGGGCGGGGCTTTGGGCCGCCGTCCTGCTGGGCCTTGGGATGCTGGGCTGGTTCAAGTACGCCGGGTTCCTCTCCGCCAACCTCAACCGCCTGGGGGTCCGGCTGAACCTGCCCCCAATCGTTCTGCCCATCGGCATCTCCTTTTTCACCTTCCAGGGGCTGAGCTACGTCATCGACGTGTACCGCGGAGACGCCCCCTGCCAGCGCAACCCCTTCTACGTAGCCCTCTACGTAGCCCTGTTCCCCCAACTGGTGGCCGGGCCCATCGTACGCTATTCCACCGTGGCCCGGGAGATCACCGGCCGGGAGGAGTCCCTGTCCGAATTCTCCCAGGGGGCGGCGCGGTTCCTGTTCGGGCTGGGCAAAAAAATGCTGCTGGCCAACGCCATGGGCGAGGTCGCCGACGCTGTGTTCGCCCAATCCCCCGCCGCCATGGCCGCCGGTACGGCATGGGCGGGGGCGGCGGCATACACCCTCCAGATTTACTTCGACTTCTCCGCCTATTCCGACATGGCCATCGGCCTGGGGCGGATGTTTGGCTTTCATTTCCTGGAAAACTTCAACTACCCCTATGTCTCCCAGTCTGTCACCGAGTTCTGGCGGCGGTGGCACATCTCCCTGTCCACCTGGTTCCGGGATTACGTCTATATCCCCCTGGGAGGAAGCCGCCGCTCCCCCGCCCGGAACATCCTCAACCTGGCGGCTGTGTGGCTGCTCACCGGGCTGTGGCACGGGGCGGCGTGGACCTTCGTGCTGTGGGGCGCATGGTTCTTCCTGCTGCTGGCGGGGGAAAAGCTGCTGTGGGGACGGGGGCTGGCCCGGCTGCCCCGGGTTTTCCGCCGCGGCTATACCCTGCTGGCGGTCATGATTAGCTGGGTGCTGTTCCGCTCCCCCTCCGCCGCCTATGCCGGGGCCTATTTCCAGGCCATGCTGGGCCTGGGCGGAGCATCGGACGGGCAGACCGCCTATTACCTTCTCCAATATTGGCCTGAGTGGGCCGCCTGCCTTATCGCCTCCCTGCCGGTGAAAAACTGGCTGCAATCCAAGCTGCCGGAGGAAGGGACAGGCCCCGCCTCCCTGGTTCAAATCTGGTGCCCCAAGCTGGCGGCGCTGGCCCTGCTGGCCCTGTCCTACCTCAAGCTGGCAACGGGCAGCTTCAACCCCTTCATCTACTTCCAATTCTGAGGAGGCGGTCAGTGTGAATCGGATTGCGCATTGGTTTATGGCCGTCTGTTTTGTGGGTTTCCTGGCGGCGGGGCTGGCAGCCTCCCTGCTCCGATCCCCCCAGGACTTCTCCTATTGGGAAAACCGTATGCTGGCCTCCCTCCCGGAGCCCGCCTCCCAGAGCATAGGGGACGGCGGCTATTTCACCCAGCTGGAACGCTACCTGGCCGACCACGCCCCCCTGCGCTCCACCCTGCTTCGGTTCAAAACCCGCTGGGATCTGGCCGCAGGGCGCCCAGTTGTCAACGATGTGGTGCCAACAGCGGACAGCCTGCTCCCCTTCCTGCCCTACATGGCCGACGACCAGGCGGACATCGACCGCTGGGCCGGCCTCATGGCGGACAATCTGGCGGACATCAACGCCGCGGTGACAGAATACGGCGGGTATTTTTGCTATGCGGTGGTGCCCTGCCAATCCGTCTCCCGCGCGGACGAGTACCCCTGGTTCCTCAACAGCCAGGCCCGGCGCAGCTGGATGAAGGGCGCGGCCATGGCCCGGGCCATGGAGGAGCAGGGCGTCCCCTTCCTGGACGTGGAGGCCATCCTTGCCCGGAGCGGCGGTTCAAAGCAATACGCCTCCCGGGTGGACAACCACTACACCATAGAGGGGGCCTTTGAGGCCTGCCGCCTGATCCTGGAAAAGGCGGCGGCGGACACCGGCCTTGACTTCCCCATCCTGGGCGCGGACGGTTTCCGGCTCGAAACCCTCCCCAACGACTATATCGGCTCACGGGAGCGCAAGCTGTTCAACCTGGAGCGGCGGGACGAGCGGCTGTCCATCCTGCTGCCCGTCGAGCCCGTCCCCTTCTCCCGGGCGGACAACGGCATCCCCGTGGAGTCCAGCGTATACCGCCTGCCCGGCGGCCGGGACGGGGCAGTGGACTACAGCCTCTACATGGGGGGCGACATTGCCCGCACCGTCATCGACACCGGCCGGGACAGTCTGCCCAGCGTCCTCATCTACGGGGACAGTTTCACCAACCCCGTGGAGTGCTTGGCCTATCTCAGCTTTGACCAGACCCACTCCCTGGACCTGCGCCACTACCACGAGATGGGCCTGGTGGACTATATCCGCCAGTTCCAGCCGGACATTGTGGTGTGCGTCCGGGACTATGACTTCATGATGGCTACGGACGGCAACGGCGGAGGATCGTAGCGGGGAGGACAAAGCAGGGGACGTCCGGCGGCGCTGCCGCCG
>CATABD010000168.1 GCA_949494735.1 uncultured Oscillospiraceae bacterium
CCAGAGCCGCCCCCTTTCCCTGGATAGGGAAAGGGCGGGGGGATAGGGTCGAACCACTTCCCCCTCAAACCGCTGTCTTTCCACAGCTGATATGTGGACAATTAGCAATTTCAAAGCCTTGCTCCGCAAGGGTTTCCGGCCCTGGTTTCATAGGGGCTGGTATAGTATCATTCCCCAGGCCCGATTTATCGGAATACTGTCAACATTTGAATTTATGGGAGGTATCTATGAGCAGCAAAAAATCAGCACCTTGCGGCCCCAAAAGTCCGTCAACTGTGGTTGCAGGAAAGAAACGTATTCGGAGTACATCGGTTTGTGTCTGGCTGTCCCAGGATGAACAGGCAAAAATCCGGGAGCGTATGGAGGATGTGGGCATCCGTAACCTTTCGGCCTATATGCGGAAAATGGCTCTTAACGGCTATGTACTTCATGTTGACCTCGCTCCCGTTAAGGAGGTCGTTTCCCTGCAAAGGCGGTGTGCGAATAATCTCAATCAGATAGCTGTCCGGATAAATACCCAAGGCGGAGTTTACCCGGACGAAATCACGGCCCTGCAAAAAGATTATGCGGACCTGTGGGGACCGCTCTCCGAACTCCTGGAGAGACTTTCGGAGATAGTGGCGCTGTAAGCGCATAAGGCCCAGGAGCGTCAGCGACGGGGCCGCAGACAGGGGAACTTCTGGTCACGGTGACCAGAAGCTCCCGGCGGGTTTGGGGGCACCCCAACAAGCATTTTCGCAAGGCGAAAATCGCAAGTGTTATCAGCATTGAAAGTCAAATCGAATTTTGCAAATATGAGTTAAGGGGTGGGAACCACAAAGATTATCAAGATAAGGGCTACTCCGGGAAGAATACGGACAGGCCAAAATTCCAGGAGCTTTTAGCCGACATCAGGCAGGGTTTAATCCGCCGGGTGGTGGTTTACAAGCTGGACCGTATCAGCCGCTCTATTCTGGACTTCGCCACCATGATGGAGTTGTTCCAGGAGTACAACGTGGAGTTCGTTTCCTCCACGGAAAAGTTTGATACCTCCACGCCAATGGGCCGGGCCATGCTGAACATCTGCATCGTGTTTGCCCAACTGGAGCGAGAGACAATCCAGAAACGTGTAACCGACGCTTACTATTCCCGGTGTCAGCGTGGTTTCCACATGAGCGGGGCCGCCCCTTTCGGTTTCAAGCTGGAGCCTACTACCCTCCAGGGCATACGCACAAAAATGATGGTCCCGGACCCCGACACGGCGAATATCGCCCGGCTGATGTTCGAGATGTACGCCGAGCCGTCCACGTCGTTCGGAGATATTGCCCGGTACTTCGCCGAAAACAACATCCTGATTTACGGCAAGGAGTTGAAACGGGGCTTTATTTCTCAACTGCTCCGCAATCCAATTTACGCCCAGGCGGATCTGGAGCTGTATGAGTTTTTCAAGGGTCAAGGCGCGGTGGTGGTCAACGATGCGGCGGACTTCGCCGGGACAAACGGCTGCTATCTCTACCAGGGGCGGGACGTGCAGGAGCGAAAAAACAAGGACCTGCGTGGGCAAATCCTTGTGCTGGCCCCCAGCGAGGGCATTGTCCCCGCTGATACCTGGTTGCGGTGCAGAAAAAAGCTGCTGGCAAATATCACATTTCAGGGTGGGCGCAAGGCCCGGAATACCTGGCTGGCCGGAAAAATCAAGTGTGGGCGGTGTGGGTATGCCCTTATGAGCGTGGGCAATCCGACAGGGACGCAGTATCTTCGCTGTTCCAAGCGGGCAGATAACAAAAGCTGTGAGGGCTGCGGAACGCTTCGGACGGCGGAGTTTGAACAATTCGTCTATGGAGAAATGGTAAAAAAGCTCTCCGAATTTCAAACCCTGACCACCAGGGCAACGACAGTCAATCCCAAACTGACCGCCTTGAATGTGGAATTGGCCCAGGTGGAGGATGAAATCGAAAAACTGCTGAATACCCTGACCGGGGCTAATGCGGTTCTGCTGTCCTATGCCAACGGAAAAATCGAGGAGCTGGACGCCAACCGGCAACGGCTTATCAAGGAGATTGCGGCGCTGAACGCTGAAACGATATCCCCGCAAAAGATTGAGTTTCTGTCTGCTCATTTGGACAACTGGGACACGATTGATTTTGATGACCGCCGACGGGTGACTGACATTGTTTTGTCCCAGGTTCAGGCCACCAGCGACCGTGTTTCCTTTGAGTGGAAAATCTGAACATTTTTGCAATTCGAGCCTTATGCAACGGCTTGTGTGCCCTTGTTAAGCGTTGCTAGCTTTTGCTGAGAAAACTGCACACGGATTTACACATGGGAAAAGCTCACCTTTCTTCTTTTTTCTTGATCTTGTCGTGCAGCTTCTTATCCGCCGGAAGGATATACGTCATATCCCACCCGGACAGGCCGTACTCTGCCAGCATCCGGCGCGCCCGCTTGAGCTCCTTTCGGGGCAGGCCCTTCCGGACAAGCGCAGCCTCACAGGGGAAACCCATCGCCTCCAGCCGCCCGCTGATGCCGCCCAGCCGGGTGTAAACGCTGTTTTCCCACGCGATATAGCCCTCCAGATACCCCTTGATATCCTCCGGCGCGGTCACTGCGAAATCCCAGTCCGGCTCCACGACCTCCCCGAACATATCCAGGCAGTAGTTCTGGAGCCTGATGTAGTGCGCCCGGTCCTTGCCGCTCTCATAGCGGTTCAGCCGCTTGTGGCCCTGGAGGCCCATGGACTGCGCCCACAGCATGTGCTTGTGGTGCCACAGCTCCCCGTGGGCCCCGATGCTGATTGCCTCCCGCATCAGCTTCAGCATCTCCGGCGTTCCGTACCCGTCCCGAGAACCAGCGCCTGATCGCCGTTTCCATTGACAGGGAGCAGGCTTCCCCCTGCCGGACGCGAGAGAGCACCCGTCGCAAGGCGGGGCGGTTGGTATTGCCCCCGGAATAGCCGCGGGCCATGTACAGCTCCCCCAGTATCCAGCCCTTGGCGGTGAAAGATACCCGCCGCCCGGCCTGCTCCTCAATGGAGCAGTTTTCCAGCTTTTTTCGGTGGATACCCGGGCGTAACCCGCCACCGTCCTATGCCGCGGCTGCATAGCGTTCCCTCCCGCGCAGGATATAGGAAAGGGGAGGACGGCGGTGGGCCGTTCTCCCCTGCTGTTCCCGCCGGAAGCGCCCGGCGGGATTTCCTTTGGTTGGCGGGCGCGGCTCCCTTACTCCACGGCGGGGAGGGAGGCCGGGTCGAAGGTTATGGATACCCCGGCTTCGGAATCGCCCAGGAACTCAAAAACCTCGAACTCCACCGGGGAACCGCTGTCCGAAATCAGGTAGGCGCGCTGCACATCGGTGGTGGCGCCGGGGCGCACATCCCGCAGGGCGGTGCCGGAGGAATACTGGGGATTGGTGGACAGGATGGTGGCCGAGTCCAGCTGCACCCCGTCCTGGAACGCCCGCTCAATGAAGGCGGACAGGGCGTTGGTGGTCTCCTGGCTGTTATTGGTCCAGGAATAGGTGATGAGGATGGCCGGGCTCCCTCCGTAATCGGAAGTGAGGACGGCGCTTTTGATCTCCACGTAATAATCGCCCAGATCCCCTGAGGGCCCGGCGGAGGGGGGCGGTTCAGAAGGCTGGGGGGTGG
>CATABD010000169.1 GCA_949494735.1 uncultured Oscillospiraceae bacterium
CGCGGGTGACCTTGCCGGAGCGGAGGCAGCGGGTGCACACATAGACGTGCTTGGGCGCGCCGTCCACCACAGCCTTGACGCGCTTGACGTTGGGCTTCCAGGGGCGGTTGGGGCGGCGGTGGGAGTGGGACACCTGGATGCCGAAGTTCACGCCTTTGCCGCAGAACTCGCATTTGGCCATATTGACTAACCTCCTTGCTGGTTGGAATTTGTTCAAACGATAACTACATTATGCTACCATAGGGGAGGGAAAAAATCAAGTGCGAATTTGATGTATTTGCTATTTTTTTCGGGAATGGAATGTGGTAAGATAATAGGGAACATACTGCAAAAGGGAGCGTGACCAACGTGGCGAGCAAGACCGGCATCAAATTGGGCACCATCATCGACAATTTTCACTTGAATGTGTTGTACGGCCCAGAGGGCTACCGGGAGAAACTGATTACGATCGACGATGTGAACCGGCCCGGCCTTCAGCTCAGCGGCTTTTTTGACTACTTTGACCGGGAGCGGATGCAGCTTCTGGGCCTGGTGGAAATTTCCTATCTGGAAGGAATCTCGCCGGAAAAGCGGGCGGCGGTATTTGACACCCTGTTTTCTTACCATACCCCTGCGGTAATCTTTGCCCGGGGGCTGAAACCATACCCGGAGTGTATGGAGATGGCAAAAAAGCACGACCAGGCCATTCTCGGCACGCAGGAGAATACATCGAGCATCATGAGCACCATGATTGCCTACCTGCGCACGGCGCTGTCGCCCACCATCACCCGCCACGGAGTCCTGGTGGAGGTATACGGCGAGGGGGTTATGCTGGCAGGGGAGTCCGGCATCGGCAAGAGCGAGACTGCCATTGAGTTGGTGAAGCGGGGCCACCGCCTCATTGCCGACGACGCCATAGAGATCCGCCGGAACCCCAGCGGGGGACTTATCGGCACCGCGCCGGAGCTTATCCGTTATTACATTGAATTGCGGGGTATTGGGGTTGTGGATGTGCGGAGGTTGTTCGGCATGTCTGCCGTCAAGTTCGACAGCTCCATAGACATGGTGATTGAGATGGAGAATTGGCAGGACGGCAAGCTGTATGACCGCCTGGGGGCGGACGAACACTTTACCACCCTGCTGGATGTGCGCATTCCCGCCCTCACCATACCGGTCAGGCCCGGACGGAATTTGGCTGTGGTCATTGAGGTGGCGGCTATGAACAACCGCAATAAAAAAATGGGATGTAACGACGCGCTGGAGTTGGCTATGCAGGTGGACAGCCACATCGACCAGAAATATTTGGAGCTTAATTCCCAGTGATTGGGATAGTGTAAATCTTTTTAAGCGCCGGTCTGCCACAGGAGCCTATGGCAGACCGGCGCTTAAAAACAAAAAATACCTGCTTTGAAAGGGCGTAACCGGCACATAATGAGTTGCGGGGACGAGAAGAAAAAGCAGGAGGCATGAAAATGAAGGTGAAATATTTTGCTCTGGCTGCGGTGCTGGCATTGGCTCTTACAGGCTGCTCCGCCAACCGGGAAAACAACAGTGCCGACCCGGTGCAGCCCACTAACAGTATGGGCGCCGACAGGAACAACCAAACCAACAGCCCGGACATTCGCGACGATGCTTATAACAGCGACGGACTGATCGGGGATGGCCCCAGCGCGGGAATAGGCGGCGGCATGGACAACGGCCCCGATACCGGCAATGACGCCGCCCAAGGTGGCGGGGCCGGCGGCGTGGATGACAGCGGTGTGGGCCGCAGCCGGTCCCATGTGGGGAACGCAGTGGATGACATCGGTGATGCGGCAGGCGACCTGGCCCGGGGTGCGGGTAACGTGGCCCGGGATGCGGGGAATGCCATTGGCGATGCGGCCAATGATATTGGCCGGGCCATGCACTAATGGCAGGGCAGGGCGGCTGGGGTTTTCCAGCCGCCCTGCTTCATACCTTATTAAAAAGCATTGAATGCTCCGTTACAGCTCCAATCCGATGTACTGTTCCAGTACGTTAGAGCGATCTCCTCCGTTTACGGCGTGAAAGCCGTGGGCGAGGAAATAGGACCGGCCCGCGCGGTTGCCCGGCGGACAGCAGACCCGAAGATATTGCCGGCCCAGGGCACGGGCAGCAGACACAGCCTGTCCCAACAGCTGGACGGACAAACCCTTTCCGCGAAAATCTGGGGCCATGTAGAGGAAGACAATCCAGCCGACCCCTTGGCCGGCATCCCTCTGCCAGTCCGTATGCAGAACGCCTACCGGGACATCGCCCAGCAACGCCTGGAGGACGCTGTCTGGACACAGCTCGAAATCCTTTTGCGCCTCGGCCAAGAAGGAAGCGCCGTCAAAGCCGTCTATAGACCCAAATCCCGCCATCCAGCCCTCCTCACGGGCAGCCAGGTAGGCAGAGTTATCCTGGGGGAGAGAAAGGGGACGGTAATACAGGGCGTTTGTCTCCATGCCGGACAGGGCATAGTCCCGGCCGGGAGAACGGGCAGGGGAGGCAAACGCGCCCAGATGGCTGTTGTCATTATAGTAGACCACATGAACGTGGCTGTTTTCCACCTCAAGCTTGGCTACGCCGGTATTATCCGAGAGGGGAATCTGGCCGATTTTGTCCACACCCATGCCAAGCCAGGCGGACAGTCCGGCCCGGATGGCACATCCGTGGGATACAACGGCCACCGTCTGGCCGGGATGGGCGGCGGCGATACGCGCCACTGCGCGCTCAACCCGCTCGCGAACCTGGGGGAAATGCTCACCGCCCTCAATATGCCAATCAGGATCACAGCACAGGAAGGAGGTAAGGGCCTCCCGGTGGTCGTGAAGCAGCTGGCCCCAGGGGATGTCCTCCCAGGCGCCCGCCCCGATCTCCCGCAGGTCTGGATCCACCCGCAGGGTAAGTCCCCTGGGCCGGTAAATGGCCCCGGCGGTGGACATGGCCCGGTAAAGGTCACTGGAATAGACCGCATCAATGTGGACGTTTTCGAACCGCTTCTCCAGAAGCAGGAGCTGTTCCCGCCCCCTTGAGGTAAGCAGGCCGTTGTGCCAGCTGTGGCACCGGCGGTAATAATTACCCTCCGCCTGGCCGTGGCGGATCAGGTAGATTGTGGTCATAAAAATCCCCCTTCTTGTTTTCCGGCTTGCCTGAGACGCCGCTTGGGCGGCTGCAGGCTGGAAAATGGTCCGGCTTTTCAAGGGAAGGGGTTCCCGGGCGAACCTGGGAACCCCTTTTGGTGCAAGCAAGCCTGTAAGCCGGGTTCTGTCATTTAAGACAGCCATCTATCTAGGCGCACCGTTGCCGGTACGCTCCAGCCGCCTCCTGGACACGGCCGGGCCGGCCTGTTGTGTCCCCGCGGCGTTGCTCCGGATAGAGTTTACAGCAATGGGCGCTTGGCACGCCATTGGGTGAGCTCTTACCTCACCTTTCCACCTTTTCCTCGCCGCCGCACCTCGGACAGACGGGACGAGGTAGTCTATTTCTGTTGCACTTTTCCTGGGGTCGCCCCCGGCGGGTGTTACCCGTTATCCTTGCCCTG
>CATABD010000170.1 GCA_949494735.1 uncultured Oscillospiraceae bacterium
ACAGCGGCCTCTTTCTATTCGACAGGAAAGCCGAAGAAACGGCTGGTTTTCCGTTTTCGACAATTTACAACATTTTTCGCACAAAAGGAGATGATTCTAAATAAAAATGAAAGTTTTTCAAATTATTTTTCTAAAGGCCAAGATAGGCTTGCCCTTTAACTGTTATGATGGATTCCAGAGAGCGGAGGAAGGGGGTGAACACATGAGCGCAGGCGAACGCCGCCAGAGAATTTTGGAAATATTGTGCCTTAGACGGCAGGATACATACCGGAATCTGGCGAATGAGTTCGGGGTTTCCAGAGAAACCATCCGGCATGACATTGTACTTCTCATGTGTTCCTACCCGATTGAAACCGTTCGTGGCCGCTATGGTGGGGGCGTCCGGGTCAGGGCTGATTATCAGCCCTACCGCAAAGCCCTCAACAAAAAGCAGGTTATACCTCCTTTGGGCTGGGAGAAATCAGCAGGGCGGAGTATCTTACCGCCAAAGCCGCCGCCATCCAAAAGCGGGACGCGGCCTCTGAGCAGCTTGCCGGATGGGAGGCCAAGCTGGAGAATACCGGCGAGGATGGAGAACTGCAAAATCAATTTGTTATCCGCTTCCGGCCCTATGTTGAGGCGGAAATCAAGGAAATCACGCAGGAAATCCTCTCGGATATTTTGAGCGAAATCCATGTATACCCCGGCGGGCGGCTGGAAATTATCTGGAACTACCGGGAAGAATATGCGAAAATGATGCTGGATTTGAAGGGAGAACAGCAGGATGGAACATAAGAGAGCCTGGATTTATTGCAGGGTTGCGTACCCTGACGCCTTTGCGCTGGCGGCGCAGCAGGCCAGCTTGGAGGCATACGCCGAGAAGCAGGGCTTTGAGATCGTGGGCATTACCGCTGAACAGGCCAGCGGGCTGGACTTCTCCCGCAGAGGTCTGGCCGAGGTTTCCGGCGCGGTGGCCGCTGGTGAAGCTGACCTTCTGCTGGTGGCAAACCTCTCTCGCCTGGGTCGGGATGTGACCGGCATGGACGCCTATCTGCGCTGGCTGGAGGATCAGTTTGTCGAAGTGGTATGCGCTGACGGCACCACGCCGCAGACCAGCACGGAGATACTGCTGGCGCTGATGAAGGAAAGCGGCATTTCGCTGGACAAGGTGCGTTAGCGGCGGCACGATACAGTAAAAAATCAGGGCTTTTCTATCTGATAAATCAGATGGGAAAGCCCTGGCCTTTTATCCGAACATTGGAGGAAACACGTTATGAATTTGAAATTTGCGGACACCCCGAAAGGCTGGTATCAGGAAAGGGCCTGCGGCATCTTGGCCTCGCTCAGTCTGGCGGTGGATGCCAATGAGCGTATGAAGGGCAGAAGCGGCACTTTGCGCTGGTTATACCAGCATGAGATGGAGTACCATTTCAAGCGGGCGGTATTCGATACCCTCCGCCTGCTCCAAGTTCTCGCACACGATACCGACTTTGCCAGCAGCGGCAATCTGGCGGACATTTGCGAGAGAGGCCATGCGGCATTTAACAATATCATTGATGGCAACATGGGCGGGTTTGATTTGGAGCAGGAATAGAACCCACGTTGGCAGAAAAAAAAGAAGTATCTGCGGGTTGTCCTCTTTGGTACGGGATTGATTTCGACACGGTTCACAATTTGTTTACAAATTTCTATTAGTCCGTGCTTGACATTGGCTGACGATGGGATCACAGGCACCACCATGAAGCGCCCAGGGTTGCAGAAAATGCTCCAGGCCATCGAACGCGGGTACATAGCGGCGGTGTTCGTGAAAGACCTCTCCCGCCTGGGCCGGAATTACATTGAAGTGGGCCGTCTGACGGAAGAATTTTTCCCGGCTCATGACGTGCGGCTGGTAGCCGTTTCCGATGGGGTGGACAGCGACGAGGGCGAGAACGAGTTTACGCCCTTTAAAAATATCATGAACGAGTATTACGCCCGGGATATCTCCAAAAAGCGAAAAATCGTGAACAAGCTGAAAGGAAATTCCGGGGTGCCGCTGTCACCGCCGCCCTACGGCTACATCAAAAACCCCGACGATTCCCGCTTTTGGGTGATCGACCAGGAGGCCGCCGCCGTGGTACGCCGCATTTATCAAATGGCCCTGGACGGCTATGGGCTGGCGGAAACTGCCGCCGCGCTGGAGCGGGACGGGATTTGCAATCCCACCTACTACTGGCGGAGCAGGGGAACGAACCGGGGCGGGCTTAAAAGCACTGTGGAACCCACCAAATGGGGTCATACCACCATCAAGAAGATACTTACCACCCAGGAGTATTGCGGCGACGTTATCAACTTCAAAACTTTCTCTAAGTCCTACAAGGTGAAAAAACGCATCGAAACCCCGGAAGAAAACAGGGCGATCTTCTTCAATGTCCATGAAGCCATCATAGACCGCCCGACGTGGGAAAAGGTACAGAATTTGAAAAAGAGGACACGCCGCAAGCGCCCTACTGTTACCCAGGAGCCCAGCGTATTTTCCGGCGTTCTGAAATGCCCAGAGTGCGGGGGAAATCTCAACTTCCATTTCAACCAGGGCAACCACGATATCAAATTCTTTAGTTGCCAGAACCACAATTCCGGCCTGCGGAAATGCTCCAAGACCCACTATATCCGGGTGGAATTTCTGGAACAGGTTGTGCTTTATGAAGTGAACCGGTTGGCCTGCTTTGCCAACGAGTACGAGGATGATTTTCTCAAAGCCATCATGGGCCAGTCCGCAAAGGTGGCGGACAATGACCGGGCCAGGAAACAGCGGGAGCTTGACGGGCTGTTGGCGCGGGACAAAGAACTGGATGTGCTGTTCGAGAAAATTTATGAGGACAACGTGAATCAGAAGATAAGCGATGCCCGGTTTGCGAAAATGTCCCAGCGGTATGAGCAGGAGCAGGGGGAGAACGCCAAGAAAATCAAAGCTCTCCGGCTGGAGCTGAAAAAGAGCGAGGGCCAGCGAATGGACGTTGATACCTTTCTTGAGACTGTCCGGAACTATACCAACGCCACGCAGATCACCCGGCGCATGGTGGCGGAGTTGATCGACCACATCGACGTATATCACGCCGAGAAAAAGGATGGCGCTACCACCCAGCACATCACCATCTATTACAACTGTATCGGCGCTTTCGCTGTCCCTGACCGCCGGAAAATCCCGGCCGCGCAAATCACCATGGGGACGAGAAAGGGAGTAGCCGTCAGCTACTCCCCGGACAAAACCGCTTGATACAGTTTTGGGCAATAAAATGCGGAGTGTCCTTCACAGGGTACTCAAACCCTATAAGGACACTCCGCATGGTCCGAGTGGCGGGATTTGAACCCACGGCCTCTTGGTCCCGAACCAAGCGCGCTACCAGCTGCGC
>CATABD010000171.1 GCA_949494735.1 uncultured Oscillospiraceae bacterium
TTCGCCTGTTCGCTGCGCGGTTCTAAGTCCTCCGACTCCGCAAATTGCCCTTGCCCCCCTTCCGGTGGCTTCTGTCAATTTGCTCCGCTCCGGCCTTAGCCCGCTGCTCACAACGGCTCAGCGCTTTTTGTTGTCACGCTTCGCCTGTTCGCTGCGCGGTTCTAAGTCCTCCGACTCCGCAAATTGCCCTTGCCTCCCTTTCGGTGGCTTCTGTCAATTTGCTCCGCTCCGGCCTTAGCCCGCTGCTCTCGACGGCTCAGCGCTTTTAGGCTTGATTTTACTGTCATGACAGCATATAATAGGGACTAGCATTTGCAATGGGAGGGATTCTCCGCATGAGACACGACATCAATTACACCATGCTGTTCGACTTCTACGAGCTGACCATGGGCAACGGCTACTTCCAGACCGGGCTGAAGGACCGGGTGTGCTACTTCGACGTGTTCTTCCGCAGCGTCCCCGACGAGGGCGGCTTCGCCATCGCCGCCGGGCTGGAGCAGGTGGTCGATTACATCCAAAACCTCCGCTTTGACCAGGAGGACATCGAATACCTCCGGGGCAAGGGGTGCTTCGCCCCGGAATTCCTGGAGTATTTGAAGGACTTCCGCTTTACCGGCGACATCTGGGCCGTGCCGGAGGGCACCCCCATCTTCCCCCGGGAGCCCATCCTCACCGTCCGGGCCCCCGCCATCCAGGCCCAGTTTGTGGAGACCTATATCCTGCTGGCCCTGAACCACCAGTCCCTCATCGCCACCAAGTCCAACCGCATCGTCCGGGCCGCCCAGGGCCGCCCGGTGTCCGAGTTCGGCTCCCGCCGGGCCCAGGGCTCCGACGGCGCGGTGCTGGGCGCCCGGGCCAGCTATATCGCCGGGGCGGGGGGCACCGCCTGCGCCATGGCCGACGAACTGTACGGCACCCCCGCCACCGGCACCATGGCCCACTCCTGGGTGCAGATGTTCCCCGACGAGTACACCGCCTTCAAAACCTACTGCCAGGTCTACCCCACCGCCGCCACCCTGCTGGTGGACACCTACAGCGTCCTCCACTCCGGCGTGCCCAACGCCATCCGGGTATTCCAGGAGCTGGGCATCACCAGCGGCGGCATCCGCATCGACTCGGGCGACTTGACCTACCTGTCCAAAAAGGCCCGGGCCATGCTGGACGACGCCGGCCTTCCCGGCATCAAGATCATCGCCTCCAACTCGCTGGACGAGTACATCATCCGCGACCTCATCACCCAGGGGGCCCGCATCGACGCCTTCGGCGTGGGCGAGCGGCTCATCACCTCCAAGAGCGAGCCGGTGTTCGGCGGGGTGTACAAGCTGGCCGCCATTGAGGAGGCGGACGGCTCCGTCACCCCCAAGATCAAGATCAGCGAGAACGCCGCCAAGGTCACCCTCCCCCACTTCAAGAAGGTGTACCGCCTGTTTGAGAACGCCACCGGCAAGGCCATGGCCGACTACATCTGCGTTTACGACGAGCAGCCCGACTTTGCAAAGCCCCTGGAGCTGTTCGACCCGGAGGCCACCTGGAAGCGCAAGACCGTCACGGACTTCACCGCCCGGCCCCTGCTGGTCCCCGTCTTCCAGGAGGGCCGACTGGTGTACCAGCTCCCCGCCATCCAGCAGTCCCGCGCCTACTGCCAGCGGGAGGTGGACAGCCTCTGGGACGAGGTGAAGCGCTTTGAATATCCCCACAACTACTATGTGGACCTGTCCCAGAAGCTGTGGGACGTGCGCGCCGCCCTGCTGGCCGCCAAGCATTGAGTATGCGCGCGGTTATATTCGCCATGCACAAGGAGGTCGCACCCCCTTTTGACGGGGGGACGCCGGTGGAAAACGGCGCGGGGCTCACCCTGCGCCGCCTGCCGGGGGATCTCATGGTGTGCGTGTGCGGCGTGGGCAAGGTGAACGCCGCCCTGGCCGCGCAGTACCTCATCGACCGTTTTGCCCCCGCCGAGCTGTGGAACGCCGGGGTGTCCGGCTGCTTCCACGACCTGCCCGCCGGGACGGTGGTGGCGGCCACCCATTGCGTCCAGCACGACCTGGACGTGTTCGGCGACCCCCCCGGGCTGGTGCCGGTACTGGAGCGGGTGGAGCTGCCCTGTGCCAAAGCGGAAGAAACCCTGGCGCGGCTGTCCGCCGCCGGGTTCCAAGCCGTCCCCGGCGTGGCGGCCAGCGGGGACTGGTTTGGCCGGGATCTGGACCGGGCCGCCCGCATCCGGGATGAATTCGGGGCGCTGGTGTGCGATATGGAGGCGGGGGCCGCCGCCCAGGTGTGCCTGCGAAACGCAGTGCCCTTCCGCTGCGTCCGGGCGGTGTCCGACCACCTGTTCCACCCGTCCCAATATGAGGAGTACCAGGCCAATCTGCCCGCCGCCGTGGCCGCGCTCAACCGCACCCTGGCGGCGGCCATGGACATAAAGGAGTGAATCAATATGGAACGAATCGCCAGCTTTTCCATCGACCACACCCGGCTCCAGCCCGGGATGTACCTCTCCCGGCGGGACGGCACGGTGGTCACCCTGGACCTGCGCTTCCGCCGCCCCAACACTGACGACCTGCTCAGCAACTCCGCCCTCCACTCCCTGGAGCACATCGTGGCCACCATCCTGCGCAACAGCCCCGAGAAGGACGCGGTGGTCTACTTCGGCCCCATGGGGTGCCAGACCGGGTTTTATGTGCTGTTCGACGAGGCAAAGCTCCCGCTGGACGGCATTGTGGAGCTTTTGAAACGGGCCTTTAACGAGGCCGCCGCCTGGGACAAGGAGATGCCCGGCCAGAGCCCCTACGAGTGCGGCAACTACCGCAACCTGGATGTGGCGGTGTGCCGGAAGGAATGCGCCTACTACGCTCAGGTCATCAAGGATTGGACCGTGGACAAGCTGGAATACGAGTTCAGGCTTTGACCCCCACTGCAATGATGTAGTTAGATACATTAGAGGTTTGAGGAATATTCAAATGATTCGGCCAATATTAGCTTGTGAAGATCCGTATGACGCTGCATCAAAATTTATAAATGCTGGATGGGCTCTTGACTTTTCGCAGCCCCCAGAAAGCGGAGATCCCTTGGTTGGCATATCACTGTTCGATAATTCGATTCTGTTAGGGGTCACAGATGGTTATGTAGCCAATAGTGAGAAAGAATACCTTGGCTGTGGTGTAGAGATCTATCTTACCATTCCATCAGAGTTTTTTGAAGAAGTACACAAAAAGCATGGTCAGCTAGCTCCAACAGATATTGAGTTGCAGCCGTGGGGAGTTTATGCGTTTGAGGTTTATATTGAGAATTACAAGTTTATGATTGCTGCGGTATAGGGCTTGTTTGAAAATTGTCAACACGCCCAATCGGCGGGCCTTTTTCCGCTGA
>CATABD010000172.1 GCA_949494735.1 uncultured Oscillospiraceae bacterium
ATATCCCCACCAACATCATTTCCATCACCGACGGCCAGATCTTCCTGGAGAGCGACCTGTTTTTCTCCGGCCAGCGCCCCGCCGTCAACGTGGGGCTGTCCGTGTCCCGCGTGGGCGGCGACGCCCAGACCAAGGCGAAAAAATCCGCCGCCGGGGCCATCCGGCTGGATCTGGCCCAGTACCGGGAGATGGAGGTGTTCACCCAGTTCTCCAGCGACCTGGACGACGCCACAAAGCGCCAGCTCTCTTACGGCCAGGGGCTGATGCGGCTGCTGCGCCAGCCCCAGTATTCCCCCCTGTCCCACCACCAGCAGGTCATCGTGCTCACCGCCGCCATGGGCCGGGTGATGCAGGACGTGCCGCTGGACAAGATGGACCAGTTCCGCACCGGCCTTTTGGCCGCAGTGGAGGGGGAGGGTGCCGACCTGTGCGCCCGTATCGACCAGACCGGCAAGCTGTCGGAGGATGACCGGGAGGAAATTTTGGACCTGGCCCGGGCGTATCTGGCCCGCTTCCAGGGCGGCGGAAAGCAGGGCAGCTGACATGGCCGGGACCAAGGAGATCAAGGACCACATCGACAGCGTCCAGGAGACCAAAAAAATCACCAGCGCCATGTACCTCATCGCCTCCACCAAGCTGCGGAAGGCCCGGCAGGAGCTGGACAACACCCGGCCCTATTTCGAGGCCCTGCGCCGGGAGATCAAGCGCATCTTCCGCACTGTGGGCGGGGAGGCGGTGGACAGCCCCTACTTCTACCCCATGGAGGGGGAGCCCCCCCTGGACAAGCCCAATGCCTGCCTGGTCATCACCGCCGACAAGGGGCTGGCGGGGGCCTATAACCAGAACGCCATCAAGGAGGCGCTGAAGCTGCTGGATACCCACCCGGACACCAAGCTGTACGTGGTGGGGGAGTACGGGCGGCGGTTTTTCGCCTCCCACAGCATCCCCATTGAGCACAGCTTCCTCTACACAGCGCAAAACCCCACCATGGCCAGGGCGCGGGAGATCAGCGCGCTGCTGCTGGATGGCTTTGAGAAGGACGAGCTGGACAAAATCTATGTGGTGTACACCGACATGGGCAACGGTATGGACTTCCAGGCCAGGTGCACCCGTGTGCTGCCCTTCCACCGCACCCACTTTGCCGACTCCGCCCTGGTGGAGCCGCCGGTGGCCACCCCGTTCGAGTTCCTGCCCAGCGTACAGGCGGTGCTGGACAGCATGATGCCCAGCTATGTGTCCGGCTTTATTTACAGCGCCCTCATCGACAGCTTCTGCTGTGAGCAGCAGGCCCGCATGACCGCCATGGACAGCGCCAACCAGAACGCGGAAAAGCTGCTGGGGGAGCTGTCCCTGGAGTTCAACCGGGTCCGGCAGTCGGCGATCACCCAGGAAATCACCGAGGTGTCCGCCGGGGCCAGGGCCCAGCGCAAAAAGCACGAGAAAGAAGGCTGATGATTTTGGAACGAGCGGTCATCAAACAGATATCCGGCCCCGTGGTGGACGTGGAGATTGTGGAGGGCGAGCTGCCCCGCCTGCGGGAGGAGCTCACCGTGGAGAAGGACGGCGCGCACCGGGTGATGGAGGTGGCCCAGCATCTGGACCACAAGACGGTGCGGTGTATTATGCTCTCCCCCAGTGAGGGGCTGGCCCGGGGGCTGGCGGTGGATGTGCCGGGCCACACCATCCAGGTGCCGGTGGGCGAGGCCACCCTGGGCCGCATGTTCAATGTGCTGGGACAGCCCATTGACGGGGCCGGGCCGGTGCCGGAGGGCACCCCCGTGCGCTCCATTTACCGCAAGCCCCCCGCCTTTGACGAACAGAGCCCCTCCGTGGAGATCCTGGAGACGGGCATCAAGGTCATCGACCTGCTGGAGCCCTATCCCAAAGGGGGGAAGATCGGCCTGTTCGGCGGGGCCGGCGTGGGAAAGACGGTGCTCATCCAGGAGCTGATCCACAATGTAGCCATGGAACACGGAGGCTATTCCATCTTTACCGGCGTGGGGGAGCGTTCCCGGGAAGGAAACGACCTGTGGCGGGAGATGGGGGAGAGCGGCGTGTCCTCCAAAACCGCCCTGGTATTCGGCCAGATGAACGAGTCCCCGGGTGTGCGTATGCGGGTGGCCCTGTCGGGGCTGACCATGGCGGAGCACTTCCGGGATAAGGAACACAAGGATGTGCTGCTGTTCATCGATAACATCTTCCGCTTCGTCCAGGCTGGCAGCGAGGTGTCCACCCTGCTGGGGCGTATGCCCTCCGCAGTGGGCTACCAGCCCACCCTGGCCAACGAGATGGGGGAATTGCAGGAGCGCATCACCTCCACCAAAAACGGCTCGGTGACTTCGGTACAGGCGGTGTATGTCCCGGCGGACGACCTTACCGACCCGGCTACCGCCACCACCTTTGCCCATCTGGACGCCACCACCGTGCTCAGCCGGAAAATCTCGGAGCAGGGCATTTACCCCGCCGTGGACCCGCTGGAGTCGTCCTCCCGGATTCTGGAGGCGGACATCGTGGGGGCGGAGCACTACCGGGTGGCCCGGAAGGTGCAGGAGATTTTGGAAAAATACCGGGAGCTCCAGGACATCATCGCCATTTTGGGCATGGACGAGCTCAGCGACGATGACCGCAGGACGGTGGCGCGGGCGAGGAGGCTCCAGCGGTTTCTGGCCCAGCCCACCCACGTGGCGGAGAAATTCACCGGCATCCCCGGCGTGTATGTGCCGCTGGCCGACACCCTGGAGAGCTTTGCCGCCATTGTGGACGGCGAGCTGGATCAATATCCAGAGGCGGCGTTTTACAACGTGGGGGCCTGGCGGGACGTGGTGGAGAAGGCCCGGAAGCTGGAGGGCGGCGTGTGATGGATACCTTTCAGGTGCATATCCTGGCGGCAGACAGAACCCTTTACGAAGGCCCCTGTGTCAGTCTGACTATCCCGGCCAGCGATGGGGAGCGGGGCATCCTGGCCCACCACGCCAGCATGATGGCGGCCATTGTCCCCGGCATGGTCCGCTGGCAGCCGCCGGGGGAGGGGGTGCAGCTGGCGGCAGTGTCCCCCGGCATGGTGAAGGTGGAGAACAACGAGGTTCTGGTGCTGGTAGACTCCGCCGAGCGGCCCGAGGAGATCGACGAGGCCCGGGCCCGCCGGGAGGCCGACCAGGCCCGGGAGGCGATTTTGCAGAAGAAGAGCCGCCAGGAGTACCAACTGGCCCAGGCAACCCTGGCCCGGGCGCTGAACCGCCTGCGGGTAAAGGGCGGGAGCGGGCTGTAAGCTGGTTTTGCCTGCCGGAAGCGGGATAAAAAATTTTGCCAAATGTCAAGACTAAATTACAAAAAATTATAAAAAGTTTTTAATGGCCTTA
>CATABD010000173.1 GCA_949494735.1 uncultured Oscillospiraceae bacterium
GCTGCGCGTCCCTGCGGGACGCTTTTTATCGGGCCTGCGGCCCTCCCGGACGGTGGAAACGGTCAGCGTCCTTCCTGGCGTTCCGCCTCAATATCCGTTTCCGATTTGTCATAACCCATCAAGCGATCCACGTTGGCCTTGACCGTCAGCAGCTCCTTCATCTCGGCCCTCGCTTTGCGGTACTCGGCATAGGCGGACTTCTTTTCGGCCAGGAGCGCGGCGTACTCGGCCTGCAAACTTTTCACTGTGGGCAGCTTTTTCAGCCCGGATTCATCGAAAAATTTCTTTGCCGCCTGATGTAACAGGATGTCGCTCTCATGCTCGGCCTTGAACTTTTTGGAGTACCCGGCCTTGCGGTAGGCCACATACACGTCGCGGGTCTTGGCGTAGTTGATGATGTGCGTTTTCATCACGGCGATTTCCGCCATGCGCTGCTCCGCGCCCTTGATTTTTTCGGACAGGTCGTGATAGCGGGCGGAGGCGTCTGCCGCCTTTGCTTTGAGGTCGGCGTAGTCCAGCAGCCCATGCTCCGTCAGATAATTCAGGGTCTGGGCCATCTGTTTCAAATTAAAAACACTGACCCACCGCGCATAGCCTGCGCCCTTCCCTGCCCGGAGCTTGGCTTGGATGTCCACCAGCAGATTCACCTTCGGGGGATCTGCACGGTGGATATTTTTTGCGCCGGAGACATGGGTACGCTTTCCGGCGAGAACATCCAGCAGGGCGGCAATCTCATATTCTGGCCCCAGGCTGTCCCCATCCAGCCGAACGAATCTTTTCTGCCCCGGCGCTCTCAATCGGATGGATTTTCCCCGTGGCGAAACCTCAATGCCCGCCTCGCCCAGCAGCTTCAGCAGCCCATCCAGGTCGGCGGGCTTTTGAGCAAGGGCCGTGTCGATTGCCGCTCGGAGACGATCCCGGTGGCAGGGCGGTTTATCTCCCAGCCACTTGTCATAGCTCTTGCCCCTGCCCTTGGGATGCTCCACGATGGAATATCCGTTTTCAATGCAAATGGTATCACTGAGCTTCCGCACCGCCCGGCCCGAACCGAGGAAGTCCCGGAATTTTCGGGTGTGATCCAGGCTGGTGGAGTTCCAGATGATGTGATTATGGATGTGGTGGCGATCAATGTGGGTGCAGACCACAAAGGCGTGATTCCCCTTGGTGAAGCGACGGGCCAGCTCACAGCCCAGGCGGTTGGCTTCCTCCGGGGTGATCTCGCCGGGGACAAAGGACTGCCGGATAGCGTAGGCGATCACATCATCCGCCCCGCGCCGTCTGCCGGTCTTGGCGAGGTACTGCCGCTTAGCAAACAGGAACTCCGCGTCCGCGATCCGGCTGTCGCACTGGAAGCTGCTGATCAGCCTGCCGCCGTCCGTCTTTTGCGGATTCTCCACATAGTCGATGATATCCTGGATGGCCTTGCCCATCGTCCGCCCTTTGCCGGTGTGCAGGGATTTAATGCGTGTGGTAGCTATACGATGCCCTCCTTCACAAAGGGGACGGCCCACGAGCCGTCCCCTTCCTTCAACTGTTCTCGCACTGGGCGGCAAGCTCCCCGCCCATGCGCTCAATGTCCTGTTCCTCCTGGTCGGTCAAGTCCCGCTTATAGCCGTCGGTGAGCTGATAGCCCTGGTATTCCTCGTAGCTGGAGCGCAGCACGTCCCGCAGCTTTTCCGGGGTAAGACACAGCCGGGATGTCACCCAGTTATTTTTGCAGCTCTCCCAGTCCACCACCAGATGGCCCCGGCTGGTGGTCAGCACCTCACAGGCTTTGTCCTCGGACAGATAATCCCCGAAAACCTCCAGCACTTTTTCAAAAGTCAGCATTGTGACGATCACTCCCCCAAAAATTTCTATTACCAGCATAGCGCCAAAAATACTTTTTTGCAAGGATGCGGCGGCGCTCGGATGCCCATAATTATTTTCTCCCAGCTTGGGCGGGATATTGAAGAACCACCTTTTTCTTTTGCTGTGCAAATTCCAGCGTCCTGGCCGCGCCGCCCCAGCTATGGAGGACGCCGGAGATCACCACATCGCTCTCGCAAACCATCCACTCGTTGCGCCGGACGATGGCATACCGCCGGGGCACCTTTTCCAGCGGCGGGTAGGTGGTGCCGTCATAGCGGGAGGCGTCGATCTCCCGGTCAAGATAGGCCAGCACCAGGATCAGCTCAATGTGGGGATAGGTTTCCTTCTGCCGCCGAACAGCCGCCGCAGCCAAACCATCAAAGGCTCCATAGCCGCCGAGGTAGAAGGTGTCCGCGCCGCCCTCGATCAGTGAGGGGAGTATGACATCCAGCCATTTTGAAAAGCTGTCCGGCTTGTTGAGCTTGCTGTGGCCGCAAAATGTAACTATCATTTCTCGCTCCCGTATGTGCAAGATATTACACAAGACTTTCTACAGCTTATAAAGCAAGCATATCAAAGTTACACTATCTATGTCAACTATATTTAGACAGGATGGTGGAGCTATTGGAGCGGTATGGGAAGATCATAATTCATTTGGACGAACTCATTGAGAAAGCCGGAATAAGCAAAAACAAACTGAGCCAGCGCGCCGAGATGCAGCGGACACAGCTCAATCACTATTGCAACAACACAGTGACGCGATTGGACGTAGACGTGTTGGCTCGGTTATGCACAGTCCTAAACTGCGAAATTGGGGACTTGCTTGAATTTGTTCCGCCCGAACAGTAGAGTTTACTGGATTTTCGCCAGCGAGGTCAAAATCTTCTGCGCCGCATCCCATAGCCGTTCCTGGCTTTGCCGAAGATCATCCATGTCGGCATCATAGACGCGCCCTGTCTCATGGACGCGGCGGGTAAGCTGGTTGAGGTTGTTACTGGACCGCCGCAACAGGGACACCAGCTCCCCCAGCTCCGGCAGTTCCAGATTCACCACAAAGCCGTCAATCGCCATCTTGCGGAGGTACGCCGCCATGTTTGTGGTGCCGAGCTGGGCCATCTTCTGCTCGATCAGCGCCCGTTCCTCCGGGGTGACGCGGAATTTTAATTGTACCTCTCGTTCTAAGTTTGCCACTGTCACCGCTCCTCCTGCTCTTTATCCCTGGAAGGGCTGGACACCTTGGACGATACGGTTGTCTCTTGTAGCTTTTTCAGGACGGAAGGCTTTGGCAAAGACACGACATCCCGCTCTGGACAATATCCCAAACGTCTGCATTTGTCCTCGCATTCTTTTCTCGTCCTTGCACTTGTTACATAGTTACCAAAATCATCTTTTGCTACCCAGCTTTTCGTCCTTTCAAGCATAAAATATCCATTGTAATATTGCTCCAGATGTACCCTCGGTTTTCTGTAACGCTTTCTCA
>CATABD010000174.1 GCA_949494735.1 uncultured Oscillospiraceae bacterium
GACGTGGTCATCCCCGACTTCACCTACCTCATCCAGAACCGGGACCGCATCCGGGCCATTTTTATCACCCATGGCCACGAGGACCACATCGGTGCCATCCCCTACCTCATGCGGGATATCAACGCCCCCATCTATGCCACAAGGATGTCCGCCGGCCTCATCAAGCTCAAGCTGGATGAGCACCGCCTTTCCGACAAGGTGAAGCTCATCACCTGCGAGGCGGGGGAGACCGTAAAAGCGGGCAGGTTCGCCGTGGAGTTCATCCACATCAACCACTCCATCGCCGACGCGGTGGCCTTTGCCATCCGCACCCCCATCGGCGTGTGCCTCCATACCGGCGACTTCAAAATCGACCCCACCCCCATCCAGGGCGGCATGGCCGACCTGACGCGGCTGGGCGAGCTGGGCAACGAGGGCGTGCTGGCCATGCTGTGCGACTCCACCAATGTGGAGCGCCCCGGCTTCACCAAGAGCGAGCGCAGCGTGGGCGCGTCTTTCGACGCGCTGTTCCGGGGCTGCGAGCAGCGCATCATCGTCACCACCTTTGCCTCCAACATCGACCGCATCCAGCAGATCATCAACGTGGCTGCCAAGTATGGGCGGAAGGTGGCGGTCACGGGCCGGAGCATGGAAAACGCCATGCGGGTATCCACCGAGCTGGGCTATATGCACATACCCGCCGGCACGGTGGTGGACGTGGCCCACATCAAGACCCTCCCCCCCTCCAAGGTGTGCATCATCACCACCGGAAGCCAGGGGGAGACCATGTCCGCCCTCACCCGGATGGCCTTCAACACCCACCGGCAGGTGGATATACAGCCCGGCGACCGGGTCATTATCTCCGCCTCCGCCATTCCGGGCAACGAGGACTCCATCGGCAACGTCATCAACGAGCTTTACCGCCGGGAGGCCGAGGTGGTCAATGAGCGGGAACTGCCCCTCCACGTGTCCGGCCACGCCTGCCAGGAGGAGCTGAAAATCATGCACGCCCTGGTGCGGCCCAAGTTCTTTATCCCCGTCCACGGGGAGCAGCGCCACCTCAAAACCCACGCCCGTCTGGCCCGGGAGATGGGCATGGATCCCAGGAACATCGTCATCAGCGACGTGGGGCGGGTGATCGAGCTCACCCCGGGCAGCGTAAAGCTCAACGGCACGGTGCCTGCGGGCAAGGTGTTTGTGGACGGCTATGGCGTGGGCGACGTGGGGGCGGTGGTCCTCCGGGACCGCCAGCACCTGGCCCAGGACGGCATGGTGGTGGTGGTGGTGTCCATGTCCGGGGAGGACGGCTCGGTGATCTCCGGGCCGGACATCATCACCCGGGGCTTTGTGTACGTCAAGGAGTCGGAGGAGCTGATGGACGAGCTGCGCCAGGTGGCGGTGGATGCCCTGAATACCTGCGAACAGCGCCGGGTGCGGGACTGGTCGTCCATCAAGTCGGAGATGAAGGGCGCGCTATCCGGTTATTTATACAAAAAGACAAAACGCAACCCAATGATACTGCCTGTTATCATGGAGGTGTAAAGAAATTAGTCCGGGCGGGACCGCCCGGACTATTTTCTTTACACACGTGGCGCCAGGCCCGCCGCTCTGCAAAATCGCTTTGGCCCCGTCTTATTGTTCGAGGAAATCTGCAAAGTAGCTTTTTCCACAATCTATAACCTCTCTCTGCAGTTCTTCAAGCTCCTCCTCTTCAATCCCCTTCCCCTTTGCCAGAATTTTCAGAGTACCTTTGATCTTCTCATCCTTCAGAGCTTCTTCCAGCCTATCTTCAAATTCCTCCTGGTATTCGCTCGGCAATGCGTTTTCCAGCTCTCCTCCCGCGTCCAAATCCCACCAGGATGCGCTTTTATCGCCCAGGCGCGCTATGTAAGTTGAGCTTAAAAAGTTAAACATGGTTTCTTCGCTTAAAAACCTTTTGCTCATTCCTATTCCTCCTAAGTAATCTTGACGTATCAGGCGGCTCCCCACAAAGATTTGCGGGGAACCGCCTGATTTTCTGGCCTAACGCAAAAATCGCAGATAAAGTTTCGTGCTTCTCAAACCTGGGCCTGCCCGGACCCTCCAAAGGCCTGGATCGCCTTGGCGTCGGCGGCCCTTCGCTGCTCCAGGGCCTGTTCCAGCAGCATGTCCTTGACCTTCATCAGCCGGGTGGTGGTGGAGCGGTCGTTCTCGTCCAGTTTCATGGTGATATATCGGATGTTCTCCTGGGTGTTGGGGATAACCACATACTCCAGGGCGTTGACGCGCCGCCGGGTCTTTTCGATCTCCTCCGCCATGAGCTGGGCGGCCTTCTCGGTCTGGGCCAGCTTGAGCATGTTCTGGAACACCTCGCCCAGGGCCGCCACCGCCCCGTCCAGCTCGCCGCTGGTGGCGGCGAAGCCGTAGGGGAAGATATCCCCGGTGTCCTCAGTACGGGTCTGGTAATGGTACTCGGGCACGTTCACCGACATGACGTTTTTAAAGGTCATGGTCAGCTCCACGCTCTGTTTGGGATACATCAGCGCCTGCTCCATGGCCTGGGCGCTCATCAGCGCGGAAGCCACGGTGAAGGAGCCGTGCACCCGCAGCAGATCCCGCTCCACCTGGGCGCGCAGGGCGCGCAGCTCCCGCACAGTGTCCAGGAACTGCTTCATCAGCTCGTCCCGCTTGTCTTTCAGCAGCTTGTGGCCCCGCTGGGCGGTCTTAAGCTTGCCCTTGAGCCGGGTGAGCTCCATTCGGGTGGGGTTTACCACGGTGTTTGCCATGTTTCCCCCTCCTTACTGTTCGTCTTTCTTAGGCAGATACTTTTCAATATATTCCTGCTTGATACGCTTCAGCTCCGCCGTGGGCAGGATGGACAGCAGCTCCCAGCCCAGCGCCAGCGTCTCCTCGATGGACCGGTTCTCCTCATACCCCTGGTTGACGTAGCGCCGCTCGAACTCATCGGCGAACTTGGCGTAGAGCAGGTCAGTGGGGGTGAGGGCCGCCTCGCCCAGGATGGACATCAGCTCCTTGTTGTCCTTGCCGGTGGAGTAGGCCGCGAAGAGCTGGTTCATAGTGTTGGCGTGGTCCTCCCGGGTCTTGCCCACTCCGATGCCCTTGTCCTTCAGACGGGACAGGGAGGGCAGCACGTCCACGGGGGGGTTGATGCCCTGGCGGTACAGCGACCGGGACAGGATAATCTGGCCCTCGGTGATGTAGCCGGTCAGGTCGGGGATGGGGTGGGTCTTGTCGTCCTCGGGCATGGTCAGGATGGGGATCATCGTGATAGACCCCGCCTTGCCCAGCTGGCGGCCGGCGCGCTCGTAGATGGTGGCCAGGTTGG
>CATABD010000175.1 GCA_949494735.1 uncultured Oscillospiraceae bacterium
CGGGGGCGGCTGTCCCGCCCGGCGGTGGACGCCCTGTTCGGCGCCGTGGCGCCCATGTCCGCCTCCAGGCTGGATCTGATGAACTCCTGCCACTTCGGCTATTTCCTCCGCTTCGGGCTGGACGCCAAGCCCCGGCAGCGGGCGGCCTTCCGGGCCGCGGACTACGGAACCTTTGTCCACGACGTGCTGGAGAACACCCTGCGCGGGGCCAAGGAGGAGGAAATCGCCCTGGACGACGTGCAGGCGGTGGAGCGGCTGTCCCAGGCGGCGGCGGAGCGCTATGAGCGGGAGGTGCTGTCCGGCCTGGAGGGGGAGCCCGCCCGGCTGCGGTATCTCTTCCAGCGGATGAAGGGGGCGGCGCTGGCGGTGGCCCGGAGCGTATGCGCGGAGCTGGCCGCGTCCGACTTCACCCCCGCCGCCTTTGAGCTGGGCTTCGGCCCGGGCAGGGACCTGCCCCCGGTGGAGGTGGAGCAGGGGGTGCGCCTGCGGCTGACCGGCTTTGTGGATCGGGTGGACCAGTGGGAACACAACGGGAAGCGCTACCTGCGGGTGGTGGATTACAAGACGGGCAAGAAGAGCTTCGACTTTGCCGACGTGGAGGACGGGCGGGGGCTCCAGATGCTGCTCTACCTCTTTGCCCTCAGCCGGGCGGGGGGGCGGCTGTTCGGCCCCGGCGAGGCCGTCCCCGCCGGCGTGCTGTACGTCCCCGCACGCACGCCCCTGGTGGACGGCGAGCGGGGCATGTCCGACGGGGAGGTCCGACGGGCCAGGGACCGCCTGCTCCGCCGCCAGGGGCTGGTGCTGGACGACCGGCCGGTGCTGGACGCCATGGAGCGGGCCCAGGGCGGGGAATACCGCTTCCTGCCCGTGGGCACGGGCCGGGGCGGGGGCGATTACCTGGTCACCCCGGAGCAGATGGACGCCCTGGACGGGTATATCACCGCCGCGCTGCGCGCCGCCGCCGGGGAGCTGGCGGCGGGCAATATCGACGCCGACCCCTATTGGCAGGGGGCGGACAAAACCCCCTGCCGCTGGTGCGACTACAAGGCGGCCTGCCACTTTGAGGAGGGCTGCGGGGACCGGCGGCGGTTCCGCCGGGGCGTGAAGGCGGCGGAGTTCTGGGACTGGATGGACAGGCGGGAGGAGGATGGCCATGGCCGTTGAGCTGACAAGGGAACAGCGCGCCGCCGCGGAAAACCGGGGGGGCGACCTGCTGGTGTCCGCCGCCGCCGGGTCGGGCAAGACCCGCGTGCTGGTGGAGCGGCTGATGGGCCATGTGGAGGCGGGCGAGGACATTGACCGCTTCCTGGTCATCACCTTCACCAACGCGGCGGCGGCGGAGCTGCGCGACCGCATCGCCGGGGCCATCCAAGCCAGATTGGCCCAAAACCCGGGAAACCGGCACCTGAGGCGGTGCGCCACGCTGGTATACAACGCCAAAATCTGCACCATTGACGCTTTCTGCCTGGAGCTTCTGCACCAGTGGGGCCACCTGGCGGAGCTGGACCCGGACTTCGGCGTGTGCGACGAGGGGATGGGGGAGGAGCTGCGCCGCCGCGCCCTGGAGGAGGTGCTGGAGGAGCGGTACGCCAACATCCAAAACGACGCCGCCTTTGCCGCGCTTGTCGACGCCCTGGCGGGGGAGCGGGACGACCAGACCCTGGAGGACGCGGTGCTCTATATCCACAAGCGGGCCCAGGCCCAGGCCGACCCGGCGGGGTGGCTGACAGGCCGGAAGCGGGATTTTGTGCTGCCGGCGGGCATGGGCCCGGAGGACACCCCCTGGGGCCGGGTCCTGCTGGAGGACGCCGGGGAGCTGGCGCAAAGCTGGCTGGACGCCCTGCGTCGGCTGCGGGACGAGATCTATTTCGACGAGGCGCTGGAGAAAAACTACGGCGCGTCCCTGGAGGGCACCATCGCCGCCCTGGGACAGCTGCGGGAGGCGGCGGGCCGGGGCTGGGACAGCGCGGCGGCCTGCTTCCCCATCCCCTTTCCCCCGGCGGGGAGGAAGAAGGGGGAGTGCGACGAGGCGCTGAAGGCGCGCATGACCGCCCTGCGCAAGCGGTGCAAGGCCCAGCTGAACGAGCTGGGGGAGCGCTTTGACCTCACGGCGGACCAGGCCATGGACGACCTGCGCGGGGTGGGTCCGGCCATGGCCGCCCTGCTGGACGTGACGGTGCAGTTCGGCGCGGCGTTCACCGCCCTCAAGGGGAAACGCCGCCTCATCGACTTTGCCGACGGGGAGCACCTGGCGGCGGCGCTGCTGCGGGAGGCGGACGGTTCCCCCTCCCAGCTGGCCCTGGACGTGGGGCGGCAGTTCCGGGAGATCATGGTGGACGAGTACCAGGACACCAACGCCGTGCAGAACGCCGTCTTCGGCGCGCTGTCCTGCGGAGGGAACCTCTTTATGGTAGGGGACGTGAAGCAGTCCATCTACCGCTTCCGGCTGGCGGAGCCGGGCATCTTCCTGGCCAAGCTGGACCGCTTTGCCCCGGCGGACCGGGCCGCGCCGGGGGAGGGGCGCAAGGTGCTGCTCACCCACAACTTCCGCTCCCGGCCCGAGGTGCTCAGCGGGGTGAACTTTGTGTTCCGCAATGTGATGACCCGGGCCGCCGGGGAGCTGGACTACGGGGAGGACGAGGCCCTGCGCCCCGGCCGGCCGGACCTGCCCCCCGACCCCCGGTACTGCGTGGAGCTGGACTGCGTGGACCTGTCCGCCCTCACGGACGGGGGCGGGGAGGAAAAGGCGGACAAGGACCTGGTTGCCGCCCGGGCCGCCGCCAAACGCGTCCGGGAGCTGCTGGACAGCGGCCTGGACGTGGGAGGGCGGCCCGTCCGGGCGGAGGATATCGTCATACTCCTGCGCTCGCCAGGCCCGGTGCTGCGCTGCTACGCCGCCGCCCTGGGGGAGCTGTCCATCCCCTGGTCCGCCGAGGGGGGGCGGGAGTTTTTCGGCACCACGGAGGTGTCGGTGGCCATCGCCCTGCTCCAGGTGCTGGACAACCCCCGGCAGGACGTGGCGCTGTTGGCGGTGCTGCGCTCGCCGCTGTTCCAGTTCACCCCCGACCGGCTGGCCGGCCTGCGCGGGCTGGGGGAGGGGACGGTATACGACTGCCTGTGCGCCGGGGCGGAGCGGGGGGAGGGGGACTGCGCGGCCTTCCTGGAGCTGCTGGCCGGGCTGCGGGAGCTGGCGGCGGAGGAGGGCAGCCACCGGCTGCTCTGGCACATCTACGGGGAGCTGGACGTGCCCGCGGTGTTCG
>CATABD010000176.1 GCA_949494735.1 uncultured Oscillospiraceae bacterium
GGTGTCCTGTTTGGCGCTCTGCTTGGTGATGGCATGGGTGCCGTCCTCGTAGATGCAGTTGCAGGGCACCAGGAGCTTCCCGGCAAGGTCGGCCCAGGCGGGGTATTCGGAGAGGTCTGTCTTGTCCCCGCTGTCCGTCCAGGCCTCTGTATCGCTGTCCCAGGTCCATATGGTGTCGGTGGTGCCCACAATAGCCCACCAGCCGTTTTGACCGGCGGGATACGCTGCTTGGAGAGATTCCGAGTCTGCATACCAGCCCTTTGCTCCAACGGCCATTTGCGCGGCCTGTTCTGCGCTTTCTGCTGCGGCCGCAGCGCTGGCTGCCGCCTGGAGAGCCGCCGCCTGGGCGCTCTCGCTGTTTTCCGCCGCAGTGGTGGCGGCGGAGGATGCTGTCTCTGCGCTCTCTGCTGCGGCGGACTGGCTGACCTCGGCCTCCCTGGCGCTTTCCTCTGCGGACTTCGCTGCCGCAAGCGCCTGTGCAGAGAGCTCCTGAAGCGTTTTATATTCATCGGTGCTTTCAATCTCCCCAGGCGGAATCATGGAGGGAGCACAAACAACCATAAACGTTGCTGTTTTAAGCACATTTTCCGCCTGTACCACTTCCATTTCTGCCATCATCTCCCCTGGATGTGTCAGCATTTGCTGGGTGAGGATGGCAAAAACCGTATTGCCAGTACCGAACAGCGCAGGGTTGTAAACGTGGTGGCCGTCCAATTTCTCCATGCGAATATTCACGGAATACCCTGCCGGCAGAATATAGGGGACGCCGTTATTGTACAGGTCCACCGCCACTACCCGCATATTGTTGTCATACTGTTTGGCGTATACTCTGGGCGGCACGCCGGAATAAGCAAAATCAATTTTGATGCGCTGCTCAATTTGGTAGTTTTCCATCGGTGTCCTCCTTTAATTTGCCGCTATCGCCAGGACTGTCCACCTCTCCCCATTTCTGTCCGTTATGGTTTCGGGAGAAAAATCGAGACCGTCTACTCGAAGTGTTTCGGTGTTTATAGTCGAAGTTTCAATGGAATTTGCTTCAAACTCTCCATTCACACGAAACCACTCACGCACCTGCAAGTTATTTACCATCACAAAGTCAGACTTTAGATAATCTAAATTGAGATTATCCGTTCTTACATCTGACGTGATTTTTCCTCCTTGTCCCGAATTAAGATTGATACTTACCTTCGTTGTGCCTCCTTCTTTTAATTCAAGACCAGATTCGGATAATATCAAAACGCCATTTCCTACTTTTTGTTTGATGTATATTTTGCCATCGTCCAAGTCCATTTCTGTTATTCCATTTACGCTGACTATTCTTCCACTTTTTATCCGTTCTGCATTTAAACTTCCGGTGTTAATACTGGAAGCGTCAATATTGATGATTTTTGCAAGTGCCGCATCTAAAACACCTGTTTTTATCAGGCTGGCATTCAAACTTCCAGTGTTAATATTGGAAGCGTCAAGGTTAATCACTTTCGCCAACGCCGCATTCAATGTTCCCGCCGTGATAAAATCCGCCACAATGGACCCATCTTGGGTCATCGCCAGGCCATAGGGCCCGTTGTACCCATGGGAGGAGTACCCCAGTCCCGCCTTGTTCCATCTCCACACCTTGACGGCGGTCTTGATATCCGGGGTATCCATGATGAGGATTTCATCCGGCTCCTTGCTGCCGGTGGAGGAATGAAGGACCACGTATCCGCCCTTGTTGCCGGTAATCTGTCCGGTGGCAGAATCCACCGCCTGCTGTACAAAGGTTTTGTCCGGAGCCTGTTCAATTTTCTGCTGCTGGGCGGCGATGGTGTCCGCAATATTGGTTCTGGCGTCCCCCAGCTCCACCGATTTGTAGCGGTCCAGCAAGGCATCGTAGACTGTCCGGACACATTTAGCGGTTGCAGATACTCCCAGGGACGGAAACTCCACATTCACAGTATCGCAAAGCTCCACCCGCTCCAGCAGCCCGATATCCTTATACTCCTCGGTCTGCTCCAGGGGGACAAAACTTACCGTCAAGCTCACCTTTGGCACCCCAATATGGTTGGCTTTTATGTAGGCCTCCGCCCGGACCCGGAGCTGGTCCTCGGTAGGTGGTTCCTGAAATTCGGATGAGAGGTCCAGGGTCATAATCCGGGTAAAGTCGTAGTTTCCGGGGGCCAGCAGTATTTTTTCCGGGAGCTGCACCAGCGCCCCCTCCATGCTGCTCCAGTAGGGGTATACCCCCGTGTACACCCCGGCGATGTTCTCGTCCTGGGTGAGGTCGGTGAGGTTCTTTCCGTACCGGATGGACGCTCCCCGGTTCTGTCCCCTTTGGTTGTACAGGCGGACGGTGTAACGGTCGAATTTGTACTCTCCGCCGTAAACGTCTAAAACGCTGCCTTCTCGCCCTCCCAGAAGGGACCGGAGGGCCACCGGGGCAGTAATCCCCATAGTGCCTGCGGTGTCCTTATCGGTCCAAAAGGAAAATGGGGTGGGGATGGCGGAAGAGCTTTTTAGCTTTTCCATGGCGTCCGGAGCCGATTCCGCAGCAAAGGGCGATGCCGGCACCCCCGCCAGGTCATAGCTGATGTGCTCGCCGTAGATCGTCACCAAACCGCCCATCGGCTTGGTGGTGCGGTACACCCGGAATGGCTGCGGGTCATCCACCGGGTTAGGCTTTGCCAGGATGATGCACCGGGGGGCGATTTCCTTATAGTGGATGCCGGAAACAGGATAGGTCATCTCCAGCTCAAAGGCCCCGTTTCGCTCCTCTATGATCACGCAGGAGGCGGCATCGGTGAGGACGCCCAGGCCGTTGGAGCCAAAGGCGGTCTCCTGGGAGGGGTATAAAACAGGCTTCATTTTTGCGCTCCTTTCACAGTGTCCACCAGTGGGGGGTAATCTCCACCGATTCCACCCCGCCGCTCCACGCAATTTCGTTCTCCCCTGGAGCTAAACGGGGAAACTCCGCCGCCTGGATGGCGGTATTTTTATTTTCTGTCCCCCGATATGCGTTTTGTGTCCGGCTGTCCAGCATGATGTGGCCGTCCAGTTCCAATATCTTCACTGGGTAGGCGCCAATCTGCACCGTTCCGGGGCCGCTGCCGGTTATTTTAACGAGAGGCTCGGATGCAAACATATAAGGGTTGCGGAGCCTGCCAGGGGCCCTGTAGAGAACGGGCCATTCGCCAAGCCTGGAAAAGCGCTGGGGCTTGCAGTCGAAGGTCAGCTCAAAGGGGGCCAAAACCCGCATCCG
>CATABD010000177.1 GCA_949494735.1 uncultured Oscillospiraceae bacterium
TGGCCGCTGCTGGCGGCGGCGGGGGGGTTGTGCTGGGGATGGACGGCCCTGCCGCCGGTGGAGCGCTCCCCCCGGGGCAAGCCTCTGTTCGCGGGGGACGGGGGACACTGGTTTTCCCTGTCCCACAGCGGGGGGCTGGCGCTGTGCGCCCTGTCCGACGCCCCGGTGGGGGTGGACGTGGAGGTGGTCCGCCCCCGGCGGGCGGGCCTGCCCGGCTATGCCCTGAGCGGGGCGGAGCTGGAGGAATTTGACGGCAGCTGGGAGGATTTTTACCGGCTGTGGACACGGAAGGAGAGCTGGTGCAAGCGGGAGGACGCCCCCCTCTACCCACCGATAGAGGCGGTTCCCCCGCCCGGCTGCTGCGCGGGCTTTGCCGGGGAGGGCTGGCGGGGGGCGGTGTGCTGCCATGGCGCGCCCCCGGAGGGGGTGGTCTGGCTGCCCCCGGGGAGCCTGCCGGAGCAGGGAAGGGCTTAAGAAATCCTTAAAGAAAACCCCACCAAAACGTAAGGGGTATCTGCGTTGAAACTGAAGATTTGTCCTCTATAATCGGTACTGTCAAAAGGCAAGCCGCAATGTTCCGCCGGGACCGCGCATGGGCGCCGTCCGGCCCTGGTGGAAAGAGGAGGAATCTTCATGAATATTCTGATTTTAACGGGGAAATTCGGCATGGGGCATCTGTCCGCCGCCAACGCCCTGCGGGAGCAGCTGGGGCAGGACGGCCACCGGGCCGAGGTTGTAGACCTGTTTGAATATGCCGCCCCCGAGCTGGCCCAGGCCATGTACTGGTGGTTCAACGTGCTGGTGACCTATGGCGGGGTGTTTTATAACATTTATCACGACCTGACGGTGAACGACTCCGGCGACAGCAGGGGGGACAACCTGCTGGGCGGGTTGGACCGGCTGCTGGACGAGTATGAGCCGGATGTGGTGGTGTCTACCCACCCCATCTGCTCCGCCGCCATGGCGAAGTACAAGGAGGAGGGGCCGTCGGACATCCCCCTGGTCACCTGTGTCACCGACGTGACCTGCCACAGCGAATGGCTCCACCCCGCCACCGACTGCTACCTGGTGGCGGAGGAATCCGTCCGGCAGGGATTTATCGCCAAGGGCGCCGACCCGGACGCCGTGGTGGTGTCCGGCATCCCTGTCAGCGGGCGGTTCCAGCCCGCCCGCAAAGGCCCTTCCCAGCGGCGGGAGCTGCTCATCATGGGGGGCGGCTTGGGGCTGATGCCCCGGCGGGACAGCTTCTACCAGGCGCTTAACGGCCTGCCCGGCGTGCATACCACCATCCTCACCGGGCGCAACGACAAGCTGTTCCAGCGCCTCAACGGCAGGTATGAGAACATTGAGGCGGTGCCCTTTACCACCCAGGTGGACAAGTACATGGCCCGGGCCAGCCTCATGCTGTCCAAGCCGGGCGGCATCACCTGTTTTGAGGCCATCGCCGCCCGGCTGCCTATCCTGGCTTGGCAGCCCTTCCTGAAACAGGAGCAGGAAAACGCCAACTTCCTGGTGCGGCGGGGCATGGCCCGCATCGCCGCCAAGGAGGAGAGCGCCTGCCTTGCCGCCATCCGGGAGACCATCTGCGACGGCGGGGCCCTATCCGCCATGGAGCGGGCTATGGACGACATGGCGGCCGACATCAGCCGCACCGCCGCCTGCGCCGTGGTGCGCTCGCTGGGCCGGGAGGGGAGGGTATGCGCGTGAAAAGCCAGTGGAAAAACATCCTATGCACCGGGGCGGTGTGCGCCCTGCTGGCCTGGACGGTGTATACCATCTTCCAGCAGCAGACCCCGGGGCAGCTGGCCGCCGCCCTGCTCAGCGCCGACTGGCGCGTCCTGCTACTGGGCCTGCCGCTGATGGCGCTGTTCATCTGCTGCGAGGCCAAGGCCACCCACTCCATCCTCCGCGCCCTGGGCGGCGCCCAGCCCTTCCGCCGGTGCGCGTATTACTCCTGCGTGGGCTTCTTCTTCAGCACCATCACCCCCTCCGCCACCGGCGGCCAGCCCGCCCAGGTGGTGGCCATGGGCAAGGACGGCACCCCCGCCGCCACAGGCGCGCTGGATATGCTGCTGGTCACCATCGGCTATAACACGGCGGCCATGGGCTGGGGCATCTTTGCCCTGACCGCCGCGGGCGGGCTCACCGAGCGGCTTGGCGGCCAGGTGGGGCTGCTGCTGGGCTTTGGGCTGGCGGTGTTTGCCGTGCTGGACATCGCCATGTTCCTTTTCCTGTTTCTTCCCGGCCCCGCCAAAAAGCTGCTGTACGGCGGCATTGCCCTGGGGGCCAGGGTGTGGCCCGCGCTGGATAAGGCGGGGCTGGAGGCCAGGGCGGACGAGCATCTGGCGGAGTACCGCCGGGGGGCGCAGCTCATCCGCCGCTCCCCGGAGCTGCTGGTCAAGGTGGTGGGGCTCAGCGCCCTCCAGCTGGCCTGCTCCTACGCCATGCCCTACGTGGTCTACCGGGCCTTTGGGCTGTCCGGCTTCTCTTTGTGGGAGGTGATGGCCCTCCAGGCCCTGTGTGCCATCGCCGTGGGCTACCTGCCCCTGCCGGGGTCCGCCGGGGCGGCGGAAAACGTGTTCCTCCGGGGCTTCCTGCTGGTGTACGGCCAGGGCCTGGTGGCCCCCGCCATGATCCTGAGCCGGACGCTGAACTGCTATCTGGTGCTCATTGCCACCGCCGTTGTGCTGGCCGTGGGCCGGGGTCTGCGCCGGAAGGGCGCGGAGGTTCGGGAGGGCGGACGGGCGGCGCCCGCCCGCCGGGCCGGGCAGGCCAAAAAGGCCGCGCCGCTGTAGGGACGCGGCGCGGTGCGCGGTAAACGGCGAAAGGCGCGGAGGCTTATGCCTCCGCGCCTTGTTTTGCGCGTTTCGGGGATTCTCAGGCCTTCTCAAAGACGTCCTTCCCCATGCCGCACACCGGGCAGACCCAGCTGTCGGGGACCTGCTCCCAGGGGGTGCCGGGGGCGATGCCGTTGTCGGGGTCGCCCGCCGCGGGGTCGTACTCATAGCCGCAGGGGCATACGTACTTGTCCATTTTCTGCTCCTCCTGTGGGCCGGATTACTTGAAGTACCGCTCCAGCAGGCCCTTGAGGGCCTTGCCGTGGCGGGCCTCGTCCCGGGCCATCTCATGCACGGTGTCATGGATGGCGTCCAGGCCGTTCTTCTTGGCGCAGGCGGCCAGGTCGAACTTGCCCT
>CATABD010000178.1 GCA_949494735.1 uncultured Oscillospiraceae bacterium
TCCAGCCGCTATGGCCGCCGCCAGCGTCCGGCGGTCCGCCCGGCCCAGCTTCATTTTGTCCCTCCAAATTCTGTCCAAACCCGGTTTCTCCCAGTTGCAAGGGTAAAAACTTTCTGATATAATGGTTTTGTAATTCCTGTTCCCTCTGCCGCCCTGGGCGGTATGATACATTATAACATAGATCGCGGGAGATTCCTATGAAAAAATATCGTTTTCTTTCCCTGCTTCTGGCGGCGCTGCTGGCCCTGTCCCTCGCCGCCCCCGCCGCCGCCCTGGACGACCCCCGGCCCAATTGCCGCGCCGCCATCGTGGTGGACGGCGACCACGGCGAGGTGCTCTACGAGTTCAACGCCCGGCAGCGGATGTACCCCGCCTCCATCACCAAGATCATGACCTCCCTGGTGGTGCTGGACGCGGTGGGGGCGGGGGAGATCTCCCTGGATACCCAGGTCACCGCCTCCGCCCAGGCGGTGGACCTTCCCTGGGACAGCTCCACCGCGGGCATCAAGGCCGGGGAAATCCTGACGGTGCTGGACCTGCTGTACTGCGACCTGCTGCCCTCCGGCAACGAGGCGTGCAATATCCTGTCCGAAGCGGTGGCGGGCACCTCCGCGGAGTTTGTGGCCCGGATGAACGCCAAGGCCCGGGAGCTGGGCATGGCGGACACCCATTTCATGAACCCCCACGGCCTCCACGACCCGGAGCACTACACCACCGCCTACGACATTTACCTCATGGCCTCCGCCGCCATGGACAACGAGACCTTCCGCACCATCGTGCGCACCCCCTCCTACACCCTTCCCGCCACCAACCTCCAGCCGGAGCGGACCATCTACTCCTCCAACGGCCTTCTCAGCAGCTTTTACGCCATCGGCTATACATACGGCAAGGCCATCGGCATCAAAACGGGCAACACCGGCGAGGCCGGGCGCTGCCTGGCCTCCGCCGCCGTGGACGAGCTGGGCCGCACCTTCTACTGCGTGGTGCTGGGCACCGAGGATACGGTGGACGAGAACGGCCGCCATTTCTGGTCCTTCTCCGAGACCAAGCGGCTGCTGGAGTGGGCGTTCCAAAACTTCCACCGCATCACCCTGCTGGACCAGGACACGGAAAACGTAATGCGGGAGGTCAAGGTGACCCTGTCCGACGAGGCGGACTACGTGCTGGCCCAGCCCACGGGCCGGATTGAGGCCACCATGCCCTCGGACTATGACCCTAAGAAGGCCGAGCTGGACTTTGACCTGCCGGAGGAACCCATCGAGGCCCCTGTGGCCGCCGGGCAGAAGCTGGGCACCGTCACCCTGCGGTATGACGGGGTGGAATACGGCACCCTGGACATGGTGGCCGGCAGCAGCGTGGAGCGCTCCGAATTTCTCTACACCGTCCAGCAGATCAAGTATTACTGGTCTTTGTGGTGGGTGAAGGCGCTGCTCGCCGCAGGCGTGGTGCTTCTGGCGGTGCTGGTTTTTCTGCTCGCCGTCGTCCTTCCCCGCCGCAAGGCCCGGCGGCGGTACAGCCGGGCGGGCGGGCGCCGTCCCGCCTCTTCCTACCGCGGCAGGCGGTGACGCTGCCTGCCGACTGTTTTCCCCTTATTTTGTTATATTTTTCCCGGAGTTCATAGAAATTTCACAACGTTCACGATTTCTTCACAAAAGGTTCTCAATTTGTCCAACACTTCCCTGGGGGGCTCTGGTATTATAATCACGTCAGGTACAAAACCAGACAATCTCCTCCCTCTCTCTTTTCTCAAAAAAGGAAACCCCCCGGTTCAGGCCGGGGGGTTTTCATCTGTCCATGGCGCGGCTGCGGGCGCATGGGGGCTTGCGGTGCAAAAAGCCGCGCCGGCAGCCGGGGGCGCAAATTCACAATTCCTTTACAGAAGGTTCTCAAATCGTCCAACACTTTCCTGGGGGGCCCTGGTATTATAATCACGTCAGGTACAAAACCAGACAATCTCCTCCCTCTCTCTTTTCTCAAAAATGAAAGCCCTCCGGCGCCAAGCCGGGGGGCCTTTCATTTTTTCATGGCGCATGGCGGCGCCTAATCCTATGCGCCCGCCGCCGCGCTATCCAACCGTATTCACGCTCCGGCTGGGCGCATGGCCGGGTCGCTTTCGCTGCGGCTCAGGCAAAACCCAGTCCCACTGCGTGGGCCTTGGGCTTTTCCCTTCGCTCCGCTCCAAGCTCCCCTACGCGCCCGCCGCCGCGCCATCCAAATGCGCCGCCTTCAGCGCCTTGCGCAGCGCCACCCCCAGTATGGGGGCGAATATGACCGCCACAACGCCGTTAAACGCCGAGGAGGGCAGCTTGCCCAGCGTGGCCAGCCAGGCCGCGTCCGGGGACAGCCCCTTGACCAGCAGCCCGTTGTAGAAGAACACCTTCACCAGGTAGACGGCAATATAGCTCACCGCCGCCAGGGCGCTGGCAACGGCCTCGTTGACGTAATTGCTCTTTCCCTTGAACACCTTGAAGAACACCGCCCCGGCCACCAGGCCGTACACGCTCTTGGTGACGAAGGTGATGGGGGCCTCCATGATGCGCAGGGGGTCAAACAGGTCAAAAATGGCCGAGCCCAGCCCGGAGGCCAGCGCCCCCCACCAGGGCCCCAGCAGCAGCCCCGCCAGGGCGCACATGGAATTGCCCAAATGGAAGCGGTTCGACCCCAATACCGAGGGGATCTGTATCTCCAGCTTGGAGCCCACCGCCACCAGCGCCGCCATCATGGCAACCATACAAATCAAAAGCACCGTTTTCCTGTTTTTGGATTGGTTCATCTTTTCCAGCTCCTTCCGGGGCCTTGACGGCCCCTGGTTCTGGTGTTATTATATGTAAAACTGGCATGGTTTCCAGTTCCAGTTTTCAACTTTTTTACGGGGCCAGATTGCCCCGCCGCCGAGGTGACCTGCCTATGGACGCATCCTTCCCCCTCCCCGTGTTCACCGGGGACGCCCCCCTGTACCAGCAGCTCTACCGCCATATCGCCGGGGCCATCCAGTCCGGGGCGCTGTCCCCGGGGGAAAAGCTGCCCTCCAAGCGGCGCATGTGCGCCCTGGCGGGGGTGAGCATGAGCACGGTGGAGACCGCCTACTCCCTTCTGGCGGCGGAGGGCTATGTGCTCTCCCGCCCCCGCAGCGGCTACGTGTGCGCCCACCTGCTCCCCCCCGCC
>CATABD010000179.1 GCA_949494735.1 uncultured Oscillospiraceae bacterium
CTAAACCTGCTGATACTGAATTTATTAACCTGAAACTTATTATACGAGGAGGATATGCAGATGCCCAAAATACTGGTGGTTGACGACGAGCGGGTGATGGTGAAGGGGATCAAATTCAACCTGGAGAACGAGGGATACCAGGTGGACACCGGCTCCGACGGGGAGGAGGCGGTGGACAAGGCCCGTACCGGCCAGTTCGACCTCATTATATTAGACCTGATGATGCCCAAGATCGACGGGCTCCAGGCGTGCATGAAGATCCGGGAGTTCTCCAACGTGCCCGTCATCATGCTCACCGCCAAAAGCGAGGACACGGACAAGATCATCGGCTTCGAGTGCGGGGCGGACGACTACATCACCAAGCCCTTCAACATTTTGGAGCTGAAGGCCCGTATCCGGGCGCTGCTGCGCCGGGCGGGCGCCGCCGCCCAGCAGCAGCGGGAGGCGGACCGGCTCACCCAGGGGGCCATCACCCTGGATCTCAGCGAGCGGGCGGCCTGGCGGGACGGGGAGCAGGTGGAGCTCACCGCCAAGGAGTTCGACCTGATGTCCCTGCTGATGCAGAACCCGGGGCGGGTGTACAGCCGGGAGAACCTGCTCAACCTGGTGTGGGGCTACGAGTATATCGGGGAGTTCCGCACCGTGGATGTGCACATCCGCCGCCTGCGGGAGAAGCTGGAGCCCGACCCGGCCAACCCGGAGCACATTTTGACCAAGTGGGGCGTGGGGTATTATCTGGCCAACAACACGTGAGAAGAGGGGTGGGTCCATGACGGCGGCAAGGCAGAGGGAGCGGGAGAGCCGGGTCCCCTTTTTCCGCAGCATCCAGGCCAAATATGCCCTGACCTACCTGCTGGTGGTGGCGGCCATCCTGATTGTGATGAACACCTACCCCATCCTGATGGCGGAGAACATGGTGTTCACCTCCAAGGAGAGCAACCTGAAGCGGCAGGCGCTGGTCATCGGCTCCACCCTGGCGGTGTCCGAGACGCTGACCAGGGAGGGCGTGGAGCAGACCATGGCCCTGCTGGAGGAGGCCCAGGGCACCCGGGTGCTGGTCACAGACGCCGCGGCCCGCATCCTCTACGACAGCTCCACCCTGGACAACCGCCTGGGGGGCTATGCCCTCATGGGGGAGGTGGCCGCCGCGCTGCGGGGGCAGGACGTGTCCCGATCCGAGTACCGGGAGGGGGCCATCCGCTCCCGCGCGGCGGTGCCCATCCTCTATCACGGCATGACGCTGGGGGCGGTGTACCTCTACGAGTACGACGGCGAGCAGGCGGGGGTGCTGCGCTCCATCCAGGCCAACCTGCGCTACATTTCCATTGTCATCTGTCTGGTGGCGCTGGTGCTGGTGGTGCTGCTGTCCAAGACCCTCACCCGCAACACCGTGCGGCTGCTCTCCGCCATCCGCCACGTGCGGGAGGGCGAGTACAGCCACCGGGTAGAGTCCCAGGGCAGGGATGAGATGGCCCAGCTGGCCGATGAGTTCAACGAGCTCACCGACCGCCTCCAGACCACCGAGGAGGCCCGGCGGCGGTTTGTGTCCGACGCCTCCCACGAGCTGAAAACGCCGCTGGCCTCCATCCGGCTGCTCACCGACTCCATTTTGCAAAGCCCCTCGGTGGATATGGACACGGTGCGGGAATTCGTGGCCGACATCGGGGAGGAGGCGGACCGCCTCACCCGGATCAGCGAGCACCTGCTGGCCCTCACCCGGCTGGACGCCGGGGCGGAGCGGGAGCGGGAGCCGGTGGAACTGGGGGCGGTGGCGGAGAAGGTGGCCCACTTGCTCTCCCCTGTGGCCCGCCGGGCCCAGGTGGAGCTTAAAGTCAGCGTGGAGCCCGCCTGCGCCCTGGCCGCCAATGAGGACGACCTGTACCAGGTGGCCTTTAACCTGGTGGAAAACGCCATCAAGTACAATATGCCCGGGGGCAGGGTGGAGGTGGGCGTGTCCCGGCGGGGGGAAAAGGTGGCGCTCACCGTCACAGACACCGGCCTGGGAATCCCGCCGGATGACCTGCCCAAGATTTTTGACCGCTTTTACCGGGTGGACAAGGCCCGCTCCCGGGCGGCGGGGGGGACCGGCCTGGGGCTTTCCATCGCCCGGGACACCGCCCGCCTCCACGGGGGGGATATCACTGCGGGGCCCAACCCAGCAGGCCGGGGCACCCGGTTTGAGGCGGAGTTCCCCGCGCTGCGAGAGGAGGAGGGGCCATGAGCAGAGCCGCCGTCAAGCTGCTGTGCGCCGCGCTGGCGCTGGCGCTGTGCTGGGGGTGCGCCCCCGCCGCCCCGGCGGAGGACGAGGGGCTGAAGCTCTGGTTCCCCACCCAGGGGCGCCAGCTTACCGCCGCGCTGGACAGCTGCCCCTATGAGGGGGAAGCCACGGTGCCCTCCATGCTGGACGCATTGCTGGCGGGGCCGCCGGTGGAGGAAACGGGGCTGGCCGCCGCCATCCCGCCCGGCACCCGGGTGCTCAGCTGGTCGTTGGAGCAGCGGGTGGTCCATGTGGAGCTGTCCGCCGCCTACGCCGGGCTGGTGGGGGTCGATTTGACCATGGCGGATTACTGCATCACCCTCACGCTGGCCCAGCTGCCGGGGGTGGACGGGGTGCGGGTCACCGCCAGCGGCGCGGGGCAGTCCTACCGGGATCGGCACGTGCTCTATCCGGGCGATGTGCTGTTTTCCGGCGCGGAGGAGGTGCCGGTGGAGGTGACCGCCGCCCTCTATTTCCGCCGGGAGGGGGGGAATTCCCTGGGCTTTGAGCTGCGGGTATTCCGCCTGACGGAGGACAAGACCCCGGCCAAGGCGGTGCTGGAGGCCCTCCTGGCCGGGCCGAAGGAGGAGGGGATGGCGCCCCTGCTGCCCGCCGGGCTGGAGGTGCGCTCGGCCTGGGTGGACAACGGGGTATGCTATGCGGACCTGTCCGGGCAGCTGCTGGAGCTGCCGGAGGGGGAGCGTGCCCTGGCCATCGACTCCATTGTGTCCACGCTGTGCAGCCTGGACACGGTGGGGCAGGTACAGCTGCTGGTTGAGGGGGAAACCATGGGGGAGTTTGGCGGGCGGGACCTGTCGCAGCCGATGG
>CATABD010000180.1 GCA_949494735.1 uncultured Oscillospiraceae bacterium
TGATCTCCGGGTTGATGCCCACAAAGTTCAGGTGGCTCCCGTCATACTCACGGGGCCGGATGCTGTTGAATTTGTCGTTGTAGAGCCGTGTCAGCCGTTCCCGGCGCTGGGGGTCTTTCCATATCCAGTCCTGGAACGCCTGCTTGATAAGCTCCTGCTTGCCCTGGGCGATGGCGGTTTCCTTCTTATTCAGGACGGGTGTTTTCTTGCCATTCTCGTCCTGAACATAGTCAAAAATCCGAACGTCCCGCAGGTTCAGGGTTTCCTCAATAATCTTGTAGCCGTTAATGCGGGAGGTGCCATAGGTGTTGTGGGCCTTGATATTGCTCTTGTCGTAGGATTTCCCCTCAACATTCCAGTCGCCGGTGCGCTGGAAATAGCGGACGTGGATGTTCCACTGGCAGTAGTTTGGAGTGCTGAACAACTCAAACATGAATTGCTCCACGATCTCCGGGGGAAGCCAGGTGGCCCCCAGCCGCACGGAGATTTCACTGGCGGTCAGGTCTACCGGCTGCACCCGTTCCAATGCCTGCACATTGGCGGCGTAGTCCTCCGGGTACAGTTCGGCGCTCCGCTTTGCCCATTCCAGCTTTTCCCGCACGTTGCCGGAGAGGTATTCATCAGCGGGGAGGTACTTTTCCTCGGTGCCGCTGCCATACCCGTGCATGGGGTTCAGGAAGATCACGCCGGTCAGGTCGGCGTACACCTCCTGTTCGGTCTTGCCGGTCAGCTCCATCATAAAGGGCATATCCACCCTGGCCTTTTCAGCCAGCGACACGGCCAGGGCCTCGGACGCGGTATCCACGCTGGTGACGATGACTTTCTGCTTGATGGTGCGCTTGGTGAACATATCCGCTTTACAGACAAAGTTCCGTTCATCGTCCATCACCTCCAGGGAGGCCAGCAGAAAATAGGAGTCGTCCATCGTGAAGGCGATACTGTTGGCGCGGGAGTTGATACGCCCGTACTTCTCCACAAAGGCGTCATAGAGGGCATTGAGCTTGCGCTGCTGGGCCTGAATATCCTCGGCGGGCCAGTCCTCGGTCTGATAGTCAATGAGCGTCCGCACACAGTCCCGGATGCCGATCAGCCCCTTGATGCGGTTCGCCGCCGTCACGGACACCTCCACCGGGTTCATCCGGCTGTTCTCCCGGTAGTACACCTGACCGTCCACCACGGTATAGCTGAAATTCCGAACATTCGGGTCGGCGGGGATGGATTTGTCCTCGCCCTCCGCCTCCGGGTCGTCCAGCACATAGTCGGTAATGGAGCCTTGGATATTCTGAACGGCGGCGGTGAGCTGCTCCCCCAGGTCTTGCCCCTCACGGGGCAGGCAGGCGGTTTCCGGCCCATAGGGGCCGCTGACCTCCCGCATTTCGCCCATGACCATTTCCGGGTGGTCGATGAAATACTGATTTATTTTCAGCCCGTTTTCATCGGTGTTCAGGTGTACCCAGGCCGGTTCCTCGCTGGAGAGGGCGTCCCGCTTCTGCAAAAACAGAATGTCGCTGGTCACTTCCGTGCCAGCGGCATCCTTGAACGTATTGTTGGGCAGGCGGATGGCCCCCAGCAGATCGGCCCGCTGTGCGATATACTTCCGCACGGTGGGCGTTTCCTTGTCCATGGTGCCCTTGCTGGTGACAAAGGCGATGATGCCGCCCGGTCTGACCTTATCCAGCGTCCGGGCAAAGAAGTAGTCGTGAATGAGAAAGTTGTGCTTGTCGTACCGCTTATCCGGCACCTTGAAGGAGCCAAAGGGTACGTTGCCGATGGCGGCGTCAAAAAAGCTGTCCGGGAGGTCTGTTTTCTCAAACCCCTGGACAGCGATAGAGGATTTTTGATAGAGCTGGCGGGCGATACGTCCGCTGATACCGTCCAGCTCTACCCCGTAAATTTTGGAGTCGGCCAGCGTTTCCGGGCGCATACCGATGAAGTTGCCGATGCCGCAGGACGGCTCCAACAGATTGCCGGTCTTGAAGCCCATGTTCTCCAATGCCTGATAGATGGAGCGGATGACCACGGGCGGGGTGTAAAAGGCAGTGAGGGTGGATTCTCTGGCGGCGGCGTACTCGTCCTCGTCCAGCAGGGCTTTCAGTTCGGCGTACTTGCTGTGACGCTCGTCAAAGCAGTCGGCCAGCCCGCCCCAGCCCACATACTGCGCCAATACCGCCTGTTCCGCCGGCGTGGCAAACCGATCTTCCCGTTCCAGCTTTTTCAGCAGACGGATGGCCCGGACGTTGTTGTTGAAGCGTTCCCCCGGTGTCCCAGCGCCGATGGCGTCATCGGTGATATGGTACTCATGCCGGTCTGGGTTGGGGATTTCGGGATGGAGGACAAAGGGAGACACTTTGCTCCTGCGTTTGGGCTCGGGCGGGGGCAGCGGTGGCTCATCATTATCCGGGTCGCGCCCATCCGCTAAACTTTCCGCGCCCTTTTCTGTATCTGTTGCTTTTTCATCAGGTTCCAAAACCTTCTCTGCCTTGGGCCGGTGGGAGTACAATGCTTTTTCAGCTTCTTCAAAGGTATCAAAGCCGCCCGCTGTCGTTTGGGAAAAACCGCGCTGTTCATCATAGCCGTAATGGTTATAAAATTGGCCGTTGGGGTACTGGAAGATAACAATGCGCTCCTGGTCGAACTGATACTCCGCTACCTTCTCCACACCCTTGTGTTGAGCTGTGGGCGGCGGCAGGACTTCCTCTTTTTCGGCAAGGGGTTCCGGCATCGGGAAATTTCCAATGACGGAGAGCCATTTTCTTTCCAGCAGGTCGTACACCGCCGCGCCCTCATAGGCAAAGCCGTCATCCTCCAACGTGCCGTCAACATAGCCCCTCGCCACATTTTCCGCTTCTTGCAGCGTTTCATATTCCCGCTTTTCGTCCATGCCGTTTTCGATGTGGTGATAAACCACCACCTGATAACGGCGGGGCTGTGTCTGCGGTGAGGGTATATCCCCGTTAGAGCTACGGCCATCCGCTGAACTTCCGGCGCTCTTTTCCGCTGAGGCCCGTTTGACCTGCTTCAGATAGTCCTCGGCCTGCCATTCGCTGGTAAATTCCTCTTGG
>CATABD010000181.1 GCA_949494735.1 uncultured Oscillospiraceae bacterium
GATGGCGGCCGCGCCGTCGTTGATGCCGGAGGCGTTGGCGGCGGTGACCCGCTGGACGTGCTTGCGGGTGTCGGCCTCGTGGACCTGGGTGAGCTCGAAGGTGTGGACCACCTCGTCCTCAACCCCCTCGGGGCCCACGGGGAACGCGCCGCGCAGCTTGGCGATGCCCTCGGCGGTGACGCCCGCCTTGGGGAACTCGTCCACCTTGAACTCCACCATTTCCTTCTTCTTCTTGACCATCACGGGGACGATCTCGTCGTCGAACCTGCCGGCCTTCTGGGCGGCCTCGGTCTTCTGCTGGGAGGAGGCGGCAAAGGCGTCCAGCTCCTCGCGGGTGATGCCCCAGATGTCGCAGATGTTCTCGGCGGTGGTGCCCATGTGGTAGTTGTTGTAGGCGTCCCACAGGCCGTCCTTAATCATGGTGTCCACCAGCTTCTTGTCGCCCATGCGGGCGCCCCAGCGGGCGTCCATGGAGGCAAAGGGGGCCGCGCTCATGTTCTCGGTGCCGCCGCACACCACGATCTCCGCGTCGCCGGAGCGGATGGCCCGGCCCGCCTCGATGACGGACTTCATGCCGGAGCCGCACACCATGCCCACGGTATAGGCGGGGACGGAGAAGGGCACGCCGGCCTTGATGGCCACCTGGCGGGCGGGGTTCTGGCCCTGGGCGGCGGTCAGGATGCAGCCGAACATGACCTCGTCCACCTGCTCGGGCTTCACGTTGGCCCGGTTCAGGGCCTCCTTGACCACGATGGCGCCCAGGTCGGTGGCGGGGGTGTCCTTCAGGCTTCCGCCAAAGGAGCCCACGGCGGTACGGCAGCAGCTGACCACGTATAAATCTTTCATGGGAATCGACCTCCAAATTTAATTTTTTGTTGAATCCCGTTTGTTAAGATTCTGACTAACATTATAAACGGACGGGGGGAAAAATGCAACAGGGAAATTCAAAAGAAGCGCGGAGCGCCCGGGGGATGTTCCTTTCTCTCACGCGAGAGAAAGGAACCAAAGAGCGCGCTTAGGGGGCGCCCCTCCGGGTAAACGCGCCCCCAAGGGCGGGCCGCGTTTACAGTCGGGCCTCCCCCTAAGAACCCCCGTTTACGGGGGACGCCCTATACGGATAAGGGCGTAATCCTTCCGGCGTACAGGGCCAGGACTGGTTTTCCCCTATTGGCGCTGCCGCCCGCGTTTGGGTACTGAAACGTGGTGGGGCCCACGTCGCTGCGCCTGGGCGGCTCGGCCGCAATAAACCAGGCAAAAGCCGGAATCACCGTTTTGCCCTGCGGATGGCCTTCTCCATCTCGCACACGATGAGCGGGGTGAGGGACAGCCCCAGCACCACCAGCCACTCGGTGAGGGTCAGGGCGCACACCCGGAACACAGACATCAGCGGCGGTATGAGCAGCACGGACAATTGCAGGGCCATGCCCACCAGGAAGGCCTTGTTCATGGCCGGGTTGGAGGTGAGGCCGATGTGGGCGATGGACTGGGTTTCGCTGCGCACGTCGAAGGCGTGGAACAGCTGGCAGAAGGTGAGGGTGGCGAAGGCCATGGTGTTGGCGGTGGCGTCCGCCAGGGTGGGGTCGCTGAGCACATACTCCCCCAGCCAGTAGGCCGCCAGGGTGAGCAGCCCCACCATCAGCCCCTGCCAGGCCAGGCGGATGGAAAAACGCCGGGTGAACAGCGGCTCGGACGCGGAGCGGGGCTTCTCCTCCATCACCGAGGGCTCCACCGGCTCCATGCCCAGGGCCAGGGCGGGCAGGGAGTCGGTGACCAGGTTGAGCCACAAAAGCTGCACCGCCACCAGGGGGGGCTGGTGGAAGTTGAACAGGGTGGCCAAAAACAGCGTCACAATCTCGCCGATGTTGCAGGAGAGCAGGTAGTGGATGGCCTTTTTGATGTTGGAATAGATGCCCCGGCCCTGCTCCACCGCCTTGACGATGGTGGCGAAATTGTCGTCGGTGAGGATCATGTCCGCCGCGCCCTTGGCCACGTCGGTGCCCGTGATCCCCATGGCGCAGCCGATGTCCGCCACCTTCAGCGCCGGGGCGTCGTTCACCCCGTCCCCCGTCATGGCCACCACCATGCCCTTTTTCTGCCACGCCTTGACGATGCGCATTTTGTGCTCCGGCGACACCCGGGCGTAGACGGCGAATTTGTCTACGTCCTGCTCCAGCAGCTCCTGGGGCATGAAGTCCAGGTCCTCCCCGGTGATGGCAAGGTCGCCGGGGCGGAAGATGTCCAGCTCCCGGGCGATGGCCACGGCGGTGAGCTTGTGGTCGCCGGTAATCATCACCGGGCGGATGCCCGCGGCGTAGCACTGCCCCACCGCGTCCTTGACCTCCAGCCGGGGCGGGTCGATCATGCCCACCAGCCCCACGAAGGTGAGCCCTGTCTCCAATTCCCCGCCGGCAGGGCTTCCGGCGGGTAATTTTTCAATGTCCTTATACCCGCAGGCCAGCACCCGCAGGGCCTGCTCCGCCATGGAAGCGTTGGCCCCCTCCACGTCCCGGGCCAGGGAGGCGGTGAGGGGGACGGCAGTCCCGGCCAGGATGCGGGCGCACCGGGAGAGCAGCACATCGGGGGCGCCCTTGACCATCACCCGGTAACCGCCGCCGGGCAGGGGGTGGACGGTGCTCATCAGCTTGCGCTCGGAGTCGAAGGGCAGCTCAAACACCCGGGGCATCTCCTGCTCCAAAATGTTCTTGTCCAGGCCGTCGGCCAGCGCGGCGTCCACAAAGGCGGTCTCGGTGGGGTCGCCGGTGGTTTTGCCGCTGGGGGAGAGCACCGTGTCGTTACACAGCGCACCGATGGTCAGCGCCTCCCGGCGGTGGCGGTCCCCAGGGGTCCACACCTGCTTCACCGTCATGCGGTTCTGGGTGAGGGTGCCGGTTTTGTCCGAGCAGATCACCCCGGCGCAGCCCAGGGTCTCCACCGCGGGCAGCTTTTTCACAATGGCGTTGTGCTTTACCATCCGCTGCACCCCCAGGGCCAGCACGATGGTGACGATGGCGGGCAGGCCCTC
>CATABD010000182.1 GCA_949494735.1 uncultured Oscillospiraceae bacterium
TCCGATCTCCCCCGGGGAGAGCAGGGAGATGACCCCGTACTCCCCGTCAAACCCCGGACGGCGCTCCACCTGGCCCAGCCGCAGCCGCCGCAGGGTCTCGTCCCTGCCCAGGATGGAGCAGATTTCCACCGCCCCGCCGGGGGTCACCGCCTTGCCCGCCGCGGCGATGCGCACCGGCCACATAAGGGTGGCGTTTTTCACGCCCAGCGTTTCCGCCAGCCCCACCAGCGCCCCGTGGATGGCGTCCTGGCTCCACTGGGGGAGGGCTTCCAGCGCCGGGACGGCGGCCTCCAGCATGGCCAGCGACACCTCGGCGTTGGTCTTGGACTTCTTGTTGGTGAACAGGTCCGCGCCGTAGTCCGGCAGGGCGTCGAAAAAGTCCACCTTTTCCGGGATGTCGGACAGCTTTTCGCACCGGGCCTGGAGGAGGGCGGCGATGGCGCCGGCGTCGTAGGCCTCGTTTTTCACCGACTGCCTGATCCAGGGCTGGGCCTCCTTCGCGAAGTCCTCCGGGGAGAGATTGCGCAGGTAGGCGGCGTTGAAGTAGTTCAGCTTGTCCATGTCGAAGGCGGAGGGGGACTTGGAGATGCCCCCGATTTCAAACGCCTTCACCAGCTCGTCCATGGTGAAGAATTCCTGCTCGGCGATGTCCCCGTGGGGGGCCCAGCCCAGCAGGGCCACATAGTTCACCACCGCCTGGGAGAGGTAGCCCTGGGCCACCAGATCCTCATAGGAGGGGTCCCCGTGGCGCTTGGACATCTTGCGCACCGTCCCCGTGGCGGGGTCGCTGAACATGACGGAGGAGCAGTGGACATAGGTTGGGATGTCCCAGCCGAACGCCTCATAGAGCAGGTTGTACTTGGGGGCGGAGGACAGGTATTCCGCCCCCCGGACCACATGGGTGATGCCCATCAGGTGGTCGTCGATGACGTTGGCGAAGTTGTAGGTGGGCAGGCCGTCGGACTTGATGAGGATCTGATCGTCCAGCTCGGCGTTGTCCACGGTGATGTCCCCGTATACCGCGTCCCGGAAGGTGGTGGTCCCCTCCGGGATGCGCTGGCGGATGACATAGGGCTGGCCGGCGTCCAGCCTGGCCTGGATTTCCTCGGGGGTGAGGGAGAGGCAGTGCCGGTCGTACTTGGCGTTGGGGTCGTCCCTATGCAGCTGCTCCAGCCGCTCCCCGGTGCAGAAGCAGCGGTAGGCATAGCCCTTGTCGATCAGGAGCTGGGCGTACTTCCCGTACAGGTCCCGGCGCTGGGTCTGGATGTAGGGGCCCACCGGGCCGCCCACATCGGGCCCCTCGTCCCAGTCCAGGCCGCAGCGGCGCATGGTGGCGTAGATGACCTCCACCGCCCCCTCCACCAGCCGCCCCTGGTCGGTATCCTCGATGCGCAGCAGGAACTTGCCCCCCGCGTGGCGGGCGATGAGCCAGGTGTAAAGGGCGGTGCGCAGGTTGCCCACGTGCATGTACCCCGTGGGCGAGGGGGCGAAGCGGGTGCGCGCCTCCCCGCGGGGGATGCGCTGTTCCATCTGGTCGAACCAGCTTTTGTCTATGGCCATGGCGATAACCTCCAAACTAAAATCGTGTGGCACTATTATAAAAGGTAGGCAGGCGTTTTTCAAGAGGGAAAACCGCAGGGGCGCTTTGCGTGAGACACCGGTTCGTACACACCGCGGGACGAAAAACGCCGCCCTTGCGGGCGGCGGAACAAAGCCGGATTGGGGCTTTGGAGCAGATTGTCCGGGGGGCTCCGGCGCATCAACGGAGCAGCCCCGGTTAAGGAGAAAAGAGAGGTTGCGGCATTGTCTGGCTTCTTCAACCTGACAAGGGAAGTATACCACGAAGCGCACAAAGAAAACAGAGATAATTTGCGAAATCTTTGTTAAAATTCTATGAATACCTACCGGGGTGAAGGGAATTACTGGATGGTATAGGGCCCCCGGACCAGCACCTTCACCGTGGCCGATGAGGCCGTTATCCAGCGGGGGGCGATGGTGACCATGTACAGGTGGTTTTGGCTCAGCGCCGCGCCCGTGCCCAGAACGCCGCCGGAGGTGGTGTCGATGAGGCCCACGCTGTCCGACGCGCCGCAGGTGGCAGAGCCCACCCGCAGCATTACCTCGCACCCCACGTCCCCCACCAGGGACTGGCCCTGGTTCAGGGTGACCACGGTGAACACGCTGCCGCCGCCCGAGGGCGCGGAGATCCCGCCCTGGCCGGCCACGATGTTTCGCAGGGCCTGCTCCATCTCCGCCTTGCGGGCGGTGACGGCCTGATCCACCATGTCCTTCACCTGCCTGGTGTAGGCGCCGTTGAGGTAGCTCAAGGTGACCAGCGGGTCGGCCTGGCCGCCGGGGGCGGCGTTGGCGGCGTAGGCCGCGGTGAACAAAAAGCACACGCACAGGGCGGCTGCGGCCAGTTTCCATTTTTTCATATGTAGATTCCTCCATGGTTTTCTGTCTGTACAGGGCCTGTCCCCGCCGGGGCTCAAACGCCCTGTCCCGCCCCGGCAGTGGGGCGGGACGGGGCGCGGCGGTCGGGCTTTCGCTCTCGCTGCGCTGCAAGCTCCCCTGCGCGGCTATCCTCCGCGCTTCTTTATACCAACCGCTCCGGGCTGAGGCCGAAGCTGACGGCGATGGCACTGTCCACCCGCCGCATCACCTGGTCGTCCACCCGGCCCATGTGCTCCCGCAGGCGCTTTTTGTCCAGGGTGCGGATCTGCTCCAGCAGGACCACCGAGTCCTTGGGCAGGCCGCAGCTGTGGGAGGCCAGGGTGATGTGGGTGGGCAGGCGGGCCTTGCCCGTCTGGGAGGTAATCGCCGCGGCGATCACCGTGGGGCTGTGCTTGTTGCCGGTGTCGTTCTGGACGATGAGCACCGGGCGGACGCCGCCCTGCTCGCTGCCCACCACCGGGCTTAGGTCCGCGTAAAAAATGTCGCCGCGTTTGACGCTGTTGTCCACAGGATCTCACACTCCGCCGGATA
>CATABD010000183.1 GCA_949494735.1 uncultured Oscillospiraceae bacterium
GCGGCGTAGGCCGCCCGCACTGCTTTGTCAAAAAATTTCCTGCGCTGTCAACAATTTGGCCGCCTCAATTGTGTAATAGGCAGAGAGACGAGAGGAGGTGATCCCCGTGGTACGGCATGGTTGGTCTCAAGAGGAGCTGGCCGGCCTCTATGGGCGGCGCTTCGGCATGGTCTACCAGATCTGCCTGGTGCTGATGAAAAACGTACCCGACGCGGAGGACGCCGCCCAAAACGTCTTTCGCAGGGTGATGGAGAGGGATCAGACCTTCCGTGATCCGGAGCACGAGAAGGCGTGGCTCATCGTCGCCGCCCGAAACGAGTGCCGCAACCAGCTCAAACACTGGTGGCGCACCCGGCGGGCGGGGGAGGAGGCGCTGGATTCCCTTGTCTGGGAGCAGCCCCGTGACCGGGAAGTGTGGGATCAGGTGGCGGCCCTGCCCGGACCCCAGCGGCTGGCGCTCTACCTCCATTACTACCAGGGCTACACCACCGGGGAGATAGCGGACATGCTGGGGGAGAATCCTTCCACCGTGCGCTCCCGGCTGGTACAGGCCCGGAAGAAGCTGAAACTCAAGATGGAGGAGGAAGGCTATGGACAGACATGAGCTGAACAGGATGTTCGATGGACTGGCCCCAACCCAAAAACGGGAGCGGGAATTGCTGCGCCAACTCCTCCGGGATGACGCGAGGAGGAAACGTCCGATGAAAAACTGGAAACGAGTTGTGATAGGTATGGCAGCGGCGGCGCTGCTGGTAACGGGGGCCGCGGCGGCGGTAGTTCTACCCGGGCTGAATCAAAGATTCCTGGAGTACCTGAACGTGGAGCCGGAAAATTCCGGGGCGGTGGCCGAAGCGGAGAATTTGCTGTACCCCGGCGCTATGGCGCTGGACATCACCAAGGAGAATAATGGGGCGGCGCTCCATGTGACCCAAGTGCTTCGGGACCGCGACTTCGTGATGATCCTGGCGGACTTCATTGCCCCGGAGGGGACACAGCTCTACATGGGGGAGGCCGATCCCCCCGGTATCAGCACCTCTAAGGGATTGAACAATGGCAGCGGGGAAGCGGTGGATTTCCTGGACGGGGCGGGGGAGCCCTTGGGGAAGGACGGTCTGGTGGGCTTCTACAGTTGGAAGGTTCTGGAGGACGACGACCCCATGGACAACCACGTTCCGCTCATGTTCACGCTGAGTCCCCAGATGAGTGAGAGCGCCGCAGTATGGAACGCGGCGTCCCTTCGGGTGCCGGCGGTGAATCTGGGTTACTATGACCTGGAGCAGCAGAAAGAGATAACCGTTTATTCCGGAAACTGGTCCTTTGAGGTTCCGCTGCCCCAGAAGGAAATCGGATGGGCCATGCAGGCGGATCAGGTGATTGGAGAACTGGACGGAGCCGTCATGACGGCGGGAGAGCTGTATCTGTCGCCCATGACCCTTGAGCTGAGGCTGAGCCGGGAGGGTGGCCTGGACTTTGGGGCGCCGCTGGACGAGAAGGGCGAGGCGGCGTACAGCCGCTGGCTATCCATTGGAAATGATGTAAGGCGGATTACCTTGATAACTAAGGAAGGGGAGGCCATTCCTCTGGAACTGTGCAGTGGCGGCGGAGGAATTGACTTCAATGAGAAGGTGGTGGTTCACCGCCTGTCAAAGATCACTGATCCTGCCAAATTCCAGGGCGGCACCTTGACGATTGAGTGGGACTTCACCCGCAATTCCGAGGAATCCGGGTCCGTCACCATTCCGCTGGACGCTCTGGCCCCGGTGGAACCCTGAGCAAACAAAAAGCCCGCCCGGTCAAACAACCGGGCGGGCTTTTCTTACGCCTTGAATTCTGTTTTCGCGTACTTGCACCAGGGGGCAAGGGTGCAGCTGCCGCACATGGCCTTCCGCGCCGTGCACACCGCCCGGCCATGGAGCACCATCCGATGGCAGAAATTGTTGGACTCCGCTGGCGGCAGGACGGCCCTGAGCTGAGTTTCCACTTTGGCCGGGTCTTTGGTGCCGTCGGTCAGCCCCAACCGCCCGGTGATGCGGATGCAGTGGGTGTCCGCCACCACCACGCCGGGGGTGTTGTGGATGTCCCCTAAAATAAGGTTGGCGGTTTTGCGGCCCACGCCGGGCAGGCGGAGCAGGTCCTCCATGGTGCCGGGCACCTTGCCGCCGTATTCGCTGAGCAGCATCTGGGCGCACAGCACCAGATCCTTACTCTTGCCCCGGAAGAAGCCGCAGGAATGGATGTACCGGCCTACCTCCTCAATATCCGCCTGGGCAAAGCTCTCCAGGGTGGGGAAGCGGGCAAACAGGGCAGGGGTGACCTTGTTCACCCGCTCGTCGGTGCACTGGGCGGACAGCCGCACGGCAAATAACAGCTCGTAGTCCTTCTCATATTGCAGGGAGCACAGGGAATCAGGGTACAGTTCCTTCAGCGCCTCCACAATGGCGCATACGTCTTGCTTCGTCATGAAACTCACCTCGCCAACAGGATAGCACAAAAAACATAAAAAAGCGAGAATATTTTTTTGCCTGGCAGCAGTTGTGCTTTTTGGCAAAACCATGTATAATGTCAAGGACTAAATTTTTGAAAGGCGGAGACAGATATGGTTTTGGAGTATATGGATTTTGTATCCCGGCACGATCCTGAGGTGGGCGCGGCCATCCGGGCGGAGTATCAGCGGCAGTGCGACAACATCGAGCTCATCGCGTCTGAGAACATCGTGTCCGAGGCGGTGCTGGCCGCCATGGGCAGCGTGCTCACCAACAAGTACGCCGAGGGTTACCCCGGCAAGCGGTATTACGGCGGCTGCCAGTGTGTGGACATTGCGGAAAACCTGGCCATTGAGCGGGCATGCAAGCTGTTTGGGGCGAAATTCGCCAACGTTCAGCCCCACTCGGGCGCCCAGGCCAACTACGCCGTCTATATGGCCCTGTGCCAGCCTGGCGACACGG
>CATABD010000184.1 GCA_949494735.1 uncultured Oscillospiraceae bacterium
CCGGCAAAGCCGGGCGGGGCTCTAATTAATGGTTCCCGTGGTGCTCCTCCTGGTGGTGCCCCCCCTGACGGCAGGCGTGGGCCGTCCCCTCCAGGTAAGCCTCTCCGCACACCTCACAGACGTGAGGCGGCGGATAGCCGTCGCACATCCCACAGTCGTGGGACGTCCCATATGCGAAGGACTCGCCGCAGGTCTCGCAGATCCAGGTCTCCGGGGCGGGGCTCTCAGGGGCCGGGGCCAGGGGAAGACCGCATATGATCTCATATTCGTGGCTGTGCACCTTACCCTCTGGGAACACCTGGCCGCAGATGCCGCAGACATGGCCGCCGGAGCCCGCCGGATCGTCCGCGCAGCTGTGGCGCGCCCCGTCCGGAATGCCCCCGCCGCAGCTCCGGCAGGTGAGGGCGCTGTCCGCCTCCGGGACCGCTTTCAAGGTGTGGTCGTGCGCCTTTCCCCTGGGAAGCTCCGCCCCGCACTCCGGGCAGACGCGGCCCTCGCCGCTGTCATCCCAGTTTGGCTCGCCCACGGAGTAGCCGGGGTCGGCCTCCCAGGGGTGGGCCGGCACCGCGCCGTCGGAGGAGAGCGCGTCCAGCGCCAGCCCCCCGTCCAACACCCACCGCACCAGGCGGCTCACCCGCTGTTCGGCCAACCCGGCGTCCGCCCCGGAGAGGTCGAACCGGAATCCGCAGCCGTCCTTCATAAAGCTCACCCGGCGGCCATGGATGATGGCTGTTTCCTCCCCGAACCTGTTCTCCCAGTCGTGCTTGTCGGCGGTGACCATGGCGCCGCTGACGCTCTGCTCCACGCTGCCCGGGTAGGCGATGCAGGTGGGGGGCAGCTGCCCCGCCGTGACGGCGAACTCGAAGCTGTTCAACGCCGCGCCGTAGTTGGGCGCAATACCGTCAATATACGCCCCCCAGAAGGAGCCGTCCCCGTTCCACGCCGCCCAGCCGGTCAACACGTACTCCACCCCCCAGTCCAGGTGGTCGGCCAGCACGTCCTCCCCGCCCATCAGGGCGGCAATCTCCTCCCCGGTCAGCTCCCGCTTCACCGCGCCGGGGGGGACGTCCCAGTCCAGGGCCGTTTCCACGCCCGCCGTCTCGCCGTATTCGATATAAGGCAGGAGATAGTGGGCCGTCACGCCGTCCCGGGTCACCTCGTAGCTCCCCGCCATAAAGCGCGGGGCCGGTTCCACACTCCCGCCGGGCTCCTCCGGGGCGATGTCCGGCTCGCCCACCACCCCGATCTCCGGGACGCCTTGATACCCAGGCGCATAGGGCGGCAGCGGGGCCTCCCGGCTGTTGGCGCGGGCCGCCCAGAGCGAAACTCCCCCCAGGCCGCACACCAGGACCAGCGCCGCCGCCCATGTCCCGTACCTTTTCCACGGGATGGGGCGCTTCCCCGGCCCTTCCAGCTCCGACAGCCGCCGGTGGAGGGTGTCGGACACCTTCACACGATCCATATACTCTTTATATTGCCTCATGTCAGCCTTCCCCTTCTTCATCAGATAAATACCGCCGCAAAGCGTCCCTCGCCCGGCTGAGATGGGAGCGCACCGTCCCGGGCCGCTGGCCCAGGATGGCCCCGATCTCCTCCGAGGTATAGCCCTCGTAATAGTGCAGGTGCACCGCCGAACGCTGGTTGGCCGGGAGGGCCAGGATGGCCTCCAGCAGCTCCCTGCCCTCCTCCGGGGCCTGGTACACATCCAGCAGCTCCACTGCCGGGTGTCGGCGGCGGGTGCGCAGCACGCTCTTGCAGCGGTTGGCCGTCACCTTGAGCAGCCACGCCTTTTCATGCTCCCCGTCCCGGAACTGGGGGCGCTTTTCCAGATAGCGCAGGAAAGTATCCTGCACCGCGTCCTCCGCCTCCTGGACGTCGCCCAAAATGGCCAGCGCCGCCCGGAACAGGGTGTTTTCATGCTTTGTCACCAATTCTTCCAACCGGTTGGAGCGCTCCATCTCGTCCCTCCTCCGCCCGCGCCAGCTGAAGGGTGCTTTCGCGGGCTTCCCTTCTGACTATAACACGCCCCAGGGGGGCGGATTGTTGCGGCGGAAAAAATTTTTTTGCTCTGGCCTTTCCGCCGCGCCTGTGCTATACTGTGTTTGACAATTCAGGCCCCACGGGAAAAGGAGAGCCACCATGGAAAACGAACTTCGCCTCGCCGTCCTCATCGACGCGGACAACGCCCCCCGCACCGCCCTGCGGGAGATCATGGCGGAGGTGGCGGTGTACGGCTCGGCCACCATCAAGCGCATCTACGGCGACTGGACCGCCCCCAACATGGGCAGCTGGAAGCCCCTGCTGCTGGAGCACGCCATCACCCCCTTCCAGCAGTACAGCTACACCACCGGCAAAAACGCCACCGACTCGGCCATGATTATCGACGCCATGGACATCCTTTACTCAGGCAACTGCGGCGGCTTCGTGCTGGTGAGCAGCGACAGCGACTTCACCCGCCTGGCCACCCGCCTGCGGGAGGCGGGGATGAAAGTGTATGGCATGGGGGAAAAGAAGACCCCCAAGCCCTTCATCGTGGCCTGCGACAAGTTCGTGTACATTGAGTCGCTCAAGGCCGCCGAAAAGGCGCAGCCCCCCGCCCCCGCCGGGAAGAGCACGAAAAAGAAAGCCGTCCCATCGGAGTCCCCTGCCCTCTCCGTCCAGGAGCTCATCGCCCAGTCGGTGGAGGATCTGGCGGACGAGGACGGCTATGCCTACCTGGGCGACCTGGGCACCCTGCTCATCAAAAAGCAGCCGGATTTCGACGCCCGGAACTACGGCTTTGCCAAGCTCTCCCGATTCATCGCCGCCCTGGACGGCTTCGAGCTCGATGAGCGGCATAACCCCAAGTACCAGGGCACCCAGGTGTTTGTGCGCAACAAAAAATGACGGAAGGGCCCCGGACGCATGGCGTCCGGGG
>CATABD010000185.1 GCA_949494735.1 uncultured Oscillospiraceae bacterium
CCCAGTACCGGGGGGTGCGCTGCTCGCCGGAGCAGGTGGTGGTGGGGGCGGGGGCGGACTATCTGCTGTCCCTGCTGCTCCAGCTGCTGCCTGAGCAAAGGGCCGTGGCCCTGGAGGACCCGGGCTACCCGGCCGCCTACGCCGCCGCCGCCCTCCACGGGCGGCAGGCCCTCCCTATCCCGGTGGACGGGGAGGGGATGGACCCGGACGCCCTGGAGGACAGCGGCGCGGGACTGGCTTACGTCACCCCCTCCCACCAGTTTCCCCTGGGGGTGACCATGCCCGCCGGGCGGCGCAGCCGCCTGCTCCACTGGGCGGCGTCCCAGCCCGGGCGCTTTCTCATCGAGGACGACTACGACAGCGAATTCCGCTACGCCTCCCGGCCCATACCCGCCCTCCAGGGGCTGGATCGGGCCGGGCGGGTGGTGTACATGGGCACCTTTTCCCGCTCCATCGCCCCCGCCATCCGGGTGGCCTACATGATCCTGCCCCCCCCGCTGCTGGAGCGCTATCGGCGCACCTTCTCCCATGGGGCGTGCACCGTCTCCCGGTTCGAGCAGGAGAGCCTGCGCCGCTTCATCGCCCAGGGGCTGTACGGGCGGCACCTGCGGCGCACCGGCAACCTGTACCGGAAAAAATGCGCCCTGTTCACCGGGGCGCTGTCCGCCATCCCCGGTGCCTCCGTCTCCGGGGCGGGGGCGGGCCTCCACTTCCTGCTCACCCTGCCCCGGTACTCCGAGGGGGAGCTGGTGGAACGGGCGGCCTGCCAATCCGTCCGGGTCCATCCCCTGAGCCGGTACTGCCACGCCGTCCCCCCCATCCCCTCCACGGTGGTGCTGGGCTTCGCCGGCCTCAGTGAGGAGGAGCTCGGCCAGGCGGCGGAGCGGCTGGGCCGGGCATGGAAATAGAACAACCGTTTCACGTGAAACGGTTTGAAAAAAGTCTTGACTCTCCCGTTACGTCATGGGTTAGAGTATGTCCCGGAGGTGGAAAGGATGCGGTATTCCGTGAGCCAGGCCGCGCGGCTGGCGGGGGTCAGCGTGCGCACCCTGCGATGGTACGACGAGATCGGGCTGCTAAAGCCCGCCGAGGTCACCCCGGCCGGGTATCGTTTTTACGACGACAGGGCCATGGCGGCTTTGCAGCAGATTTTGTTCTACCGGGAGCTGGGCGTGCCGCTGGAGCAGATCGGGCGCATCCTGTCCGCCCCGGACCACGACCGGGCCGAGGCGCTGAAAAAACACCGCAGCCTGCTGTTGATGAAGCGGCGGCGGCTGGACGACATGCTTCGGCTGGTAGACGAGACGATTGGAGGGAATATTATGTACGACGAAAGGCCCAAGCCCACCCAGGCGGACTGGGATGCGGTAAAAGACCAGTACGCCCGGGAGGCGGCCCAGCGCTGGGGCAACACCGAGGCGTTCCTGGAGAGCCGGGAGAAGCACAAGGACTACACCCCGGAAAAAGAGGCGCAGATCCAGGCCGAGATGGAGGAGATCTTCACCGCCTTCGGCAAGTGCGCCGATCCGGAAGGGGAGGAGGCCCAGGCCCTGGTAAAGCGCTGGCAGGCGCACATCACCAAGTACCATTACCACTGCACCGACGGCATCCTGGCCTGTTTAGGCCAGATGTATGTCAACGACCCCAGGTTCCAGGAGAATTTGGAGAAGTACGGCCCCGGCACGGCGCAAAAGATGAGCGGCGCCATAGCGGCGTACTGCAAAAAGTAGACAGACGGGAAAAGCCCCCGGACGCTCCACCGTCCGGGGGCTTTGGCCCAAGGAAGGACTGATAATCAGTCCTTCCTTGATTATGCCGCGGGGGTCTGGGCCCCGGGGCGCAGGGCGGGCTTCAACACGTCAATCCTGGGCATCAGCTTCAGCAGAAGCGTGCCCAGCGCATAGCACACCAGCCCCTCGCCGGGGATAAAGGTGATGAAGTTCCAGCCGCAGGCCGCCCAGAAGGCGGCGTTGACCGCCCCGATATCCGTCCAGGCCCACATGGGGGACAGGATGAGGGCGTTGACCAGGATGGGGGGCAGGGCCGCCAGATACCACTTGGGCGCTTTCATGGTGAGCCAGGCCGCGATGGCGGTGGCCAGGGTGCCGAACAGCCAGTCCAGCGCCCCGTAGGGGGAGAGCAGGTTGGTGAGGAAGCACCCCACCGCCAGCCCCGGCGCGGCGGCGGGGAACAGGAAGGGCAGCACCGTGAGGGCCTCGGCAAAACGGAATTGGACGGGCCCGAAGGTCCAGCCGAAGATGTTGGCGAAACAGCCCATCACCGCGTACAGCGCCGCCACCATGGCGGCAAGGGTCAGGTCCCGGACAGAAAACTTGCGCATGAAAAAAGCCTCCTTTATCTTTAGAGCGCCGCGCGAGGCGCAGCGGCGGGCGTCCCTTCCGGGCGGGAACGCGCTTTCCCGCCCGCGGCTCTCTGCCCGCCGGTTGGACCGAAGTGGAGGTCGGTCATAGGTATTGTACCACACCGTCCCGGCCATGTACAGGAAAAATTCCGCTCCCCGCCCGGAAAAAAGATTCGTCATTTTCCTCAAATAACCGTTGCCAAATGCCGGGATTTATTGTATACTTATCGTTAGTGACGCTTTGGCCGAGCCTTGGCCGAGCACTAATCGTTAAGGAGTGGAACAAACTATGAGCTATTCTCCCCATAATATCCGCAATATCTGCCTGCTGGGCCATGGCGGCAACGGCAAGACCACCCTGGTTGAGAGCTTTCTGCGCATGACCGGTGTCATCGACCGTCTGGGCAAGACCACCGACGGCAACACCGTTTGCGATTACGACCCCGAGGAGATCAAGCGCCAGATCTCCATCTCCGCCGCCGTGGCCCCCGTGGAGTACAACGGCTGCAAGATCAACGTGCTGGACGCCCCCGGCAACTTCGACT
>CATABD010000186.1 GCA_949494735.1 uncultured Oscillospiraceae bacterium
GCGGCAAGCCGCCGGGCCCCTGACTGTTGAAAAATGCCTCGCAGAGTCTGCGCCCGCAGGCCCAAACAAAGCGGCGCATATGCCGTTAACCCTCCCGGAAATCCACGTTTACGTCGCCCAGGTCGCTCTTGGCCTCCAGCTTATAGGGGTAGTTCCCCTTCTGCTTCGCCCCGCTGCCCCGGCCGCGGCCGTTCACCGTCACTTCGCCCATACTGCACTTCAGCTCGTATTCGCACTCCCCCTCGGCGCAGTTCAGGACGGCCTCCACCTGGCCCAGATTGGTTTTCAGCTTGATGTCCAGGCCGTCCCACAGCTCTTCCATGCCCAGAACCACGTCCCCGCTGTTGCTCTCCAGGGTAAGCTCCCTGGCCACCTGGGAATCATGGCATTCCACATCGCCCAGGTTGCTCTTGGCCTCCAGCTCCTCGGCGCGCACGCCGTACAGCTCCACGTCGCCCAGGGCCGTCTTGACCTCCAGCTCCTGTTCCACGGCCACTTCGCGCACAAAGATGTCACCCAGGGCGGTCTTGACGTCCAGCTCCTTCACCCGAACATCGGAGGGCACCGTGATGGACACGTCCAGGCTGTGCACCCCCGTCAGGCCGCCCCAATTGGACTGGAAGCCGCCGGGCCGGGCGTCCTCCACCTTCAGCTTGCCGTCCTTCACCGTCCACCTCAGCCTGTAATCCCCCAGGCTGCCCTCCTTCTGGATGGACAGGGTGTAGTCGGTCCCGGCGGTGACGGTGATATTGCCGAAGCTGATCTCCGCGTCAATGGTATCAAAGGAATCCAGGTAGCCGTCCTCCATGGTCCAGAAGCCGAAGCCCTCGGAGATCTCCGGCTGCTCCTCCTCGGCGACAACCATGCCGCCCTGGACCTCCCCGGGTATACTGTCAAACTCGTAGAACGCGACCTTCTCGGAGGGCACCGGCTCCGCCACCGCCACATTCTCGCCGGTGACAAACCCTGCCACGTTCCGGCCCACCAGCCGCCCGAACACAGCCGCGCCCATGGCAACGCTCGCCACTGTGAACAGGAGGACCGCCGCCGTAACCCCCGCCGCCAGCAGCCAGGGCCACTTTTTCTTTTTGCGGGGCGTCCAGCCCTGGGCCTGCTTCTGGGTGACGTAGCCGCCCTCCACCGCCAGCCGGCAAGACAGCGCCCAGGGGTCGCCCAGCTCCCGGACCACCTCGGCCTCCCGTCCAGGCCCGGCCTCGTCGAAGTATTCCGCGTAATAGCGCAGGATATTCTGGCGCTCCCGTTCGGGCACCCACCGCGCCAGCCCCTCGGCCAGCTCAGCCAAATAGGTAAGTTTATCCATGCTGCTCGTCCTCCTTCATGATCTCGTCCACGCCGTCCCGGAAGTGCTTCCACTCCTCCCGCCGCCGCTCCAGCTGGGTGCGGCCGACGGGGGTGATGGCGTAATAGCGGCGGTTGCGGCCCTGGTAGGGCCGGTCATACACCGTGAGCAGCCCGTCCCGCTGGAGCCGCCTCAGCACCGGGTAGAGGGTGGATTCGGAGATATCCAGCTTGCCCTTCACCTGCTGGGTAAGGATATAACCGTAGGCGTCCCCGTGGGACAGCACCGCCAGTACGCACCCGTCCAGCAGCTGCGGCCCGATTGCGTAAGCCATGACACCTCCTCCTTTCACCGATATTATATTGCGTCTAATATTGTCCTGTCAACATAAAAATCGCATTTTTACAAATTCTTAAAAAACGCGGAAGGAGCGCCCCTGTCCGGGGCGCTCCCTTTGTAATCTATCGTCCGCGCTGCTCACAACGGCTCCGCGCTTCCTGCTGTCACGCTCCGCCTGTTCGCCACGCGCGGCTTCCCTCCGCCTCAAGCAAAACCCGCCCAACTGCGTTGGCCTGGGCTTTTGCTTTCGCTCCGCTCCATCCGCGCTGCTCACGACGGCTCCGCGCTTCTTTATAACATCTGCCTGCTCCGCGAAATATTCATAGTTCCGTCCTGCATCTCGTTCACCCAGTCCAGGCTGCGCCCGGTGCCGTGGGCCACGCAGGAGATGGCGTCGTCGGCCACATAGGTCTCGATGCCGGTGTGGGACTCGATGAGCTTGTCAAAGCCCCAGACCAGCGACCCGCCGCCGGTCATAATAATGCCGTTGCTGGAGATATCGGCCACCAGCTCGGGGGGGGTGCGCTCCAGTACGCCGTGGATGGCCTCCAGGATGCGGGAGCAGGGCTCCTCAAAGGCTTCGATCATCTCGCTGGAGGTGACGGAGAACACCCGGGGCAGCCCGGTCATGAGGCAGCGGCCCTTGACCTCCATGGAGATCTCCTCCGGCCGGGGGAACACGCAGCCGATGGTCATTTTCAGCTCCTCCGCGGTGCGGTCGCCGATGAGGACGTTGTGCCGCTTGCGGATGTACTTGATGACCGCCTCGCTGAAGGCGTCGCCGGCCACCTTGATGGAGGCGGACTCCACGATGCCGGACAGGGAGATCACGGCGATATCGGCGGTTCCGCCGCCGATATCCACCACCATATGGCCGTCGGGCTGGGTGATATCCACCCCCGCGCCGATGGCGGCGGCCAAGGGCTCCTCGATGAGGTACACCCGCCGGGCACCGGCCTGGATGCCCGCGTCAATGACGGCGCGCTCCTCCACCTCGGTGATGCCGGAGGGCACGCAGATAACCACCCGGGGCTTGAACACCCGCACGGGGGCCACCTTGCGGATGAACTCCCGCAGCATCCGTTCGGTCATATCGTAGTCGGAGATAACGCCCTCCCGCAGGGGACGGATGGCCACAATGTTGCCGGGGGTCTTGCCCAGCATCTGCTGGGCCTCGGTGCCCACCTTGAGCAGCTT
>CATABD010000187.1 GCA_949494735.1 uncultured Oscillospiraceae bacterium
TCACCGTGTCCTGCTTCGACCCGGTGCGCCGGGAGATCGCCCGGCTGGCCCTGGAGAAGCTCATCCTGGACGGGCGCATCCACCCCACCCGCATCGAGGAGATGGTGGAAAAGGCCAAGCGGGAGGTGGACGCCACCATCCGCGCCGAGGGCGAGCGGGCCGTGTTTGAGACCAACGTGCACGGCCTCAACCCGGAGCTGGTCAAGCTGCTGGGCCGTCAGCACTACCGCACCAGCTACGGACAGAACGTGCTCAACCACTCCATCGAGGTGTCCCAGCTGGCGGGGCTGCTGGCCGCCGAAATCGGCGTCAACGTGGCCGAGGCCAAGCGGGCGGGGCTGCTCCACGATTTGGGCAAGTCCATCGACCACGAGGTGGAGGGGTCCCACGTGCAGATCGGCGTGGAGCTGGCCCGGAAGTACCGGGAGAGCGAGAACGTCATCCACGCCATTGAGGCCCACCACGGCGACGTGGAGGCCAAGACCATTGTGGCCTGCCTGGTCCAGGCGGCCGACGCCATCTCCGCCGCCCGGCCCGGCGCCCGGAAGGAGAACGTGGAGTACTACATCAAGCGGCTGGAGAAGCTGGAACAGCTCACCTCCTCCTTTGCCGGGGTGGACAAGGCCTACGCCATCCAGGCGGGCCGGGAGGTGCGCATCATGGTCAACCCCGAGGCCATCCCGGAGGACCGCATGGTGCTGCTGGCCCGGGAGATCGCCAAAAAGATCGAGGACGAGCTGGAGTACCCGGGGCAGATCAAGGTGAACCTGATCCGGGAGACCAAGGCGATAGAGTACGCGAAATAGCGCGACGATAGGCCCATAGGGGGGATGGACTGGAGCGAAGGGCGCAAACCAAGGAGGGCCGCAGGCCCGGATGTTTGTGCCCTGAGTCGGAGGGAAGCCGCCCCGTAATGGGCCCAATCGGAGCGTGAATACAGCGAGGCGCCGCCGGGAGACCCCCGGCGGCGCGTTTTTCCCCGTTGCGTTTTTCCTATAGATGTGATATGATATGCCGACATGGACAAAAGGATGGGTTTTATGGTCACCTTTGAATGCCCCCAGTTTGAGGACCGCCAATGGGTCCAACCCCTGCTGGCCGCCGAGGGCAGCTTGGGCTGCGAGTACAATTTTTCCAACATCTACCTGTGGAGCCGGGCCTGGCCCCAGCAGATCGCCCGGTTGGGGGACCGGCTGCTGGTTCGCATCCAGGGCCGGCTGGGCTTGAGCTACCTCTATCCGGCGGGCAGCGGCCCCCTGGCCCCCGCGGTGGACGCCCTGGCCGCCGACGCCGCCGCCCACGGCGCGCCCCTCACCCTGGTGTGCGTCACGGGGGAGCAGAAGGGGGCGCTGCAAGACGCCTGCCCCGGCCGGTTCGCCTTTGAGGAGGACCGGGACGGCTTCGACTACCTGTACGACGTGGGACGGCTGGCCGACCTGCCGGGGAAAAAGCTCCACGCCAAGCGCAACCACATCCGCCGTTTCGACGACCAGTTCCCCGACTGGCTGCTGGAGGACATCACCCCCGCCAACGTTCCCGAGTGCGTGGAACTGGAGCGCCAGTGGGCCGCCATCCGCCAGGAGGAGGCGGGGGAGGACATAAACACCGTGTCCGAGGAGACGGTGGCCGTCATCGAGGCCCTCTACCACATGGACAAGCTGGGGCTGGAGGGGGCCCTTATCCGGGCGGACGGCAGCCCCGTGGCCTTCTCCCTGGGCGGGCTCATCACCCCGGAGGTGTTCGACGTGAATTTTGAAAAGGCCTTCGGCGATATCCAGGGGGCCTACCCCGCCATCAACCGGGAGATGGCCCGGCTCGTGCGCGCCCGGCACCCCCAGGTGAAATGGCTCAACCGGGAGGACGACCTGGGGCTGGAGGGGCTGCGGCGGGCCAAGCTGTCCTATTACCCCGACCTGCTTTTGGAAAAATATACGGCGCGGGAAATCCTGGGCTGAGCAGGCTGTCTCGGTTCACCGGACTTCCCGTGCGTTTATCCGGCTGGTATTTTGCATAAAAATGTATAGTTATTCTTATTAACTCCGTCACAATTGATGAATTGCGGGATATTCCCCGGTTTTCGGCAATTTCCGCTTGCATTCTTTTTGCATATCATTTATAATCCACACACTGGGAGAGGCTACTCCAGGTCCGCCGGACAGTGGCCCGGAACGGTTTCCTCCCGGCCGCAAATTGAATGGAGATGAATGAATATGAAAAAGATGCAGAAATCAGCCGCCCTGCTGCTGGCCCTGGCCATGGCGTTTTCCCTGGCCGCCTGTTCCAGCGCGGGCGACGCCCCCACCCCCGCCGCCTTCACCACCGTGGAGGAGGGCAAGCTGCACATGTCCACCGAGGCGGGGTTCCCCCCCTATGAGATGACCGCCGACGACGGCGGCTACAAGGGCACCGGCTTCGAGGGCATCGACGTGGAGGTAGCCGGGGCCATCGCGGAAAAGCTGGGCCTGGAGCTGGTGGTGGACGACATGGGCTTCACCGCCGCCCTCACCGCCGTGCAGAACGGCGAGAGCGATATCGCCATGGCCGGCATCAGCATCACCCCCGACCGCCAGGAGGTCATGGACTTTTCCGACAGCTACGCCACCGGCGTGCAGGTGGTCATTGTCAACGAGGACTCCCCCATCCAGACCCTGGATGACCTGGCCAACGCCCAGATGATCGGCTGCCAGGCGGACACCACCGGCTATATCTACGCCTCCGACACCCCGGAGAACGGCGGCTACGGCGAGGACCACGTCACCGCCTA
>CATABD010000188.1 GCA_949494735.1 uncultured Oscillospiraceae bacterium
AACGTGGACCCGGACCGGGTGCACGCCATCATCATCAACGGCGCGGAGTGCGAGCCCTACATAACCTCCGACACCCGCACCATGATCGACAACGCCGACGACGTGATCTACGGCGCCCAGCTGCTCCAGAAGTACTACACCGCCGACCGCATCGTCATCGGCATTGAGGACAACAAGCCCCAGTGCGTGAAGATTATGGAGGAGGCGGGCAAGGGCGTGCCCGGCTTTGAGGTGGCCGCCCTCCCGGCCCTGTACCCCCAGGGCGGCGAGAAGGTGCTCATTTACAACACCACCGGCGAGATTGTGCCCGAGGGCAAGCTGCCCATCGACGTGGGGGCCATCGTCATCAACTGCACCACCCTGGCCGTCATCGCCAAGTACATCCGCACCGGCATGCCCCTGGTGGAAAAGGTGGTCACCGTGGACGGCTCCGCCGTGGCCAACCCCCAGAACGTCATCGTCCCCGTGGGCACCCCCATCCAGGACGTGCTCAACTTCGTGGGCCTCAAGTGCGAGCCCAAGAAGGTGCTCTACGGCGGCCCCATGATGGGCACATCCGTCCCCTCCCTGGAGGCCCCGGTGATGAAGAACACCAACGCCGTGCTGGCCTTCGACGAGAAGGACGCCGAGGACCCCGTGCCCTCCGCCTGCATCCGCTGCGGCCGGTGCGTGGCCCACTGCCCCTTCAACCTGATGCCCGCCGCCATTGAGAGCGCCTACAACAACAAGGAGCCGGAGACCCTCAAGGCCCTCAAGGTGAATTTGTGTATGGAGTGCGGCTGCTGCTCCTTCAGCTGCCCCGCCCGCCGGCCCCTGGTCCAGGTGAACAAGCTGGCCAAGGCCATGCTCAACCAGTATAACGCCGAGCAGAAGGCCGCCGCCGAGAAGAAGGCGGCCAAGGAAAAAGAAAAGGAGGCGGTCTAAATGAACAACATGATCGTTTCCGTCAACCCCCACATCTACGCGAAGGACACCACCCAGACCATCATGCGGGACGTGCTCATCGCCCTGTTCCCCGCCGTCATCGCGTCCATCGTCTTCTTCGGCGTGCGGGCCCTGCTGGTGGAGGTGGTGTGCGTGGCGGTGGCTATGGGCTGCGAGTGGGCCTTTGAGAAGATTACCAAAAAGCCCGTCACCATCCTGGACCTGTCCGCCGCCGTCACCGGCCTGATCCTGGCGCTGAACCTGCCGGTGGATATCCCCATCTGGCAGGCCATGTTCGGCTCCTTTGTGGCCATCATCGTGGTCAAGCAGTTCTTCGGCGGCATCGGGCAGAACTTCGCCAACCCCGCCATCACCGCCCGCGTCATCATGCTGGTGGCCTTCTCCGGGGCCATGACCACCTGGCACAACCCCGCCTTCGCGGGCTTTGCTGCGGACGCTACCACCGCCGCCACCCCCCTGGCCATTCTCAGCGGGGCGGAGGGGACCCTGCCCACCCTGCTCCAGATGTTCCTGGGCGCCCGGGGCGGCTCCCTGGGCGAGACCAGCTGCCTGGCCCTGCTGCTGGGCGGCGCGTACCTCATCTACCGCCGGGTCATCTCCTGGCACACCCCTGTGGCTTTCCTCGGTACTGTGCTGGTGCTCACCGCCCTCTTGGGCCAGCAGCCCCTGTACCAGGTGATGGCGGGCGGGCTGTTTCTGGGCGCGTTCTTCATGGCCACCGACTACACCACCTCCCCCCCCACCCCCAAGGGCAGGCTCATCTTCGGCGTGGGCTGCGGGCTCATCACCGTGCTCATCCGGGTATGGGGCAATTTCCCCGAGGGCGTGTCCTTCTCCATCCTGCTGATGAACATCCTCAATCCCTACATCTGTGACTGGACCAAGACCAAGCCGTTTGGAGGTGTGCAGGCATGACGAAAGCGAAATCCAATGTGATGACCGACTTCGGGGCGCCCATTATCGTGCTGGTGCTCATCTGCGTCATCATGAGCGGCCTGCTGGCCTTCACCAACGGTATCACCGCCCCTATTATCGCGGAGGCCGAGCGCCGCGCCAACGAGGGGGCTCGGCTGGAGGTGCTGCCCTCCGCCGACGCCTTTGAGAAGGTGGAGGCCGGTGGCCTGCCCGACGCGGTGCGGGAGGTCTACAAGGCCTCCAACGGCGCGGGCTACACCTTCTCCATCGTGGCCGAGGGCTACGGCGGCAAGAACACCCTGAAAATGACCGTGGGCATCGACGCCGACGGCAGGATCACCGGCACCAAGGTGCTCTCCCAGAGCGAGACCCCGGGGTTGGGCGCCAAGATCGTGACGGACGCTAATTTCTACGGACAGTTCCCCGGCAAGGACGCCGCCTATGTGTCCGATATCAAGAACATCGACACCATCAGCGGTGCCACCCGCTCCTCCAACTTCTACCGCCTGGCCTTGACCTATGCCTTCGAGGCCTATGACATGGTAAAGGGGGCCGCCTGACATGAACAATAACAAGCTGAAAATCCTGACCAACGGCATCATCAAGGAAAACCCCATCCTGGTGCTCATCCTGGGCACCTGCCCCTTCCTGGCGGTCACCACCCAGGCGTCCAACGCCATCGGCA
>CATABD010000189.1 GCA_949494735.1 uncultured Oscillospiraceae bacterium
GGCCCGCATGATGCGGGCCGCCGCTTTTTATTGCTCCAAACGGTTTTGAATCCATCTTACCTTCTCTTCGTCCGTCATTTCTTCCTCGTATACTACGCCCCGGATTTCTTCCAGCGTCCGTACCACCCTGGTGTCTACGGCCTGATACAGTTCATCCATATGCAAATCAGGGGTCTCCACGGTCACTTTGCCGTTTCGGATCAGGATGGAAAGCACATATTGCAGCGTTGTCATCTTTGCTCCTCCTTCTTGGGTGACAAAATGCAATGCACTTGTCCCATATCTTTATACCACACATTGCAATACGTTGTAAAGGGCAAAATGTATTGCGAGGTGAATGACGTGGCAAAATTCAAAGTTCCGATTGTTCCAGCGACCACTCAGAAATCCATCCGTTTCCCGAACAACATTATCGACGAAGTGGAGGAAGCCATCCGGGGCACTGGGGCCAGCTTCTCCGCTTTCGTCATTGAAGCTACCCGGGTCGCCTTGGAAAATCTGCGGGAGGATGCAGAAGCAGGGGAAGACGCCCAGCCATAAAAATGCCGGGGCGCTTTGCACTTGACAAAACGCCCCGGGGGTGTATAATATAAGTACACCCGCGCTGACGGAAGGCGGTTGGCCCGGGACAAGTATTCTTAAACTAGGTTAAGAAACCGTCACTTGGCCGAGTGGCGGTTTCTGCATTTTACCTGAACCGTTATCGCCCAATCCCGGACGTAAAACGTCATGGTAATCAACATATCTACACCCACCCCCTTTCGGGGTCATGTAGCCAACCGCCTACCGTTTTCACGACAGCGCCGCTTTTATGATAGCACCCGAGGGATATTTTGTCAACAAAGGACGGGAGCACATGGAAATCACCGATTTTCCATTGCGCTCCCGCCCTTTTTGTGGTAGAATGCTTTAACACATAAAATCGCGAAGGAGACTTGCATATGCGTTCCGACAATGTGAAAAAAGGCGTCCCCACCGCCCCCAACCGCTCTTTGTTCTATGCCCTGGGCTATACCCGCGAGGAGCTGGAGCGGCCCCTCATCGGCGTGGTGTGCTCCTATAACGAAATCGTCCCCGGCCACATGAACCTGGACAAAATCGCCGAGGCGGTGAAGGCGGGCGTGCGCGCCGCCGGGGGCACCCCCATCGAGTTCCCCGCCATCGCCGTGTGCGACGGCATCGCCATGGGCCACGTGGGCATGAAATATTCCCTGGTCACCCGGGACCTCATCGCCGACTCCACCGAGGCCATGGCCATGGCCCACCAGTTTGACGGGCTGGTGATGATCCCCAACTGCGACAAAAACGTGCCGGGACTGCTGATGGCGGCCGCCCGGGTGAATATCCCCACCATTTTCTGCTCCGGCGGCCCCATGCTGGCCGGAAAGCTCAACGACGGACGGCGCACCTGCCTGAGCCACATGTTTGAGGCCGTGGGCGGCTACTACGCCGGGAGCCTGGACGAGGCGGGGGTGGAGGAGTACGAGGAGAACGCCTGCCCCACCTGCGGCTCCTGCTCCGGCATGTATACCGCCAACTCCATGAACTGCCTCACCGAGGCCATCGGCATGGGGCTGAAGGGCAACGGGACCATCCCCGCCGTGTGGTCGGCCCGGCTGCGGCTGGCCAAGCACGCCGGGATGCAGGTCATGGAGCTGGTGAAACGGGACATACGCCCCCGGGACATCATGACCGAAGCCGCCTTCCACAACGCCGAGACGGTGGACATGGCCCTGGGCTGCTCCACCAATACCATGCTGCACCTGCCTGCCATCGCCCACGAGTGCGGCATTGAGCTGGATCTGGACATGAGCAACGAGATCTCCTCCAAAACCCCCAACCTGTGCCACCTGGCCCCCGCAGGGGACACCTATATGGAAGACCTGGAGGGGGCGGGGGGCGTCCACGCCGTCATGATGGAACTGACCCGCAAGGGCCTGCTGGACACCACGGTCATGACCTGCACCGGCAAAACCTTAGGCGAGAACCTGGAGGGCGTGGTCAACCGCAACCCCGCCCTCATCCGGCCCATCGGCGACCCCTACTCCCCCGACGGCGGCATCGCGGTGCTCAAGGGGAACCTGGCCCCCGAGGGCTGCGTGGTGAAGCGCTCCGCCGTGGCCCCCGAAATGATGCGCCACCAAGGCCCCGCCCGGGTGTTCAACTCGGAGGAGGAGGCCATCGACGCCATTTACGCCGGGAAAATCCGGAAGGGCGACGTGGTGGTCATCCGCTACGAGGGCCCCAAAGGCGGCCCCGGCATGCGGGAGATGCTCAACCCCACCTCCGCCATCTGCGGCATGGGTCTGGGCGAGAGCGTGGCCCTCATCACCGACGGACGGTTTTCCGGGGCCACCCGGGGAGCGGCCATCGGCCACGTCTGCCCCGAGGCCGCCCAGGGCGGGCCCATCGCCCTGGTGGAGGAGGGCGACCAGATCGCCATTGATATCCCCGCCTGCAAAATTGAGCTGCTGGT
>CATABD010000190.1 GCA_949494735.1 uncultured Oscillospiraceae bacterium
CCTGCACCTTAAAGGGCATGAACACGGCAAGGCTCTCGGTGGTCAGGGTGCGGAAGGCGTCAATTTTCCGTACACCGATGGGCAGGACGGTGTTCAGGCCGTCGATCTGCTGATATTTCAGCACCGCCAACTGGCACCGCCCGGACAGGGAGCGGATTTTCTCGGTGTCGCTGTCAAGTTGCTGTTTGCTGTCGGCGGTGATGACCAGCGTGAGAACGGCCTGCATCATCCGCTGGTCGCGGGTGGTGAGGTCAGCCAAAAACTCCTTGCTCTCCTTGCGCTGCAACTCCATGTCATAGGGGACAATAGCGGAAAAATTGTTGTTCTGATTCTGGCGGCGCTGCCAGTTCGTAATATTGGTTTCTACCCCTAACAGACGGTTCTCCACCTCCCGCACCGCTTCATCGGTGGGGACGGAGAGAATGTCGATGGACAGCATCATGTTACGGTTCAGGTCGGTCAAGTCCGACACGATCTCGTCCTGGATATAGTTGGCGTAGTCCTTCAAAAACAGCACCCGGCAATAGCGGTCGCCCAGCTTCAGGTAGTCGCTGTGCTTTTCGATCCCGTCCGGGCAGATATAGTCCTTGAAATCGTGGCCCAGCCGTGCCATATCCGCCATATCAAAATGAAAGCTGCCCTCGTCCCCGGCCCGGTAGAAGTCGTGGAGGACACGCAGGCGGTCAGAGGCGTCCAGCTCCACGCACTTGGAGCCGAGGGCGGCAAAGCGGGCGGTCAGGTCGGCACCGATCCGGGTGAAGTAGGCGCGGGCGTCCTCAATGTCCTTTTTATAGATGGACACCGTGACAAATTTCTCCTGGGTAATGCCGTTGGCCCCGGTCGCCTTATCAATGAGCATTTGGTTGTACTCTTTGCGGTACTTGTCCAGGCCGTCCCCGCGCATAGCCATGAGGACGGACTGCTCAAAGTCCGCTTGGCTCTGGCGGCGGTTGCAAATGGTCAGTTTGGTGGTGGCGGCGCTGTCCAGGCCGTTCAGCAGCTCCGAGTAGGTGAGGAACATGGTTTCCTTGTCCTCCCGGCTGGCTACCTTGTAATTGATGTCGGTAAAACGCCAGGTCTTGGAGAACTTGGAGCCGCCCACACGAAAAATGCCGTCCGGCCAGATGGTTTGAATGGGGATCACGTCCTGCACCCTGCGGGGGACGCGGTACGGCTCCCGATCCTGCCGCATGATGGTCTTGATACTCTTAATCATGGCGCTTGTATTCCTCCTTCTCCCGCTTTTCCAGGCTGGACTTCAAAAGGTCGTAGTACAGCGTGGACGATTCAAAGCGGAGTTCTCTCGGTTCCAGCAGTTCCGAGCGCAGCCACGCCCAAATAAACTGCTCCGCCGTCATGCCGTGGTAGGTGAAAAAGCCCAGCGCCGCAAAGGGGGCCGCACCCAGGACGCACATCCAGGACACGGTTTCGGTGCCGACGTAGGGTTTCAACAGAAAGTACAGTCCCACGGCCACCACCACGGCCAGCAGGGAACACACACACTGACGCATGGACAGGCCGAAAAACATACTCTCCGTGTAGTTGCGGATTTCGCGGTTGATTTTGACTTCCAAAATTAGACCTCCTTTATCACTCCATGTCTTGCTTTTTCCGGGACGCTTTACGCTGGGAGGGGTAGGGGATAAATTCTTCCTCCCCGGCGATGATGCTAAATTCCGCCTTCAAAAACGGATGGGTTTCAAGTGCCTGATACTGACGGATCATGTGGAGCGCCTGTTCCCTTTCGACGGCGCTGCCCACCTGTGTTCCGTCTTTGAAAATATAAAATCGCTTCATGGCATTACCTCTCCCGGTCGTGGCGGTTTTTCGCCTTTGGCTCCTGCTGGGCCTGCCGCACCTCGCCGGGGACAACGTAGGTCGTACCGTCCCGGACGGTCGTATGGGTGGCGTAGCCCAGGATTTTCAGCACCTTGCGGACTTGCAGGGCGTGTTCTGCCGCAGGTACGCAGACACCAACCGCCCGATACATCTGAACATCCTCATACCACGGCTCGTCCCGGAAGTTATCATAGCGGAAGAAAATATCCTCCTTGATCTCGTCAATGGGTTTTGCCATCAATGCCCGGTATTCATCTTCAAAACTCATAAACAGCCCTCCTTTATAAGCCCATCATTTCACGCACAACATGGTCGGACATTTTCACGCTGCCCACCAGGATAAGCATATTGAACACGACTTCCCCGATATAGCTCCACACCATAGACGCTGCCGCAGCGTCCGGGTCAACGGTTGGCGGGGCACTGGCAAAGACAGAAAAGATGATGCAGGCCAGCACAATGACGGCCCCCTCCAGACAGACGGCGGCGTAGCTTTTGAGAAAACTTTTGCCCACGTTCTGGCTGGGTTCCCCGGCAAAGCTGGACAGGGGAATAGGGGCCAGCGCAGCGTACATATACATCTTAAAAAAGCGCCCGTAGACGCTCAAAATCATCACGAAGGACAGCACCCA
>CATABD010000191.1 GCA_949494735.1 uncultured Oscillospiraceae bacterium
CCTTATTTTATCACATCCCTATTCCCTTGGGGGATTAAATCAGTGATTCCTTAAATAGGATCTGCCATACATAAAAAGACCACCCGCTTATCGGTTTGATAAGCGGGTGGTCTTTTTATGTATGGTCCGGCTTCTGGTCCCGCCCGGGGAGGCGGCCGCCCCGGATTCTTTCCAGTGTGCCCTCCAGTGTCTCCACCTCCTGGAGTTCCATCAGCTCACCGATGAGACGGTTGGATAATAGGAAGCCCTCCGGGGTAAAATGCCATCGCCGGCCTGTCTGGACGGCCCAGCCCTTCTGCTCGTATTCGGACAGCTTGGCCGCCAGGGGGTCGAAGTTCATGTAGTACTCCCGGCGGTATTCCCACTCCTCAATGCCATGGGTGGTGCGCAGGCGGAGCATGAGGTACTCGCTGCCCCGCTCCCGGCGGGGAATCTCGTCCATGTCGTCCAGCAGCTTATCGTCCCCCAGCACGCCCCGGATATAGCCCTCCAGATCACGGACAAAGGAGTACCGGCAGCCGCCGAAGTCGGAGTGGGCCGCCGCGCCCAGCCCCACATAGGGCCGGCCCATCCAGTATTTCAGATTGTGCCGGGACTGGTAGCCCGTGCGGGAGAAGTTGGACACCTCGTACTGCTCCAGCCCTGCCTGGGCCAGCCGCGCCACCGTCCAGAGGTAGCGCCCGGCCTGTTCGTCGTCGCTGGGGAGGGTTTCTCCCTCCGCCACCCGGCGGGCCAGAGGGGTGCCCTCCTCCACGGTCAGGCCGTAGCAGGACAGGTGCTCCGGCTCCAGGGCCAGGGCGGCCTCCACCGAGGCGTGCCAGTTTTCTTCCGTTTGGCCGGGGAGGCCGTAGATGAGATCCAGGTTCAGGTTTTTGATTTTGGCGTTCCGTGCGCCCCTGACGGCCTGTTCCACCTGCCGGAACGTGTGGGGGCGGTGGATGGCGGCAAGCTCTTTGTCGCAGGAGGACTGCATCCCTATGGACAGCCGGTTCACCCCTGCCCTCCGCAGGCGGCGGAGCATTTTTTCATCCACGCTGTCCGGATTGGCCTCCAGGGTGAATTCCACATCCTTGGACAGGGTGAACCGCTTTTTCAGGGCGGATATCAGCTCCAACAGGCGTTTTTCCCCATACCAGGTTGGGGTGCCGCCGCCGATGTAGACGCTGTTCACCACCTGCTTTTTGGTACGGGGGGCGGTGTCCAGGATTTGCTGGAGCAGCGCGCGCTGGTAGTCGTCCATCCGGTCATCCTGGCCCGCCAGGGAATAGAAGTCGCAGTAGTCGCACTTGCTCCGGCAGAACGGGATGTGCACATACAGGCCCAACGAGTTTTCCATGGTTTTCCCCCTCAAAGCCGCCGCAGCGGGTCGATCACTCAGGTAAATGATATTATACTCCGTTTTTGCCGAATATTCAATCCCCCATGTTTCGACGGGAACGTATGGGAGTAAGTTTTTGTAAATATAATTTTAATAATTATATTTAATGGTTTTTGACTTGACGTAGCGGACGGTTCGTATTATACTAGAGGATAAGAAAGGCGGTGTTTTCATGGAACAGGTATTATATCGGGACCCCTTTGAGAGCATCCCGCGCCGCCGGGCCCGGCCCGTGGAAAAGGGGAGGGACCCCTACGACGGACTGCGGCCCTGGTCGGCCATCACCCATGGGGTGGGGGCTGTGCTGGGCATCCTTGCCACGGCGGTGCTGGTGACGGCGGCGGTCTGGGTCGGGGACGTGTGGAAGATTGTGTCCTTTGCCATCTACGGGCTGTCCATGACGGCGCTGTATACCGCATCCACGCTGTACCACTGCGTCAACACCACGGTGAAGGGAAGGGTGGCCCTGCGCAAGCTGGATCACGCCTCCATCTATTTCCTCATCGCCGGGTCGTACACCCCGGTGTGCCTTATCGCGCTGCGGGGGGCGTGGGGGTGGACGTTGTTTGGGGTCATCTGGGCCCTGGCCATTGCGGGGTTGGTGATGAGCCTCACCTGGATCAACTGCCCCCGGGCGGTGACCTCCACGGTATATATCGCCATGGGCTGGGTGGCGGTGTTCGCCCTCTACCCCCTCTGGCAGGCCATCGGGGCCCGGGGCGTGGGCTGGCTGCTGGCGGGCGGTGTGCTGTACACTGTGGGCGGTGTGCTGTACGCGCTGAAATGGCCGGGGCGGGACAACCCCCGGTTCGGGTGCCACGAGGTGTTCCATGTGTTCATTGTGCTGGGCTCCATCGCCCACTTCGTGATGATGTATGGGGTGCTGCTGCCGCTGTGACCTGCTTTTTCTTGAAAGAAAAAGCAGGCAAAGAGAATTTCGGCCCGTCAGCAATGCGGCCTGGACTTGCAAAGCCTCTTCCCGGCAGCAAAACAGAACTTCCGCCCGAGCCAAACGGCT
>CATABD010000192.1 GCA_949494735.1 uncultured Oscillospiraceae bacterium
GGGATTGATAGCCCTTTTCGTCCTCGATCACCACGCACAACCCGTAGCTGCCAGCATCACCAGCGGAAACCACTCGCCCGTCATGGATTGCCCGGATGGGCGTACCCTGCGCCACGGCAATGTCCACACCCCGGTGCAGGTTTTTCTCCCCGCTGATGGGGTGGACCCGGTAGCCGTAGCTGCTGGACACATAGCCCAGCCATGGAAAATCAAAGGGGTTCCCATACGCCTGCCGGTTGCCAAGGGTCTGCTGATACACGTTGTAGCGGTCCGTCTGCTCACCAGGGGACAGCGTACCGGAAATGATCGTGGACAGCGGTGTTACCGTCAGCGTGGTTTGCAGGACATACCAATCGTAGGGATCGCCGTCGCTGTCATAGCGGGTTTCCACAATGACCTCCCGCGTGAGGGAGTACTGCTCCCCGAACAGCCGCGCAAGCTCCGCCTGGACCTGTTCAAAGGTGAAGGCGTTGAACACGGTGGAGAGGTAGCCCATCAGCTCATAGGGGTTGTGGCTGATCTCCCCGATGTTGTAGCGGTACTCGTCATAGCCGGGGTAATTTTCCTCGGTCTGGTCAATGTCCATCTGCAAATCCGTTTCCATTTCCGTGTAGTAGAGGTCCGAATTGCAAATGTCCTGCTCATTCGCCATATAGGACGCGGAGATATAGGAGGACTGGAAACCGGAGAGCATGGCGGTACAGGAGGTCATGCCAGAGGCAAAGAACACCACCACCATAGCCAGCATTGCCACAACCAGCAGCAGCGATTTTCGTGCCGCTATGTATTGCTGGACCGCCCGGACGATCTGCCCGGTGGCGTGTACCACGTTTTGGGTGAAGTGCGCCGTCTGCTTGGCCTCATGCGCGGCCTGGGCATACTTCCGCTTGATTTTCTGCTTCTGTATCCACTTGGCGAGGGCATTTTTGCGCCGCAGCTCCGGGTTGTCCCGGAGGGAGGTCTGCCATGCCAGTTTGACATTTTCCTTTGCCGCCCGCTGCTCCGCTTGGCGCAGGGCGCGGTAGGGCTTGGAGCGGCGGCGGTTTCTCTGCCAGCGCAGGACGCGGCCCACACCCTGTTCCATGAACAATTCGCTTTTGTGGGTGGCCTCCAACGCCACATTGTCACGCTCCGATTCATGGATTTTGCCGTGGAGCTTCATCACCGCCGCTGTTTTCGCCATGCCACCGGCGCGGGCGGGCAGAGAGGGCTTGCGGTACTCCGGCAAAACCTCCTGCTCAAAGTGGAGACGGCGGCGGGTCCTGCCCGTCTCGCCGTCCGGTTCCGGCTGGAAGGACAAGCGGCGCTTGGTGGGAAGATGCTCCCGCGCCTGTTCCACCTGACCCTACGCACGTTCTACCCGGCGCACGGCCTTTTGATAGTTCCGGCTGGGCGGCTGGGAGTCCTCCTTTGGCGCAGGGGTGGGGGCGCTGTCCGCCGCAGAGGGCGGTTCCTCAAATTGCAGCCGTGGCCGGTCCGCCTTGCCAGCAGCGGAGTGGGCAGCGAACTTTGCCGCCTGCCGCTTCTGATATGCCCGATCATCCGGCGCGGGGGATGGTGATCCTGCCGGGGGACTGTCCCGCTGGTGGGTGTCGCCCCCGCCCTCTGACTGCTCCGGCTGGGCGGCGTGGTCCGTGACCTGCCGCTTCTTCACCGCCCGTTTTTCATCAACGGGTGCTTCTGCGTCAGGGGCCGGGACCTCCGAACCCTCAAAATGAAGCCGACTGCCGCCATCAGGTATCAGGCGGGAGGGCTGGGGTTCGTCCGCAGGACGGGCGGAATCCGGGGTAAACCGCTGTGCCTGCCGCTTCTTCATCTTCGCCCTGCCATCAGCGGGGGCCTTGCTGTCAGAAGGGAGCTGTTCACCCTCTGCCGCCTTGAATTGCAGCCGTCCGCCCCCCTCCACTGGACGGGGCGGGCGTTTCACCGAGGGCTTTCGCCCTTGGCCGGGGGGACGGTTCTGCATGGGAGCGTCCCCAGCAGTGCGCATAGCCTGATCTTCCAGAGAACGGGCGGCGTTCGGGGTGTGCTTTGCCGCCTGCCGCTGCTTGGATTTTTTACGGTTCTTCCGCTTGCGGCGCTTCCGGGAGGCTGGCGGCGGGGGCGGGTCCTCGCTGCCGGTGGGAGCGGCCATCATGGGCGCGTCCGCCGCCATCCGCATGGACGGAGTGTCCGGCATGGGGGCTTCCGGGACGCTGGTGGGGGCCGGGGTGGCATAGGCCGCTTCCTCTGCCGTCTGCTGGACGGGCCGGGGCTGTTTCCGCCGTTTCTTGCCAGAGGAAGTGGAATCGCCGTCACTCCGCTGAACCGCGCGGTGGCCCGCCGCCTGTTCCTGGGGACGGGCCGGACCGA
>CATABD010000193.1 GCA_949494735.1 uncultured Oscillospiraceae bacterium
ACAGCTTGATGCCGTTGAAGTTGGAGGAGTCGGCGATGCGGTTGATCTCGGAGCGCAGCTGGTTCAGCTCCTTCTGCATCTGAGCGCGGTCGGTGGTGTTGTCATAGGTGCCGTTGGCGGACTGGGTGGCCAGCTCCACCATACGGTTGAGCATGTCGTGAACCTCAGTCAGAGCGCCCTCGGCGGTCTGTACCAGGGAGATGCCGTCCTTGGCGTTCTTCTGAGCAGTCTCCAGGCCGGTGATCTGAGCGCGCATCTTCTCGGAAATGGCCAGACCGGCGGCGTCGTCACCGGCGCGGTTGATCTTGTAGCCGCTGGACAGCTTCTCCAGGTTGGCTTTCATGGCGGAGACGTTGTTGGTGTAGTTCCGGTAGGCGTTCATCGCCATAATGTTGTGCTGAATACGCATGATTATAACTCCTTTTAATAAATTATTTTGTGTGCCTGGGCCTTCCTTTGCCGCAGCACATGGGGCTTCCGGCCCGACTGTGCGGCCTGGCCTTGGCCGCGCGGTCCGTCCGGCGCTGGGACTATATTTCAACCGGCCCGGAACCGGTCAAAACCTGAATCAAAGCAGCCCCTGCGTATGGGGGCCGCCGCTCCTGCTGCCCTTCTTGATCCAATTCAATACCCAATAGAACGTCCAAAAAGTATAAGTTTTGCTCTTCGTGTTTTAAATCCTGTGCTTGGCCGTTCACTTACTTATTCGGCAGGGTTCTTGAAAAGTTTAGCCCATATTATAAAAATTTTTAACCGCCTTTTGTTTGGCTCATAATCTATAAAATTTGTTCATCCATCCCCTGTAAAGTACGCAAAAAAGCCTGCCAAACGGGTTTCAGCGGGCTTTTTGTCTGCAATCCATCTGTTTGCGCATGCGCGGGGGCGGATTTTCCATAAACTATTCTGACACTTGGCAGATTTTGCAAAGATGGCCGGTATCCGCCCCAAATTTCCGGTCCGGCCTTTTCAAACCGCCGTTTGCGCCGATAATACCTGTGGTATGCCGGCCTTTCCAGGAACCCGGCCGTGGTTTTCCTGTAGGCCGGCCTCATTGATATGTCCCGCCCCATCAATTTTCCGACATAAAAAGTAAAGGGGGTTCACCCTATTATCTGCACACTGGGGCAGCGGCCCGGCGGGGCGCGCCGTCAGCGGGGACGTCACCACGGAGGAGCTCCGGCAAATCATTGATTCCATTTCATGAAGCAGGAGGTTGTATCAAATGGAAGAGCAGCGGAAAAAGAGACAGGAAAACGTAGTGGCCGGCGTGGTTGGCGCTTTTTTGGGCACCCTGCTGGGCGTGGTGTGCACCGTGGTCATCGGGCAGCTGGGCTATGTGGCGTCCTTGTCCGGCCTCATTATGGCCGTGGGCGCGCTGAAGGGCTACGAGCTGCTGGGCGGGCGGCTGAGCAAAAAGGGCGCGGTGATCTCCTCCGCCCTCATCCTGGTGATGACCTGGCTGGCCCATCGGCTCACCTGGGCCATCGCCCTGACCTCCGCCGTCGGCCTTGGGGTGTTCGACAGCTTCCAGGCCATCCCCGAGCTGCTGGAGGCGGGACTGCTGGAGGGCCCCGCCTACTGGGGCGACCTGGTCATGCTGTACCTGTTCACCCTGCTGGGCGCGGTGCCCACCATCATCGGGGGGCTGCGCAGCGCCGACCTGCCTGACCTGCCCCAGGGGACGGCATCCGCCCAGGGCGGCGAACTGCCAGGGCTCACCCTCTATCCCGGCAGCGTGGCCTGGATGCGTCCCCTGCGCCTGAGCGCGGCGGGGGCCATGTTCGTGGGGCTGGTGCCGGGGATCGCGCTGCTCCTGGCCGGCTTTGCCAACGGCGCCCCCCTTACCTTCACCCTGGCGGCAATGGGCTGTATCGCGGCCAGCTTTGTGATGATGTTTTTTGCCCTGCCCAGCATCCAGCTGTGCTACCGCTCCATGAACCTGATGGTCCGCAGCGGCAGCACCGTCTGGCGGGTCACCCTGCCCATGCTGAACAACGCCGATACATACCGCTTCACCAAGCGGACCGGGGCTTTCCGGGCCATCCGCTGGGAAATCCTCACCGAGCAGGAGCAGGAGCAGCTCAAGGTGTCCGTCCAGCGGGCCGTCGCCCTGCTCAGCAGCGGCCAGGTGATGCCCGGCAGCGCCCTGAGCGCGGCGGTGATGCCCCTGCCCAACCTCCGCATCTACAAGGAAACCCGCTGGCTCTGGAAGGGGACCTACTCCGGCCGGGACGGCAAGGAGAAAAAAGTCGCCATCCCCAAGGCCTATGAGGGCTTTTCCCCCGCCCAGGAGCTGGAGGCCGCCCAGCAGCCCGTCCCGCCCCACTGGGGGCTGCTGGCGGCGGCT
>CATABD010000194.1 GCA_949494735.1 uncultured Oscillospiraceae bacterium
TCTGTGAATTCTGTCATCTTTAACGGGAGTTTGGTGCGGGACAATCTGTGAATTCCGTCCCCTAGCTGACCAGCCCCAGCCGTTCCAGCTGCCGCGCGTGCTCTGCCCCGGTGGTCATCAGATAGATGCGCGTGGTATCCACGCAGCTGTGGCCCAGCACATCCGCCAGCTTGACAACATCGCGGGTGGCCCGGTAAAAGGTGACGGCAAACAGGTGCCGCAGGTTGTGGGGGAACACCTTGGACGGTTCCACCCCCGCCGCCCGGCAAAGCCCTTTCATCTCGCGCCAGATTTGCTTTCTGGACAGGCTGTTTCCGCCCCTGGTGAGGAAAATCTCGCCGGAGGCGGTTTTTCGTTTCCCAGCGTACTTCAGCAGCTTGCGGCACAGCTTATTGGGCAGCAGGATGGTGCGGATCTTGCCCTTGAGGGACACTTCCGCCCGCCCGCGCCTGGCCGCCTCCACGGTGATGAAACGCACCTCCGACACCCGCACCCCGGTGGAGCAGATGGTCTCCAGCAGCAGCGCCAGCCGGGCCTGTCCCCGGCTTTGCGCGGCGTCCAGCAGGCTTCGGTAGTCCTCCAGCGAGAGTTCCCGGGCGGCGTCCCGGAAGGCGCGGCGCTGAACCTTCAGGAATTTCACCCGGCAGCCCTCCCACCCCAAAAAGCGGAACAGGCCGTTGATCGCGGACAGCTTGGCGTTGACGGTGGAGGGGCTCAGCCCCTGCGCCAGCAGGGCCTCCCGCCATTGCCCGGCGGTACCCTGGGCAACGGCCCGGCCCCCCAGCCAGGCGGCAAACGCCCGGATGTCCCGCAGGTATTTCTCTGCGGTGGCCGGGGCGCGCTCCTCCTCCCGGAGAAATCCGGCATAGGTGTTGATGCGGTCAATTGTCAGTATGCGGCTGCTCATCGGCAAACCTCCCAAATCAAATGATGGGCTTATTTTACCGTTTAAAAGGGTTTTTACTCCAGCAGAAATGATGAACAAGGCCAGCATAGCAAAAATAAGAAGCTGTACCAATCGCCGAAGGATTCCGATGGGCGGGCCAAAATTGCCGGTGGCAAGGCGAAAAATTGCAGGGATACCTTGTGTATTGCAAAATTTTTCAACAAAGCCGGCGGCGGTTGGGGCCGCAAAGATATGCGCTGAGGCCATTGGCACAGCTTCTAAAAGCGGGTGTTGATCCCAGCAAAACCTGGACCAGGGAAGCCGCTCACTCCAGCGCCTGAAAATAGGCCGTGTTGTGGAGCACCGCGGGATCGTCCGGCTTGCACACCCCGGCCAGCTCGTTGAACTCCCTTGCCCGCTCCTGGTCGCCCATGCGGCTATGGCAGACACACAGCTGGATGCAGGGCAGATAGCCGTAGCAGTCCGGCGCCACAAACCCGCCCCGGCGGTCGTCCCGGGGGCAGGTCAGGGCCAGAGCGTACCAATAGGCGGCCTGGGAGTACCGCTCCCGCTCAAAAAACCACCGTCCCAGCTCACAGCACACCTCCGCCCGGGGGCGGTCATAGGAAAAGGTGCGAAACAGCGCCGCCAGCGCCGCCTCGGGCCGCCCCAGCTTTTCTTGGCAGTAGGCGCAGTGGCAGCAGGCATCGATGTCGTTCTCCACCCATCCCCGGCCATCCGCCAGAAACGCCTCAAACACCGCCAGGGCCTCCGCCCAGCGCTGATGATAGTACAGCTCCCGCCCATAGTAGAACCGCTGCCGCGGCTCCAGCGTTTTCCCCGCGTCCAGCTGGGCCTGGTAGATCCGCAGATTGCGGTCCGGGTCGCCGGGGCGGGCTTTTCGGTGGGTAACGGCAAAATCCGCATATCGGATCTTGCCCGCTGGGGCGACAGCTTCATGAACGGCCCCCTCCCAGACCATCCCGGCCCGGTTTTTGACCAGCCGCTCCCTGTAGTAAGAAAAGGTGACCCGGCCGCTCCCGTCAAACCCGGTGTGGTAGGGCGCCATCACCACCGAGACGGAGGGGTCCAGGGCTTCTTTCAGCTCCAGGAACGCGGCCCGGTCCCCTTCCAGCAGCACGTCGTCCGCGTCCAGCCACATGCAGTAGTCCATGGACGCGCGGGCAAAGGACTCGTTCCGGGCGGCGGAAAAGTCGTTCCGCCAGGGAAAGTCGAAAATTTTACCCGTATACCGGGCGGCAATCTCCTTGGTGCGGTCGGTGGAGCCCGTGTCCACGATGACGATCTCATCCACCAGATCCGCCGCGCTGTCCAGGCACCGTCCCAGCACCTCCTCTTCGTTTTTCACAATCATGCACAGGCTGACGCTTACCATGCAGGAGCCTCCTTTTTATTCATCATGAGCGGCCGCCCACCGGCATCACCGGCGGGCGGCC
>CATABD010000195.1 GCA_949494735.1 uncultured Oscillospiraceae bacterium
GCTTGCAGAGGCGGTTCGTCCTGTCCTTGCGCTCCTGCTCTTTCTGCTCCTGGATTAGCCGCTTTTTCTTGTTTTCAAGCTGCTTGATTTCTTCCTCGATGCTTGATCTTCTCAATCCGTCCTGCGTGACGTAGCAACCCAAGGGCGACACTGACCTCACCGTTTCCGGCTATTTTGTGCAGGACACCACCGGCACCGCTACTGAGATAATAGAAATGGTGCTGATGGCCGAGAGCCGCTGCCAGCACCGCTCCGGCCTGCGACCTTCTGCCAGTTCTTCGGCGATAAGCCCAGCCCGGATCACCGCCAAACCCTTCCTGCCATACTGCGGCCTGCCAGAGAACGAAGCTGTGGGGGCAGGGGGTTTTACGGGGGTGCGCTACTTGGCGAGCAGTGCATTTGTTCCCACAAATGCTCAAAATGGACTTTCAGCGTGACCGCTGGAAGTCCATTTTTGCTCGTTGGGGCCGTACCCCAAACCCCGTGAACAGCCCCGTTGCCAGGGCTGGCTGCGCGTTCGGTTCCCGAACGCTATTGTCCCTGCTTCGCAGGGACAGACGGGGCTTACGCCCCTTGTGGAGCCGGAAACGGCAGTCCCTGCTTTTCCGGAAAAAAGAAAAAAAGCGGGGCTGGCCTACATCTCTGTAAGCCAGCCCCGCCAAGATCATCTGTGCTGATCGGTGCGCTGTTCCTCCTTGCGCCGCTCCTCCATAGCCGCCTGTTCCTTCTCCTTTTCCAGAAGGACAGCCGCCACTTTCTGCGCTACAAGGTACTCCTGCATCTCCGTCCTCGTCTTTCGGTACGCTGGGTACGCCGCCCGTTTCTGCTCCAGAAGCCGGGCATACTCGGCGTTCAACTCCTTGACACGGGGGAGCTTTTTCAAGCCGAGCTGTTCAAAAGCCTCCTTCGCCGCCTTGTGCAGTGTGATAGCCTCCCGATGCCCCTCAAGGAACTTTTTGCTGTATCCAGCCTTGCGGTAGGCCACATAGACCTCCCTGGTCTTGGAGTAGTTGATGATGTGTTTTTTCAATGCGGCGATCTCCTGCATCCGCTGTTCCGCCGCCTTGATGGAGTCCCCCAGACCGTTGAATTGGGTGACTGCCGCATCCGCCCTCGCCGCCAGTTCGTCAAAGCTGTCGATCTCGTTCTCCTGCAAAAAGCACATGACCTGTGCCATCTGTTTCAGGTTAAAGAGGGTCGCCCACCGCTGGTATCCGGCGCCCTTCCCCTCGTTCAGCTTCGCTTGAATATCAATGAGAAGGGAAAACTTCTTGTCGTGGACCTGCTGGCTTTTCCCCACAGGCCGCTCCCGGCGTTTCCCGGCAATAGCGTCTTTCAGATCGTCCACCGTGTAGCCCTCGCCCAGCGAACTGAACCGGGCAAAACGGTCCTGCCCCCTGCATCGGATAGATGGCCGCTTGCCCGGTTTGTACTCGCACCCGGCCTCCTTCAGGAAAGAGATCAGTTCTTCAAAGTCCTTTGGTTTTCTCTGTAATGCCGCATCAATGATGGCCCGCAGGTCATCACGGTTGGAAGGCCGCTTGGGGTACTCGGTGCGCTTTTTCCGTTCCCGGTAGGGGCGCGGCTCTATGACAGAAAGCCCATGCTCCAAACACAGACGGTCACTGACCCGTTGTAGAGCCAGCCCGGACAAAAAGAAATCCCTGAACTTCCGGGTGCAGTCCAGGGCGGTGGAATTGAAGATGATGTGGTTGTGGATATGCGCCCGGTCGGTGTGGGTGGCAACGATAAAAGCGTGTTTCCCCTTGGTGAAGCGCATCCCCAGCTCATAGCCGATACGGTTGGCCTCCTCCGGCGTGACCTCGCCCGGTTTGAAGGACTGCCGTATCTGATAGGCGATGACATCATGCTCCTGGCGGCGGCCCGTCATGTGTTCGTACTGCCGCTTTGACAGAAGGAACTGCTCATCCGCTGTCCGAGCGTCGCACTCATAGCTGGAGATATATTTTCCGCCCGCGGTCTTTTCCTCATTCTTGGAATAGTCCGTCCTGTCCGCCAGCGTCTGGGCGATAGTCTTGCCCTTGTTGATGTGGAGCGCGATCAGCCGTGTCGCCGCCATAGTCCACCTCCCTCGTTCATGGTCTTACATTGCCAGTTCCTCCGGGAACCGTGTACTCCGCACCTTTCCGGGGAAGCTGTCCCTCTGCGGGTCGGCTGTCCCCCTGCGGTCGAAAGCGGCGATCTTCTTTTCAAGACCGGCCAGGTCTTTCTCCTTTTCCTTGACGATGGTGGTGCGCTCCTCCAGAGTGCCGGAGATCAGCTCGTCCAGCAGATACTCCACATAGTCCAT
>CATABD010000196.1 GCA_949494735.1 uncultured Oscillospiraceae bacterium
GCCAGGAAATACATGTTGATGGTGAATCGCTCAGGCAGTTCGTTCGGTGCGCTGAAGGAGAGGATCATGGACTCCATGCCGTTTGCCTGCCCGCTTATATCCCCTTTGACGTTGGATGTGGAGTAGGCGGCAGCAATATGATCCCCGTTTTCATCAAGCAGCTCCGGGCTGGTATAGAATCTGCCTCCATCTATTGAGTAGACGAATACCATCTGGTGCTGATCCACAATGGCGTATCCCAAATCTACCTTTACCCCATCCACCGTCTGGGACTGCCCAATATACTGCACATAGTCGTGGGCGACGGCAGCGGACAGGCTGGGGGAAAAAGCAACGGCGGCGGCCAGCTCTCGGATGACCGGTACACTGGAGCAGGCCAGGGCGAAGGTGGGGAAAAGGTTCACCATCAGTACAAAGCAGGCGGCGACCGAGGCAACGGTCCCAAGGGGAGCGGAGAAGCGGCGGAGCATCCGGGTGCGCCGGGCGCGTCTCCGGGCGCGCTGCATACTGTCCTCCAGCTGCTTGGGAGGCGAGGCCAATTCGTTCATCATGGCCTGAAATTCTACAGTTCGATTTTCCATCTGACAACCTCCTTCTATTCGTCAGTCAGCTCCAGCCGGAGCAGGGATAGGGCCTTCTTCTGCCGGGTGGAGACAGTGCCCCGTGGAATGTCCAGGGCCTGCGCCGTCTCCTCCAGGGTGAGGCCGGTGAAGTAGCGCAGGATGATCACATCCCGCAGATCCTTTGGCAAGCGGCGCAGCGCCTCCTTCAAGGGCAGGGCGTCAAATTCCTCCTGGGCCGTTTCGGGCAGTTCGGCCACGGCCAGTTCTCGCTTGCGCCGGCGCAGTTCGCTGTTGCAGACATTGATCAGAATGCGGGTGAGCCAGGTATCGAAAAACTCCGGCTGCCGCAGCTTTGAGTAGGCCAGGAAGCCCTTGTAGAACGCTTCATCCACTGCATCCACAGCATCGGAAGGACTGCCCAAGTAGACTGCTGCACAGCGGTAGAGCTGTTCTTTTAAGGATTCCGCCCGGCGGATGTACTCCTGTTCGGTCAAGTGTCCTCCCTCCTTTCTGCCCATTAGACGCACAGCTGGCTGGTTTTGCCTTTATCCAACAAAAAATTTTTTCCGAGGCATATCAAAAGACGGGAGACGTTTTGGCGCGTCTCCCGTCTTGCCAGTTTGTAGCAGGAACAAATCGAAACAGAGTTCAATTGAGACAGCACAACTGACGGCGGGCATTTGAAAATAATATCTCAATTTTACCATACCTGACCATACCGGAACAACTCAAAATTATAGTGAGAAAGAAGGTTTTTTCATTGAATGTGGTAGCTTATGGCGCCGGAGTCAACTCGACATCCATGTTGATTGGGATGTACCACAAGGGCATCCCCGTTGACCTCATCCTCTTTGCCGATCCTGGGGCGGAGCAGCCCTACACCTACGCATATATCCCTATCATGAACGACTGGCTTGCGCGTCACGGGATGCCGGAGATCCAGACGGTCTGTTATACTGACAGGAACGGGAATCGCCTGACGCTGGAGCAGGAGTGCCTCCGCTCCGGGACGCTGCCCGCCATCGCCTACGGCTACAAGAAGTGTTCCCTTAAGCACAAAATTCAGCCCCAGGACAAATTCTGCAACAATTATCCGCCCTGCCGGGAGGTCTGGGCCAGGGGAGAAAAGGTGTTCAAGTACATCGGATATGACGTGGGCGAAATGCAGAGAAAAGAAAAAGCCCGTGAACACGACGAGGCCGATTCCAAATACACCAAGGTCTACGCTCTGATGGACTGGGGCTGGACGCGGGAGGACTGCGTCGCCGCCATATTGCGGGAGGGTCTGCCGCTGCCCGGCAAGTCCTCCTGCTTTTTCTGTCCCTCCATGAAGAAGCGGGAGATTCGCACCCTTTACCACCAGCACCGGGATCTGTATGACCGGGCTATCGCCATCGAGGACGGCGCCCGGCCCAACCTCATCACGGTCAAGGGCCTGGGGCGGGATTGGGCATGGCGGGATTTCGTGGAGGCTGACCTGAACCAGACCGCCATGTGCTGGATGTTCCCGGAGGACGACCTGCCCTGCAACTGCCACGACGGCGGCTGAGAAAGGAGAAGATCAAAAATGAACATTATTGAACTGGAGCGGTGGAAGCCCTCCGAAGCGGACCCGCGCAAGCTGGAGTACGCCGGCCAGCCTGTGGCGCAGGAGGTATTCGAGGAACTGAAGCACCGGCTGAATGGTATGGGATACCTGCCCGATGAATACTTCCTTATGGACGACCACTGGAAAGATG
>CATABD010000197.1 GCA_949494735.1 uncultured Oscillospiraceae bacterium
GCTGGCTGACTGCCAGCGCCGCCCTTCGTCACAGGATGCCCGCTTTTTTGAGATAGCCCACGCTGTCGTAGCAGCCCCGGAAGTAGACCGACTGCATTTCCAGCTCCACAAGCTGGTTTTGCAGGCCCACCACCTCAATGGCCGCTGCGCACTCCTGTTCGGTCAACGCTACCGCTTTCTCTGTGTCGAACATCCCCATCACATGGGGGTACTGCCGGTAAATGCTTTCGATCTTGTCCTGAATGGCCCGGTGCGCTTTGTCCGTCTTGGACAGTTTTGCTACAACGCTGCTCAAATACTCCTGCATCGCCGTCCCCTGGGCCTCTACAAAGGTTTCAAATTTGAACTCATCTGGCACCATCTTCACCTCCGCCTATATTCTGCGCCTATTATACAGCGCAGATACCGGCGCGGCAAATGTGCGATTGGGTTCACCGTTCCCGGGCAGCACCGTCCCGGTCAGGGGCTTCCTCGCTCGGTTCCCCCTCCACGATCTCGCTCTCCCGCTTATCCATGTTCAGCAGGATATTCAATTCATCCAGCCGTGCGGATTTCGTTTTCAGCTCGTCCTCCTGGGGGAAGGGCTTTTCCACCTCCTGCTTGGCGTTAGCCAGTTGGACGTTGACATTCTCAAGCTGTTCCCGGCAGGCTATCAGCCGTTCCTCCATACCTCCCAGCACATTGTCCAGACGGAGGATGTTGCCGAAAATGTCTGTGCCCAGGCCGGTGGTATGGGTGAGCGTCCCTTTCAGGGTGATTCGGAACTCCTTGGTGAAACTCTCAAAGGACAGTTCCATAGCGAAGCCCCGGTACTGGCCCAGGGGGATAGGATCGGGGCTGGTCATAGCTTTGCAGGCGGCGAGGATGGCGCTGCCTGCCGCTTTTTTGTCAGTGTAGACGGTGCCCTCCACCTCCATGGGGGAAAAGCCGTCCTCGTTGGGATGGGTGTTCTCTTTCAGCCGGTTTATGTCGGCGGTGTAGCCCTCAATGCGCTGTTCCAGGGACACGATTTTTTGCGGCAGATACTTGATGATTTGATCCTCCAGGGCATACCGCTGGCTCAAATGATTGGCTTTCAACAGCTTCAACCGCTGTACGTCGATGTCCAAATCCATCTTCTCTTTGATATGGGGATTGCCGGTGCAAAGTGCTTTGATTTCAGCGTAGGACAGGGCGGTTTCGTCGATGTCCTCCGCCGAGCGCACCGGGGATTTGCTGGTCATGATCTGCCCGATAAACTTCTGCTTGCCCTCCACCAACTGATAGAGGTAGCTGTCAAAGGTGTTCTCGGTGACATAGGTGTAAATGTCCACCTCTTCGTTCTCATTGCGCTGGCGGATGATGCGTCCCTCCCGCTGTTGTAAATCAGAGGGTCGCCACGGACAATCCAAATGGTGAAGCGCGATCAATTTGTGCTGTACGTTGGTGCCTGCCCCCATTTTCTGCGTGGAGCCGAGCAGCACCCGCACCTGCCCGGAGCGCACCTTGCCGAACAGCTCTTTCTTCTGTACCTCCGTGTTGGCGGTGTGGATATAGGCTATTTCTTCGGCTGGTATGCCCCTGGCAATCAGCTTATCCCGCAGGTCGTCATAGACGTTAAAATCGCCGCTTCCCTTGGGGGTAGACAGGTCGCAGAACACCATTTGTGCAGACCGCTGATCCGCCGTGTTCTGCCATATCTCAAAGACATTCTCAGCGCAGGCGCTCACTTTGCCGGTGTCGCTGTCGGGGAGCATGGGGTTAAGCAGCCGCTGGTCAAGGGCCAGCTTGCGCCCATCGTTGGTAATGAGCAGCATATTGTCCTCGGTGCTGTCTACCATCTTATTGCGGACACGTTCGGCCCGCGTCCCCAGCGCCGCCACCATTTCTTTCTGCTGTTCCGAGGGTTTCAGCACGATGTTGTGGTAGTTGGCCTTGGGTACGGGGAGGTTAAGCATATCCGCCGTCTGGATGTCCGCCACTTCCTTGAACATGGACATGAGTTCCGGGAGGTTGTAAAACCGGGAGAAGCGGGTCTTGGCCCGGTAGCCGGTGCCCTCCGGGGCCAGTTCTATGGCGGTGACGGTTTCCCCAAAGGTGGACGCCCAGGCGTCAAAATTGAGCAGACCGTGCTTTTCCAGGGTGCCATACTGCAAATACTTCTGCATGGTATACATCTCCACCATCGTGTTGGAGATGGGAGTGCCTGTGGCGAAAATAACGCCCCGGCCCCCGGTCAGCTCATCCAGATAGCGGCACTTCATATAGAGGTCGCTGGACTTCTGCGCTTCGGTCTGGC
>CATABD010000198.1 GCA_949494735.1 uncultured Oscillospiraceae bacterium
CCCCCGGCCCCCCGGGGGGCGGGCGCGGCGGGAATCCGCCGTCATGCCGCCGGGCAAATTCACCTGGCCCGGGGAGGCTGGCCCTTTGGGGGCCCCGGCCGGGCGCTGATCCCGGAGGACGGGGGGCGTTTCCTCCGCCGGGGCCATGGCGGGGGCGGCGGTGGGCCCGGCCTGGGTCTCCTGGCCGCCGGATTTTTTGCGGCGGCGCTTTTTCTTTTTGGGGGCGTCCGCCCCGTCCGTAACAGGGACGGGGGCCAAAACCGCCTGTGCGGTTTCTTTTTTGCGCTCTTCCGCCCTGGCTTTGTTCTCGGCGTCTTTCAAACGGCGCTTTTCCTTCGCCGCGGCCCGGGCCTCCGCGTCCTCGGAGTTGACGGGCCGCCCGTGCTTGTCCTTCTGGGGCGGGTCGAAGTTCTCCATGGGGAAGGGGTGGTTTTCCACCACCGGGATGGGCCTGCCCAGCAGCTTTTCAATGGCGCGCAGCTCGTCCTTCTCGTCGAACTGGCAGAAGGAGACCGCCTCCCCCCCGCGCCCGGCCCGGCCGGTGCGGCCGATGCGGTGGACGTAGGTCTCGGGCACGTCGGGCAGGTTGTAGTTGAATACGAAGGGCAGCTCGCTGATGTCGATGCCCCGGGCGGCGATGTCGGTGGCCGCCAGCACCCGTACCCGGCCCGCCTTGAAGTCGCTGAGGGCCTGCACCCGGGCGGTCTGGCTCTTGTTGCCGTGGATGGCGGCGGCGGAGATGCCCCGCTTGATGAGATCCTGGGCGATGCGGTTGGCCCCGTGCTTGGTGCGGGAGAACACCAGGGCGGAGGGGATATGCCGCTCCTCCATCAGGTGGGCCAGCAGCCTGGTCTTGTTGGATTTGTCCACGTAGTAGAGGGACTGCTTGATGACCTCCACCGGGGAGGACACGGGATCGACGGCCACCCGGGCATAGTCGTGGAGCAGGCCGTCCACCAGCCCCATCACCTCGGGAGGCATGGTGGCGGAGAAGAACAGGGTCTGCTTTTTCTCCGGCAGCAGCTTCAGGACGCGCTTCACGTCGTGGATAAATCCCATATCCAGCATGCGGTCGGCCTCGTCCAGCACGAAAATCTCAATATGGGACAGGTCCAGCAGCCCCTGGCCGTGGAGGTCCAGGAGCCGCCCCGGCGTGGCCACCAGGATGTCCAGGCCCCGCCGGATGGCGTCCACCTGGGGCTGTTGGCCCACGCCGCCGAAGATGACGGCCGAGCGCAGGGGCAGGTTCCGGCCATAGGCCACAAAGCTGTCCTGGATCTGGATGGCAAGCTCCCGGGTGGGGGTGAGGATCAGCGCCCGGATCACCCGGGGCCTGGGGACGCGCCCGCCCAGCCGCTGGAGGATGGGGGCGGCGAAGGCGCAGGTTTTGCCGGTGCCCGTCTGGGCGCAGCCCAGCACGTCCCGCCCCGCCAGGGCGGGGGGGATGGCCTTGCGCTGGATGGGGGTGGGGTCGGTGTAGCCCTCCTGGGTGAGGGCCTTCAAAATGGGGGCGGTGAGCCCCAGGTCACGGAAATTCATGGTTACTCGTCCTATTCTAAGTCATATCGTACTTTGCGCGGCTCACGACGACTGCGCACTTCGGTAAGCGGCCAGAGATTGTTTTACAGCTTCCACGGTCCCGGCCAGGCTCTGGCCCCTGATGGGGACGGTGATGTGGGCGCATTTCTCATACAGCGGCGCCCGGTACCGGTACACGTCGGCCAGCGTCTGGCCGGGGGAGAGGGCGATGCCACGGGAGGCCATGTTGTGGATGCGCCCCGCCGCATCCTCCAGGGGCAGCTGGAGGTAGACCACCGTGCCCAGCCCCCGCATGTGGGCGATGGACTCCTCCCGGCACACGCAGCTCCCCCCGGGGGCCACCACCGTCCCCCGGCAGTCCAGGGAGCAGACGGCGTCCCGCTCCAGGTCCAGGAACCGCTCCACCCCCCGGGCGTCGATGAGCTCCTGGAGCAGCGCCCCCTCCCGCCCCTGTATGAGCAGGTCCACGTCCAGGAACTTCATCCCCAGGGCCTTTGCCAGCACCACGCCCACGGTGCTTTTGCCCGAGCCGGGCATGCCGATTAAAATAATATTGTCCATCCGGCCCTCTCCTGATACCAGCGAATTCCCCGCCCGCGGGGGCGGGGCTATAAAAGAACAGCATATTATACCAGGAAAACCGCCCCGGCACAAGGGGGCGGCGGGGGATATTTTGCGCCCAGGGGCCGGGAATTTCCCCGCCCCCTGGGCGCAAAAGGCCC
>CATABD010000199.1 GCA_949494735.1 uncultured Oscillospiraceae bacterium
GGCTGTCAGGCGGAGGTGGGCTCCGCCTCCGGCATGGCGGCCGCCGCGCTGGTCCATGCCCGGGGGGGCACCGGCGGACAGATGGCCGCCGCCTGCGCCATGGCCCTGCAAAACGTGCTGGGGCTGGTGTGCGACCCGGTGGCCGGGCTGGTGGAGGTCCCCTGCGTGAAGCGCAACGTGATGGGCGCCGTCAACGCCATGTCCTGCGCCGACATGGCCCTGGCGGGGCTGGAGGGCGGCATCCCCTGCGACGAGGTGATCGACGCCATGGCCGCGGTGGGCCGGGCCATGCCCCCCTCCCTGCGGGAGACCGGCGAGGGCGGCCTGGCCGCCACCCCCACCGGGCGGAAGATCGCGGAGGGACACTGAGCGCCCGGGCCATCGAGAGCAGCACGGGAAACGTGGGCTTGAACAAAGCGGGCCCGCTGTCGATTGACAGCGGGCCCATTTTCTGGTATGCTTGTTTGAACAGATGATGTACCTCAGCTCACAGCTTCTTCAGGTCGGACATCACCCCATTGACCATCATCCCCGGCACCCAGCCGGTGATAAAGTCCCGCAGCTGCTCCAGCGTTACCGTCCTGGCCGCCCCCTGAACCGGGTGCTTGGCCAGCATGGGGATGCGCCTTTGGAACACCGCCCGGCTTCTGGGGTCGTCCCACAGCTCGCCCAGGGTGATCTGGTTGTTTCGCAAATCCATATTGTTCACCTCCAGGTACATACTATGCGCCGGAGGGCCCGGCCTGACATCATCTGATTGACAAAATGAATGGGCTGTACAGGAAAGGAGCGCAAAATGCCAAAGCGCAAAAAGAGAGGGCTGAAAGGCCAGGAATGGCGGCACATCGAAAACAAAAAGCTGGTCTATACCGTTTATTTTATCCTCCGCCTGTCGGTGGTTCTCATGCTGGTAGCCCAGTTTTTTAATCAGAACTATGAAAACGTGCTGCTTTGCGTGCTCACCCTGGTGCTGTTCATGCTGCCCTCCGCTTTTGAGCGGCGGCTGCATATCGACCTGCCCGACACCCTGGAGGTCATCATCCTCCTGTTTATCTATGCCGCCGAAATTCTGGGCGAGATCCAGTCCTACTACACCAGCTATCCCGGCTGGGATACCATGCTCCATACCATGAACGGCTTCCTCTGCGCCGCCATCGGCTTCGCCCTGGTGGACATACTCAACCGGGAGGAAAAGGTGTCCCTCCACCTCTCCCCCTTCTTTATGGCGGTCACCGCCTTCTGCTTTTCCATGACCATCGGTGTGCTGTGGGAATTCTTCGAGTTTGCCATGGACCAGTTCGTCCTCTTTGATATGCAGAAGGACACCGTCATCAACACCATCTCCACCGTCAATCTGGACCCCAACCACGGCACCACCGCAGTCATCATCAAGGGCATCCAGGACGTGATCCTTGTCCTGGACGACGGCACCCAAATGCCCCTGGGCCTGGGCGGTTACCTGGACGTGGGCATTATCGACACCATGAAGGACCTGTTCGTCAACTTCATTGGCGCGGTGGTATTCTCTGTCATCGGCTACTTCTACGTGAAGGGCCGGGGAAAGGGCGGCTTTGCCCGCCGCTTCATCCCCCGCTTCCAGCGCAAGCCCACCGCCCAGGCCCAGGAGGGCGGCGGGCAGGCCCAGCCCGCCCCCGATCCCGGCTCGGAAAAGGCTGAATAGCCCGTCCTCTTCCGGGGCATACTTCCCCTTGTATTCGAAATGACTGTAGGATACAAGGAGGTAACGACCATGATGAACCAGACCAATCCCAGCATCAAGTGCACGGTCAACAGCTGCACCTACCACAAGGACCAGCACTGCACCCTCAACGAAATCCAGGTGGGCCACTGCCAGAACAGCGTGTGCAAGTGCGGCGAGACCGAGTGCGCGTCCTTCAAGCTGGGCGACCACGGCACCAACTGCGGCTGCCACTAAGAAGCGCGGAGAAGCGGTCAGCGAGGACGCTTGGAGCGGAGCGAGGGCAAAAGCCCAGCCGCCGCCCAGCGGAGGCGGGTTTTGCCCGAGCCGGAGCGAAAGCGGCCGAACGTCCTGACCGCTTCGCAGCGTGAACAGCAGAAAGCGCGGAGAAGCGG
>CATABD010000200.1 GCA_949494735.1 uncultured Oscillospiraceae bacterium
CGCGCCTGCAGGCGCGGGCCCTTGCTATGCGGTTTTTCCGGCGGCATTATGCGTTGGGGCGGCGCATCCAGAACCGCCCTCATCTCCCAACCCATTGGGCCATGAGCAATAAAGCGAAGCCGGGCAGGCCCAGGGCGCCCAGCACCAGGCCGTTGAGCAGGTTTACCCCCAGCTGCACCCCCAGCAGCGTCCCCACGCCCCGGAACAGCCACAGACCCACCAGCCCAAGCCCCGCACGGACCCCAAAACGCCCCAGGGCCGCCAGGGGACGGCGGCAAAGCGCCAGCGCCAGCACCGCCGCTCCCGCCGCCGCCCACCAGACCCAGCCGCTCAAGCCGTCCCCTCCCGGGCGGCCTCCAGCGCCTTCACCTGGCGCACGTAATAGGAATACCGGCTTTGCAGGGCGTTGATCTCATAGACACACGCGTCTACCAGATCGGGGTCGCTATAAATGTTGAACTGGGCATAGGCGTAATTGAGCTGGTCCCGGGTTTGCTTCATGCCCTCCATGAGCTGGCGGCGCTCCGCCTCCCGCTCCGCCGCCCGTTTGCGGCTGGACCGGACTGCTTCTGCCATGGGCTTCACCTTCCTTTCACAGGCGCGATATCATCTGCCTATAGAACTCTATGCCAAGTTTGGGCAAATATTCCAGACATTATACCCCGTCGGGACGGGGAACTTTATTTACCGCGCCCGCGCAAGGGTGAGGCCCACCACCGACTCCGCGCCCGCTTGACGCAGGGCGGACGCGCACTCGGCCAGCGTCGCGCCGCTGGTGGCCACATCGTCGATGAGCACCACCCGCTTCCCCGTCAAATCCAGCCCGGACAGGGCCCGGTAAGCGCCCCGGACATTGGATTTCCGGGCCTCGTCCTCCCCGGTCTGGGACTGGGTGGCGGTGGCGCGGGTCTTTTCCAGGGCGCGCCCCACCGGAATACCCGTCAGCTCCCCCACCCGGCGGGCCAGCAGCTCCGCCTGGTCGTAGCCCCGCTTTTTCCGTCGCTCCGGCCGGAGGGGAACCCAGGCAATCAGGTCCGCCCGCCCCGTCCAGCGGTCCTGGAGGCACTGGGCCATCAGCCGGCCGAACAGCTTGGCGTGAATCCGTCCGCCCTCAAATTTATAGCGGTGCACGGCCTCCCGCACAGCGTCCCCGTACCAGAGAGGCGACAGGCAGGCGTCGCAGCCGTCCACCGCCTTGCCGTCGTCCGGCCCAGTCCAGGGCAGCTCCTCCTGGCAGGAGGCGCACCAGCCCTCCTCGCCCCGCTCCAAAATCCTCCCGCAGAAGGGGCATTTGGGTGGGTAGATGAGGCCCAGCAAAAGTTGCCGCGCCCTCACTGCCCCTGGTCCAGCAGGTCAATGGGTCCGTGCTCCTTTTCAAATTCCCTGACGCATTGGCTGACCAGATAGAGGATCTGCCCGCTCATGGAGCGGCCCTCATAGGCGGCCACAGACTGGAATTTATCGTGGAGCTGGCGGTTCATTCGGATACTGAGGTACGCTTTTTCGTTCATAGGTCTACCTCCTCTGTGGTAGACCTACCATATCTCATTTAACTGATTCTTAGTCCGTTTCTAGTTATTTTTATGGCACAAAATTTTACTCGTCTTCCTGCGTCTCCGGGATATTGATGGATCCCATGATAGCGGATAAAACTGATTGTCAGTGTGGTTTAACCTTGCTATCAGTTCATATTACTTTCCATCTTCTCCCCACATTTCGACAAAAAAGGCTGTACTTTTCTCCGCTGGTATGATATACTATCTGCCACGGTTCCTCGCGAAGGCTTGAGTCGAACCCCCTCTTCCGGCTTTCTGCGCCGCGCGCGGCGCTTTTAATTTGTTCATTATTTTTTACAGAAAAGGAGTTATTATGGCAGAAAAACTGAAAATTATCTCTCTTGGCGGCCTCAACGAGATCGGCAAGAACCTCACCGTCTACGAGTACGGAAACGACATCATTGTGGTGGACGTGGGCATGGGCTTCCCGGACAACGACATGTACGGCATAGACGTGGTCATCCCCGACTTCACCTACCTCATCCAGAACCGGGACCGCATCCGGG
>CATABD010000201.1 GCA_949494735.1 uncultured Oscillospiraceae bacterium
AGCCGCCGGGCGGTCTTTCTGATGGTGTGGTTACAGCGCGCCGTCGTCGAAGTCGTCAAACTCGGCGGGCTGGAAGCAGCGGTCCGCCCGCTTTTCCTCCACCTTGTCCATCACGGTGTCGATCAGATCCATGATCTGATCCCAGAAGGCGGCCACAGCGCACACCACCGCCGCCACCGCCATGGCAGTGGCCACAATCTTCAAAATAAAGCCCAAGGTCTTTTTCATGTTCATACCTCCTCTGGTCAGTCGGCGTCCCGAAGGGACGCACACAGGTGGGCCACTACCGCGCAGGCCACCGAGGCCGCCGCCAGGGCCACCGCCGTGGTCTTGAGAATAAAGCTGGCAATTTTCATGAGCTGTCCCTCCTGGTAATGGATGGCTTTAGTGTACACGATTTTAAAGGAAATTACAATGGGTATTTTGAGACAAAGGCGGCGGGACGTAAAAAAGCAGCGCCCCGGGAGACCGGGACGCTGCTTTCGTCCATCAATAAAACTTCTTGCTGCGGTTCTTGCGGGCCGCCTCGCTCTTCTTGCGGCGCTTGACGCTGGGGCTGTCGTAGAACTCGCGCTTGCGCACCTCGGCCAGCACGCCGGACTTGGCACAGCTGCGCTTGAAGCGCTTCAGCGCGTTCTCCAGAGACTCGCCCTCGCGGACATGAACTTCGGACATCTATATTTCCCTCCCTCCGAGGCATCCGGCTATCTCCAGGATGCTTTAAGGGCCACTGCGGTATGGCTTTAACAGGTCTATTATATGTGAAGATATGCCTTTTGTCAACCGCAAAATATAGGGGATTTTGCAAACCATGCCCCCACCCGCTGTCAGCTCAATGTTCCCGAAAAAATTCGGCGGACTCCCCAGGGGGGCCAGCAGAACGCGATGCGGACGGGGTAGTCCGGTCCCAGCACCTTATCGGCGGGCTCCGCCGTAATTTCGCAGCCCGCGCCGCGCGCCAGCTCCGACGCGCCTTCCACGTCTTCTGTGCGGAAGGCCACGCGCCGGTGGATGCCGGGGGAAAGCGGTTTGTCCGCGTCGGTAAAATCTCCAGCAGGCAGTTTTCCAAATCCAGCATGCCGCCGGCCCGCCGCCTTCAGGCAGAGGTGGTGCAGTCCCGAAACGCCGCTTATTGGGGTTTTACGATCAGGTTCACCAGCCGCCCCGGCACAACAATGGTTTTGACCAGGGCCATGCCGTCGGTGAACTTGCGCACCTTGGGGTCGGCCTGGGCGGCGGCGGTGACGGCCTCGTTGTCCGCGTCCGCCGGGACGATGATGTTGGCGCGCACCTTGCCGTTCACCTGCACCGCCATCTGCACCGTGTCGGCCACCGTCTTGCTCTCGTCGTAGGTGGGCCAGGGCTGCCGGCACACAAAGCCCTCGCCGCCCAGCAGCTCCCACAGCTCCTCCGCCACATGGGGGGCGAAGGGGGAGAGGAGGGTTACCAGGGTTTTCATATCGCCTCTGGAGCAGCTGTTCTTCTGGAACTCGCCCACCAGGGTCATCATGGCGGCGATGGCGGTGTTGAACTTCATGGCCTCGATATCATCGGCCACCTTTTTGATGGTCTTGTGGACGGCGGCCTCGTTGGCGGGGGTGTAATCCAGGCTGTCCGAGCAGCTCTCCGCCAGGTTCCACACCTTGTCCAAAAAGCGCTTGCAGCCCTTGACCGCCTGGTCCGACCACACTGCGGCCTGTTCAAAGTCGCCGATGAACATGACGTACAGGCGCAGGGTGTCCGCGCCGTAGGCCTTCACAATATCGTCCGGATTGACCACATTCCCCCGGGACTTGGACATTTTCTCCCCACCCTCGCCCAGGATCATGCCGTGGCTGGTGCGCTTCTGGTAGGGCTCCTTGGTGGGCGCCACGCCGATGTCGTACAGGAATTTGTGCCAGAACCGGGAGTAGAGCAGGTGGAGGGTGGTGTGCTCCATGCCGCCGTTATACCAGTCTACAGGGGACCAGTAGTCCAGCGCCTCCTTGGAGGCCAGGGCATTGCCGTTGTGGGGGTCCATATACCGCAGGAAGTACCAGGAGGAGCCCGCCCACTGGGG
>CATABD010000202.1 GCA_949494735.1 uncultured Oscillospiraceae bacterium
TGGCCACCAGCACCTTCGCGCCGGGATACAGGCGCAAAAAATCGCCGCCCCACTGCTCCGTCAGGTGGTTAGGGACAACGAATAGGGATTTCTGGCACAGGCCCAGGCGTTTGCTCTCCATGGCGGCGGCAACCATTTCAAAGGTCTTGCCCGCGCCGACACAGTGAGCCAGCAGCGTATTCTTGCCATAGAGGATATGGGCCACGGCGTTTTGCTGGTGGGGCCGCAGGGAGATTTCCGGGTTCATGCCCGCAAAGCGGATATGGGAGCCGTCGTACTCACGGGGCCGGGTCGCGTTGAAGATCGAATTGTACTTCCGGCACAGCGCCTCCCGGCGCTCCGGGTCCTTGAAAATCCACTCCTTGAACGCCTCGCAGATCGCCTCCTGCTTCTGCTGGGCAAACGTGGTTTCTTCCTCGTTGAGAACGCGGGTTTCCTCGCCGCCTATCCATTTTTTATCGAATACCCGCACGTCCCGCTGGTTCAGCGCGGCCTCAAAAAGCTCATAGGCGTTGACGCGCTTGGTGCCGTAGGTAGTGTGGACACGGACGTTATCCCGGCTGTCCTCGTTCTTTCCTTGGACCCGCCACTCGCCGGAGGAATCGGAATAACGGAGCTGAATCTTCTTCTCCCGCAGACGTTCCGATGTTCCCAGCAGCTCAAACATGAACTGCTGGTAAATCTCCGGGTCAATCCAGGACGCGCCCACCCGGACGCTGATCTCCGTGGCGGTCAGGTCTTTGGGCTGTACCTGTTCCAGCTTCTCCACATTGATAGCAAACTGCGGGTTATCTTCTGCGGCGGCGCGGGCCTGGGCCAGCTTCACCCGGACGTTGCCGGAGAGGTATTCGTCCGCCGCCTGCCAGCCCTTCGACCAGTTTTCGCCGCCCCCGGCAAAATCAAAGGGGCCGGTGGCGGGGTCCTTGAAGATAATGCCCTTCAAATCCTCCACGATCTGCGGAATTTTCTCAGGTCCGCCCATCAGACCGGCCATATACTCCAGGTCCACGCGGGCCTTCTCGCCAATGGATACCGCCAGGGCCTCCACCGCCGTGTCCACGCTGGTGACGGCCTGACGGTTCTGGATGGTGCGCTTGGTGAACATATCCGCCTTGCGCTCCAAATTTCCTTCATCGTCCACCACTTCCAGAGAACACAGCAGGGGGTAGGAGGAATCCTGTTCAAAGGCCCTCCTGTTGCCCAGGCTGTTCAACAGACCATGTTTTTTCGTGAAAGCGTCATAGAGCCGGTTGAGCTTGGCCTGCTCCGCCTTAATTACATCGTCCCCGGCGTTTTCCAACTGCAAATCAATGAGCTTCCTGGCGCAGTCCCGAATGGCGATCATGCCCATGGCCCGCTCCGTGGGGGTCTTGCCCAGGTCCACGGGCTTCATGCGGGAATTTTCGCGGAAATACAGCTTGCCATCGAATAGAGCATAGCTGAAATTGCGTACAGAGGGGTCGGCGGGAATGGATTCGATCTCTTTGCCGTCCTCCTGTTCCGGCTCAATTTCCAGCAGCTCCCGGTCGGGCGGGGTAAGGTTCTGAATGGCCACGGCAAGCTGCTGGGAGAGGTCCGCCCCGGCAATGGGCGCAACGGTGTAATCCTGCCTGCCGTACTGCGTATTCTCCGAGGTGGCCGTGCCCAGCACCATATCCGGGTGTTCCAGAAAATAGCTGTTGATCTTGAAGCCATCTTCATTTTCTCCCACCTGCACCCATCCTGGCTGCTCAATGGCGGGGCGGTCCCGCTTTTGCAGGAAAATAATATCGGACACCACTTCGGTCCCGGCGTTGGCCTTGAAAGCGTTGTTGGGCAGACGGATAGCGCCCAGCAGATCAGCCCGCTCCGCCAGATACTTCCGCACGGTAGAATCCTTGGAATCCATGGTGTAGCGGCTGGTGACAAAGGCCACAACGCCGCCGGGACGCACCTGATCCAGCGCCTTGGCAAAGAAATAGTTGTGGATGTTGAAACCCAGCTTGTTATAGGCGGGGTCGTTGACGTGGTACTGACCAAAGGGCACGTTGCCCATGGCCAGATCATAGA
>CATABD010000203.1 GCA_949494735.1 uncultured Oscillospiraceae bacterium
GGCCCGCCCACTTGGGCGGGGCGCTTTTTTGTGTTCAGACCGGGGCGGGGCCCAGGTATTTCTCCTTATAGAAAGCCAGCCACCGGCGGAACTCCGGCTGGTCGCCCTGGCGCACGTCCCGGGCGTAGTCGTGGAACTGGAGGTCGGCGTACCGCAGCTCCAGCACGGCCAGGGCCACATTGGAGCAGTGGCCGGCCACACGCTCAAAGTTGTTGATGCAGTCGTTGAGGATAAAGCCCATCTCCAGGGTGCACATGCCGTTTTGCAGCCGCCGGATGTGGCGCAGCTTCATCCCCTCCAGCATGGTGCTGATGACCTCCTCCAGGGGCTCCACCTGCCGGGCGAGGCCGGTGTCCTCCTGCTCCAGTGCCCGCTGGGCCAGGGAGACGATCTCCAGCACCGCGCCGCAGGCCCGGGCCATGTCCTCCAGGCCGTCGGGGGAGAAGGCGATGCCCTTGGCGTCCATCTCCCGGGCCAGCTCGGCCAGGTTTACCGCATGGTCGGAAATGCGCTCCAGGTCGGTGAGGCAGTGGAGGTAGTGGGAGCTGACCAGGGTCTCCCGTTCGTCCAGACCACGGCTGTTCAGGTGGAACAGGTAATTGCCCAGCTTGTCCTCATAGCGGTCCACCGCGTTTTCCCGGCTCATGATCTTGTCATACTTCTCCTGGCTGAAGCGGGTAAACAGCTCAATGGAGCGGTTCAGGTTTTTCACGGCGGCGGCGGTCATCCGCTCCACCGTGTGGCCGCTCTGCTCCAGGGCCAGGGGCGGGTAGGCCAGGAAGCGCTCGTCCAGCAGGTTTTCCTCGAACTCCTCCTCGTCCTCGGCGGCCTCCTCCTTGACGGTGAGCACCGCCAGCTTCACCAGCAGCCCGGTGACGGGCAGCTGCACCAGGGTGGCTGCCACCTTGAACACGGTGTTGAACACGGCGATGCCGAAGGCGGAGGCGGGCTCGGCCATAAAGGGCATATCCACAAAGGCGTGGACGAGATAGAAGGGGATCATGAACAGCGCGGAGCCCACAATGTTGAAGTATAAGTAGATGACGGCGGTGCGCTTGCCGTTGGCGTTGGCCCCGATGGCGGACAGCAGTACCGGCACGCACGCGCCGATACACATGCCCAGCACCATGGGGACGGCCACCTCATAGGTGATGGCCCCGGTGATGGACAGGGCCTGCAAAATGCCGATGGAGGCGGAGGAGGACTGGATCACCGCCGTCACCAGCAGGCCGATGAGCAGGGACACCGCCGGGTTGGAGGCGGCGGAGATGAAGTGGAGGAAAGCGTCGTTGGTTTTCAGCGGGTCCATGGCGGAGCTCATGGCCTGCATCCCGCTCATAAGCACGGAGAAAGCCAGCAATATGAGCCCCACGTTTTTCTGCCCCTGCTTCCGGCAGAAAAAGTACAAAATGATGCCGACAAAGGCGATGAAGGCGAACACCGTGGCGGAGGAGAAGCCGCCCTCCCCCTCCACGCCGGCCAGGGTGAGCACCCAGCCGGTGGCGGTGGTGCCGATGTTGGCCCCCATGACGATGCCCACGGCGTTGCTGAGCTGCATGATGCCCGAGTTGACAAAGCCCACCACCATAACGGTGGTGGCGGAGGAGGACTGGATCACCGCCGTCACCAGCGCGCCCAGCAGCACCCCCTTGACCGGGTTGGAGGTGAGCTTGCCCAGGATGGTCTCCAGCTTGCTTCCGGCCACTTTTTTAAGGCCCTCGCCCAGCAGGGTCATGCCGAACAGGAAGAAAGCCAGCCCGCCCAGCAGGGAAATAATGTCCGCAATACCCATGTACATGTTCCTTCCCGCGGGTTCGCCCCAGTGGCTTCGTGGGAACCCCAGTTTTCATACATACGAACAGGGATATTGTATCATACCTTTGGAGGGATTTCTCTCCTTTTTTTCATTTTCTCTGTGTTGTCAAAATTTGCCCCAATTCCGCCCCCCCTTTTGGAAAAAAAGAAAAAGCCGGGCGGATATAAATCCGCCCGGCTCTCAGATTAACCCATAAACAGGGGCTGCCGGCGCCGCCCGCTTCACAGGGCC
>CATABD010000204.1 GCA_949494735.1 uncultured Oscillospiraceae bacterium
TTGATGTGTCTGAACTGCTGGCGGAACTATGTGAACCCTACCAACTGATTGCGGCAGCACATCAAATTACGTTCTCTCTTGACCTGCCGGAGCAGTTTTCCGCCGCGCTGCCTGTCGGCCCGTTCAGTAAGGCGCTGTCTAATATCCTCGCAAATGCTGTTGCGTATACGGAGGCCGGGAAAAGTGTTTCCGTCTATATGGAGGGGCGCAGCATTGCGGTCGAAAATGAGTGTAAGCCAATCCCTGATGATGAAATCCGTCGTCTGTTTGAACCGTTTTACCGTCCAGACTTCTCCCGGAGCCGGGAGAGCGGAGGCAACGGCCTGGGCCTCTATATTGTGGACACGCTTTTGACCTCTATGAACATCCCCTATTCTTTTAAGCCGATGAAGTCCCCGACTGGGATGTGTTTCACAATTCATTTATAAATGCGAAAAACTCCCTGACTGGGGAGTTTTTCATTTCTACCATAATTCCATATACGTTTCATACCCATTCCACATTGGGGTGCTATTCTACGGGTGCGTTCAGAAGAACAGCACAACGATATGGAGGTATCGACTATGAGCATTTTCAAAAGGGCGTTTTTATACGTCACGCGAAAACGGGGGAAAACCATTCTCTTGTTCGCCATCCTGCTGATTATGGCAACCCTTGTCCTGACGGGCCTCTCCATCTGGAAAGCGTCGGAGGCCGCGCAGCTTGACCTGCGGCAGAGCCTGGGCGGTAAATTTGATGTTTTCGTGGATTGGAGCAACAGCCCTTATGTAGTGAAAGAACCCGTCAAAGATGAAGTGGACGAGGAAACCGGCAAGACATCAAGCAGCTTTCTCATGTACTCCACCGTGCAATTTACCCCGGAAAATATCGCGGCTATCAAGGACGTTTCCGGCGTGAAGTATTGCGGCGCAAGGCAGGACAATCTTCTCCCATTTGACGAGCTTTCCCTGTTCCCCGGAACGATCTCAACCGATGCGAAGTATCAGGGCTACACAAAGGCGCTGGGCGTCTGCAACACGGAGGACGATGAACTTTTCACCACCGGCACACTGACGCTGGCGGAAGGGCGGCATATCTCCACCGACGATACCCATGTGGCAATTATCAGCCAGGACTTGGCGGAGAGAAACGAGTTGGAAATCGGGGACTATCTCACCGCCCATCGTTACAGCGTGGAAGAACAGGGCTTTGCCGGGCAGGAAATCAGGGTGCAGATCATCGGACTATTTACCCCTCATGCGGTGGAGCAGTTTGGGGAAACCGTCACCACCTACGACAAAATCCAGAACCGTGTATTTGTGGATTTGCAGTCCTCAAAAGAATTTGACGGCGGAGAAATCAACTACGGCTTTTCCGCGCTCCACGTTACCATAGACGACCCGCAGGACATGGCGCGGGTGGTGGCCGAAGTCAAGGCCCTGCCGGGAATTGACTGGAAAGCCTTTACCGTGGAGGTGGACAATGAAACCTACGAGAACGCCGCCGCTCCGCTGGCTACGCTGAATGAATTGGTCGTGACCTTGCTGGTGGTGATTATCGTTGTCAGCGCCATCATCCTGGCCCTGATATTGACCCTTTGGACAAAGACCCGCATCCACGAAATCGGCGTGTTCCTATCCGTGGGCATCAGAAAGTCGGCCATCATCGGGCAGTATTTGATTGAAGTGCTGCTGATTGCCGTCCTCGCCTTTGGCCTGTCCTACTTCACCAGCAACGCCATAGCGGGGCAGATCGGCAACCACCTGTTGGAGCAGAGTATGCAGACGGAACCGGGGGACGATAGCGATGTTGTAGCTGCCGCCGCTGCGGTTGATGTGGGCGCGGATAATCTTATCCAAAAGCCCCTGCCTACGGAGAACGGCATCCAGGTGTCTGCTGGGCTGGACAACCTTGCACAGCTCTACCTGATCGGCCTTGCCATTGTCATTGTGGCCGTCAGTACATCGTCCATCACGGTCA
>CATABD010000205.1 GCA_949494735.1 uncultured Oscillospiraceae bacterium
GAGCTGCGCTCCCCGCCGCTTTTTATGTAGTCTTTTAATAATTCTCCGCGTGAACCTCAAAGTAAGACTGGGGATGGGCGCAGGTGGGGCAGATCTCGGGGGCGCTGGTGCCCACCACAATGTGCCCGCAGTTCCGGCACTCCCACACCTTGACCTCGCTCTTCTTGAAAACCTCCTGGGCCTCCACGTTCTTCAGCAGGGCGCGGTAGCGCTCCTCATGGTGCTTCTCAATGGCGGCCACCAGGCGGAACTTGGCGGCCAGCTCGGGGAAGCCTTCCTCCTCGGCGGTCTTGGCAAAGCCCTCGTACATGTCCGTCCACTCGTAGTTCTCTCCGTCGGCCGCGGCCGCCAGGTTCTCCGCTGTGCTGCCGATGCCCGCCAGCTCCTTGAACCACATCTTGGCGTGCTCTTTCTCGTTGTCCGCGGTTTTCAGGAAGAGGGCCGCGATCTGCTCAAAGCCCTCCTTCTTGGCCTTGGAGGCGAAATAGGTATACTTGTTCCTGGCCTGGGACTCCCCCGCAAAGGCCGCCTCCAGATTTTTCTCCGTCTGGGTTCCGGCATACTTGGACATAGCAAATTTCCTCCTGTTTTCTTTTATGCTCCCCCCTTTCGAGGGGGCCTATCCCCGAATATCGCGCCCTTATCTGACCGCCACGGCCTCGATCTCAAACAGCGCGCCCTTGGGCAGGGCCGCGGCCTGGACGCAGGAGCGGGCAGGCGCCTCGCCGGGGAAATACTTGGCGTAGACGGCGTTGATGGCGGCAAAATCCCCCATATCCGCCAAAAATACCGTGGTCTTCACCACGTCCCCGAAGCCCATCCCGGCGGCGCTGAGTACGGCCCCCAGGTTTTCCAGGGCCTGGGCGGCCTGGGCCTCCACGCCTTGGGGCAGCACGCCGGTGGCGGGGACAAGGCCCAGCTGGCCGGAGGTATACAGGGTATTGCCCGCCAGCTTGGCGTGGCAGTAGGGCCCCACGGCGGCGGGGGCGTTTACGGCGGTGACCGTCTGGTTCATAGCGGCGCCCTCCTCAATTGTCCCAGTTGTGCCACACGTTCTGCACGTCGTCGTTGTCCTCCATGTTGTCAATGAGCTTTTCCATGTTCTTGATGTCCCCCTCGTCGGAGAGGGTAACATAGTTCTGGGGCACCATCTCCACCTTGGCGGAGGCGAACACGTAGCCCTTCCCCTCCATGGCGGAGAGCACCGCGCCGAAGGCGTCCGGGTCGGTGTACACCGTGAAGCAGTCCTCATCGGCCTCAAAGTCCGCCGCCCCGCAGTCCAGGGCGTCCATCATGGCCACCTCTTCGTCCAGGTCCTCCCGCTCAATGACCAGCACGCCCTTCTGGTCGAAGGACCAGGACACACAGCCGGTCGCGCCCAGGTTGCCGCCAAACTTGTCGAAGTAGTGGCGCACGTCGGAGGCGGTGCGGTTGCGGTTGTCGGTGAGGGTTTCCACGATGACGGCCACGCCGCCCGGGCCGTACCCCTCGTAGGTGATGGCCTCGTAGTCGTTGGCGTTGCCCGAGCCCACGGCCTTCTCAATGGTACGCTTGATGTTGTCGTTGGGCATGTTGGCCGCGCGGGCCTTGGCGATGACGGTGGCCAGGCGGGAATTGTTGTTGGGGTCTCCGGAGCCGCCGGTCTTGACGGCCACGATGATCTCCCGGGCGATTTTGGTAAACGCCTGGGAGCGCTTGGCGTCCGCCGCGCCCTTGGTTTTCTGAATGTTATGCCACTTGGAATGACCTGACATGGAAATCGTTCCCTTCGTTGTGAGGTATGAGCCCGCTTGGGGCAAAAAATTCATCCCATAATATAGCACACTTCCGCCCTGTTTTCAACCCCTTGGGCCGTTCTTTATGCCCCGCGCCCAGAAAAACCCCGCCGGGCACAGCCGCCCGGCGGGGTT
>CATABD010000206.1 GCA_949494735.1 uncultured Oscillospiraceae bacterium
CCAGCCGATGCAGCCCGCGGAGCAGCTCCGGCGGGTGCCCGCGCCCTTCTGGTGGCTGTTGCAGTCCACCACCATGTGGGCGTCGGCGGGACGGATGGCGATGACGTGGTTGGGGCAGGTCTTGGCGCACAGGCCGCAGCCGATGCACACGCTGGCGTCCACCCGGGCCAGCCCGCCGTTGATGTGGATGGCCCCCACGGGGCACACCTGGGCGCAGTCCCCCAGGCCGATGCAGCCATAGACGCACTTGCCCGTGCCGCCGAACAGCAGCTTGGCGGCGGCGCAGCTCTCCAGGCCCTTGTAGTCCATCTTCACGGAGGTGGCCTCACAGGTGCCGGAACAGCGCACCTCGGCCACCTGCTTGGCAACGTCCCCCGCCTCCCGGCCCAGCACCTTGCCGATGCTGGCGGCGGCGGTGGCCCCGCCGGGGACGCACAGGTTGACGGCCAGCTCCGGGTCCTCCACCAGGGCGGCGGCATAGCCGTCGCACCCGGCGAAGCCGCAGGCGCCGCAGTTGGCGCCGGGCAGGCACTCGCGCACCATGGGGATGCGCTCGTCCACCTCAACGGCCATGAACTTGGAGGCGATGGTCAGCATCACGGCGCACAGCAGGCCGATGACGGCCACCACGATCACTGCAATGACAATCGGATTCATACGCTTCCCCTCCTTAACCCAGCAGGTTTTCCACGATGCCCGCGAAGCCCATGAAGGACACGGACACGATGGCGGCGGAGATCAGGGTGATGGGCATGCCCTTGAAGCACTCGGGGCACTTGCACTTGTCCACCCGGCTGCGCACGCCGGAGAACAGCACCATGGCCAGCAGGAAGCCCAGGCCGGAGCCCAGGGAGTTGAACATGGCCTGGACGAAGCCGCCCCCGAAGCCGCCGGTGGCGGTGAGGTAGTTGTCCACGTTGCTGATGCACACGCCCAGCACCGCGCAGTTGGTGGTGATGAGGGGCAGGTACACGCCCAGCGAGGCGTGGAGGGCGGGTATGTACTTCTTGAGGATAATCTCCACCAGCTGCACCAGGGCGGCGATGACCAGGATAAACACGATGGTCTGGAGGTAGCCCAACCCGTTGGGGTTGAGCACGAAGAACTGGATGGGGTAGGTGACGGCGGTGGCCAGCAGCATCACGAAGATGACGGCCACGCTCATCCCGGCGGCCTGGTCCAGCTTCTTGGACACGCCCAGGAAGGGGCAGATGCCCAAAAATTGGGCCAGCACGTAGTTGTTCACCAGGATGGCCGCCATGACGATGGCAATGAGTTCTTTCATTTCGCGGCAGCCTCCCTCTTCTCAGCGCAGTTCTGCCCGTTGCACGCCGCGGCGCTGGGGCAGCCCTCACAGCTGAAGTCCTTTTTCTTGATGGCCTTGCCGTTGCTGGCCTTGTTGATGATGGCGATGAGAATGCCGAAGATGGCAAAGCCGCCGGGGGCCATGGTCATGATGGAGATGTTGTTGTCCGCCAGCACGGGGACGGGCAGGCCGAACCAGGTGCCCGCGCCGAAGATCTCCCGGATGGAGGCCATGGCCAGCATGGCCAAGGTGTAGCCCACGCCCATGCCGATGGCGTCCAGGGCGGAGTCAAAGGCGGTGTTCTTGTTGGCGAACATCTCCGCCCGGCCCAGGATGATGCAGTTCACCACGATCAGGGGCAGGTACAGGCCCAGAGCCACGTCCAAAGCGGGCAGGAAGGCCTTGACGATCATCTGCACCAGGGTGACGAAGGAGGCGATGACCACGATGTAGCAGGGTATGCGCACCTTGTCGGAGATCACCTTGCGCAGCAGGGAGATCATGATGTTGGAGCACAGCAGCACGAAGGTGACCGCCGCGCCCATGCCGATGGCGTTGGACGCCTGGGTGGTGACCGCCAGGAAGGGGCAGGTGCCCAG
>CATABD010000207.1 GCA_949494735.1 uncultured Oscillospiraceae bacterium
CGCCATAATCGCGGCCTCCTCGCGGGTGACCAGATCGTGGGGCCGCTTGCCGTCGGTGCTCCTGCCCGTTTACCCCAGCACCCCAAGCCTATCCAGCACCGTGAGCGTCCTGCACAGATCCTCGGACACGTTCAGCTCACCGTTCCCGGTGCCGTTGAGCGCGCCCTTGTCCACTGCCTTTTGCACCGCGTCCGCATACCACGTCGGCACATCGTTGATGGTCTTGTAGTAGGTCATTTCGGTTTCCTCCTCCTCTTCCTTTTTCTCCGCTACGGCGTACTCCACCCACGGCAGCTTGCCGTGCTTTGTCCACTTCCGGCTCCCCGCCGTGCCGGGAACCAGCTTCTGCGATACGTTGGCGCAGGTGGAATACTGCACCCCGCCCTTCCACTTGGGCGTGGCCTCCACCACCATCCCGCCGCCCACGTACACCCCGATGTGCCCGTCCATCCACACCGCCTCGCCCGGGACGATATCCGAAAAGTCGGTGGACACCTCCCGGCAGGCGTCGATCATCTTTTTTGCGTCATAGTCGGGCACACCGTTGCAGGCGTACCCCGCCCCGCCGTAGGTGCGGCCTATGTTGCCGCTCCAGCCCCACAAAATGCCCTTGATGAGGCCCACGCAGTCGAACAGGAAGCCCTTCCCCTTGATGGCGTTGGCCTGGGCCAGCCACTGCCGGTTGGTCTGGGCGTGGCTGCCCTGGGTGGTGGCCCGGGTAATCATCTTGTCGGTGGCGGGCCAGCCCCAGGGGCCCAGCATGTAGGCCGTCTTGTAATGCTCGGCGATGTCCACCGCCTTGGCGCACAGTTCCGCCGACGTCATGAGATAGTTCATATTCTTCCCTCCCGCAAATTTGTCGTAGAACTCCTGTCCCAGCTGGGCCCGGCGGGCGCAGTTTTCGGCGCTCTGGTTGGCGGGGCGCTCGAACTGGAGCAGCACGCAGTCCGACGCCTCCCGCACGCTGGCGGTGGTTCTGAGCTTGTCCCACAAGCCTTTAAACAGTGCCTGGAGCTCCTGGAGGAGATACCCTGCCTGCGTGTCCAGATCGCCGATGGAGCGCCCCCTGGCCTTGGCGTAGGCCAGCAGGGCGGCTTTCCGGCTGGGGTGCGTCCACTGGGCCAGCCCGTAGCCCGCGCCGTCGGTGACAAAGCCGTCATAGGCCCCGCTGTCCACGGCAGCGGTATAGTCGTCGTCGGACATGCCCAGCTTCTTCTCATAGCTGTTTTGCAGGTTCCGGGGATTCAGCCCGCTCTCCGCCTGGAGATTGCCCATCAGCCCCGCTGCCCCCGCCGGGGTCAGCCCCGCGGCGGTGAGCCTGTCCCAGATGAGGCGCGCGTTACTCATGTTCCCCGCCTCCCAGCTTGTCCCCCGCGCCGTCCACCGCGCCCTTGCTCATGGCCAGCAGCCTGGTGAGCCACTTGGGCACCGGCGCCCCCATGGCCGCCGCGTTCTCCGCCATGCTCCCCAGCTCCGTCACGATGTACCACACCAGCACCACCGGGCACACCAGCCCGGAGTACTGCACCGGCAGCTCCACCAGCGGCAGGTTGGCCAGCACCACGGACAGCAGCAGGTCCGCCCCGGCGGCCACCACCACCGCCACGATCATCCCGCACTTGTGCCAGATGCCCTCCCGGGCCTTGCCGCTGGACCAGTCCCCCGCCTTGGCCGCCGCCATGGACCCGGTGAGGTAGTCCAGCGCCATACACCCGATCCACCCCACCACCAGCCACCCGAACCAGCCCCACAGCCCCGTGAGCAGCCCCAGCGCCGCCGCTGCCGCCGCCTTGATCTGATTGATTGTCTTTTCCAT
>CATABD010000208.1 GCA_949494735.1 uncultured Oscillospiraceae bacterium
GAACATGGGCAGGCACTCGCTGGGCGGGCCGGGGAGCATCACCACATAGGTCCCCCCCGCCTCGAAAGCGCAGCCGGGGGCGGTGCCCCAGGCATTGTCCAGCACGCGGCACCCCTCGGGGAGGTATGCCTGCTGGAGGTTGTTGTCCGTCATCTCCTTGCCCATCCGGGCAAAAAAGTCCCTGATCGCCTGGGCGCACTCGGGATGGAACACCAGCTTTTTCCCAAAGCACCCGGCCAGGGTCTGCTTGGTCAGATCGTCGCAGGTGGGGCCCAGCCCCCCGGTGGTAATTATCACGTCCGCCCGGCCCCTGGCCAGCTCCACCGCGGCCCGCAGCCGCCCGGGGTTGTCCCCCACCACCGAGTGGTACAGAACGTTCAGCCCCAGGGACGACAGCTCCCGGCTGAGGGCCTGGGCGTCGGAATTGACAATGGAACCCAGCAGCAGCTCGGTGCCCACAGACAGGATTTCAACGGTATGGCTCATGGTTTGGCCTCCTTGCGGTTTCTGTTTCCCATTTTAGCCCCCTTCCCGCCCGCTGTCAAGGAAAAGGGCGCGGCGGCCATCTGCCAGCCCCTTGCATTTTGCCGCATAAAAGGATATAATATTTTGATTTGACTTTTCGAGGAGCGATCCAACCATGGTTATTGTTATGAAACCCGGCGTCAGCCAGGAAAAAATCCAGGCCCTTGTCACCCAGCTGGAGCGGGATCAGGGCGTCAAGGTGGGGATCACCAACGGCGTGGGCTGTTCCATCCTGGGGCTCGTCGGGGACACCGCCCATATCGACATGGGCAAGCTGTCCATGAACGACGACGTGGAGCGGGTCATGCGGGTACAGGAGCCCTATAAGAAGGCGAACCGCAAGTTCCACCCGGAGGACACGGTGGCGGACGTGTCCGGCGTGCCCATCGGCGGCGCGGGCCGGTTCACCGTCATCGCCGGCCCCTGCTCGGTGGAGAGCGAGGGGCAGATCGTGGAGGTGGCCCGGGATGTGAAGCAGGCGGGGGCCGCCCTGCTGCGGGGGGGCGCGTTCAAGCCCCGCACCTCCCCCTACTCCTTCCAGGGCATGGGCACCGACGCGCTGGAGCTGCTGCTGGAGGCCAAGGCCGCCACCGGCCTGCCCATCGTGTCCGAGATCATGGCCCCCCGGTACTGCGGGCTGTTTGAGGAAAAGGTGGACCTGGTGCAGATCGGCGCCCGGAACATGCAGAACTTCGACCTTTTGAAGGAGGTGGGCAGGCTGTCCAAGCCTGTGCTGCTCAAGCGGGGGCTCAGCAACACCTACGAGGAGTGGATCATGTCGGCGGAGTATATCATGGCCGCGGGCAATGAAAACGTGATTTTGTGCGAACGGGGGGTGCGCACCTTTGAGACCTTCACCCGCAACACCCTGGATCTGTCCGCCATCCCGGCCGTCCGCAAAATGAGCCACCTGCCCATCGTGGTGGATCCCTCCCACGCCGCAGGGATGTACTGGATGGTGGAGCCGCTGGCCATGGCCGCCGTGGCGGTGGGCGCGGACGGCCTCATGGTGGAGGTGCACAACGATCCCCCCTGCGCCAAGTGCGACGGGGCCCAGTCCCTCACCCCGGAGAAGTTCCGGCA
>CATABD010000209.1 GCA_949494735.1 uncultured Oscillospiraceae bacterium
TCCGCGCCGCAGGCGCGGAGGGCTTTTTCCTGTCTTTGCAAAATGTTAACATTCTTTTGAGCGATTTTTTATTGCATTATCCGCCAAGCTATACTATACTAAATAAGCTGTGTTTTGAAGACGGGCGCCGCCGGCGCGTGGAGGTATATATGGAAAACTTGCGTACAAAGCTTCAGACGGGTGCAAAGGCCCGGCTGCCGGTAATCCTGGCCGTTTATATCCTGTGCCAGCCGCTGCTGGACGCGCTTACCGGCCTGGGGGCCGAATTCGAGCACCCCATTACAGTGGGCATAGTGGTGCGCGCGCTGGCCATGGTGGCGGCCTTCCTGTATGCGGTGTTCGTCAGCGATTTCCCGGGGAAAAAGCGGGTGATGGTCTACACCGGGGCGTTGCTGGCCTATCTGGCGTTGTTTATGGGGTACATGTTCACCCTGGGCGGCTTTTCCCTGTGCGTGAGCAATATGAAGGACGTCATCAAGACCTTCTTCTTCCCCTTCGTGTTCCTCTTCCTCTGGTCTGTGTACAAGCAGTACGGCTATGTGGTCACCACCCGCTCCATCGCCCTGGCGGGGGGCATTTATGTCAGCGTCATCCCCATCGCCGTGGCCACCGGCACCAGCTTCGTGTCCTACGGCAACGCGGGTATGGGGTTCCGGGGCTGGTTCTACGCCGCCAACGAGGTGGGCTGCATCATGGCCATCACCGCCCCCTTTACCATGAGCTACTGTGCCCAGGTGCTCTCCGAGGTCACCAAAAAGACCTGGTGGAAGGGCGCGCTGGCGGTGTGGACCCTGTTTGCCGTGGCGGTGAGCGCCAACTTCCTGGGCACCAAGATCATCTTCGGCGCCATCGCGCTCTACAGCGTGGCGGCTTTCGTATGGCAGGCGGTCTATCTGGTCCGGGAGCGCACCCGGGCGCGGCTCATCCAGACCGCCGCCATGGCCGGGGTGTTGGTGATGATCGTGATTTTCTTCTTCAATTCCCCCCTGAAGGAATATCTGGACTATGTGTATCTCAAGCTGCTGGATAACGATCCGGAGCAGACCCTGCTGACCTGGGACGAGGAGATCCAGGCCGCCGCCAAGGGCACATGGCTCAAGGAGCTGCTCAACAACAACGAGACCCTGGAGCGGATCGACCAGATCCTCAGCCGCCGCCTGCTGGGCTCCTGTCCCTCCGTGCAGGTGTACACCGAGGGGGGCCTTGCGTCCAAGCTGCTGGGCATCGGCTATGCCAACGTGGCCGCCTACGGCCGGGAGGTCCACTTCATGGTGGAGATGGACCCGCTGGCCCTGCTGCTGCGCCACGGTATTGTGGGCTTTGCACTGTACTACGCGCCCTACCTGGGCTTTTTGGGCTGGGCTGTCGTCCAGTTTTTCCGCCGCCCCGCCCAACGCATGGCCAGTTTGGACTACTGCACCGCGCTGTACGCCGTGGTGATGGGCTTCGGCATCTCCACCATCGCGGGCCATGCCCTGGTATCCCCTGCGGTGGCCACCTTCGTGCTGGTCACCGGGATGCAGCTGTGGGCCCAGACTCAGGAACAGAATCGGATACCAAAGGAAACCGCCGGCCAGTAGGCC
>CATABD010000210.1 GCA_949494735.1 uncultured Oscillospiraceae bacterium
GAGGGAGCTTGGAGCGGAGTGAGGATAAAAAACCAAGATTTGCGGAGCAAATCTGTATTTTATCCGAATCGCAGCGAAAGCGACCGAGTGCTCTGGCCGCTTCGCAGCGTAACAGACCAGAAGCGCCGAGCATCGTGAGCAGCGCGGCTGCCAAAGCTCACTCACTGCGCCGCGCCCCCTCTCCCCGGGAGAGGGGGCGCTTTCCCTGCAACGGTGGCCGTTGGGAACCTTCCGCACAAAAGGCGCGTTACGCTCCCCATACAAAAATCGTTGTATTCTTCCCCAAAAAAATGAGGTTTCCCTGTTGATTTTCTGGGCAATCAAGTATATAATTTTTATGGTTATTCATTTCCGCGCAAATTCACATCTATGTTATTGGAGGTCATTGTTCATGAAAGATTTATATGTTGTCAGCTGCTGCCGCACGGCGGTGGGCGCCTTCCAGGGCTCCCTGGCCAACACCCCCGCGTCCGACCTGGGCGCCGTTGTGGTCAAGGCCGCGCTGGAGCGCGCCGGCCTGAAGCCCGAGCAGGTTGACGAACTGATGTTCGGCTGCATCCTCACCGCCGGCCAGGGCCAGAACCCCGCCCGCCAGGTGGGCGTGAAGGCCGGCCTGCCCTTCTCCGTCCCCGCCTACACCGTGGGCATGGTGTGCGGCTCCGGCATGAAGTCCGTCATCGAGGGCGCCCGGGCCATCCTGGCCGGGGACGCCGACGTGATCGTCTGCGGCGGCACCGAGAACATGACCATGGCCCCCTACTCCGTCCCCTCCGCCCGCATGGGCGCCCGCATGGGCAACACCAAGATGGTGGACACCATGGTGAACGACGGCCTGTGGGACGCTTATAACAACTACCACATGGGCACCACCGCCGAGAACATCTGCGACATCTGGGGCATCACCCGGGAGGAGCTGGACGAGTTCGCCGCCAGCTCCCAGCAGAAGACCGAGGCCGCCCAGGCCGCCGGCAAGTTCGTGGACGAGATCGTCCCCGTGATGATCAAGAAGAAGAAGGAAATGGTGGAGTTCAAGGTGGACGAGTACCCTAAGGCGGGCGTCACCAAGGAGTCCGTGTCCAAGCTGCGCGGCGCCTTCCCCGTGGGCCCCGAGGGCGTGGAGGGCGAGGTCGTCCACACCTTCGAGCTCACCGGCGTACATGAGGCGGACGCCCACAAGCACGTCCAGCGCGTCACCGCCGCCAACGCCTCCGGCATCAACGACGGCGCGGCCGCCATCGTGCTGTGCTCCGGCGAGGCGGTGGAGAAGTACGGCCTGAAGCCCATGGCCAAGCTGGTGAGCTGGGGCCACGGCGGCGTGGACCCCAAGATCATGGGCGTGGGCCCGGTGCCCGCCTCCCGTGACGCCATGGCCAAGGCCAACCTGACCATCAAGGACATCGACCTGGTGGAGGCCAACGAGGCGTTCGCCGCCCAGTCCATCGCCGTGGCCCGGGAGCTGGACTTCGATATGGGCAAGGTCAACGTCAACGGCGGCGCCATCTCCATCGGCCACCCCGTGGGCGCCTCCGGCGCGCGCATCATCGTCACCCTGCTCCACGAGATG
>CATABD010000211.1 GCA_949494735.1 uncultured Oscillospiraceae bacterium
TGGAGTCCATCACCAAGGGGGAGGCGCGCCGCCTGCTGGAGCTGGAGGGGGAGCTCCACCGCCGGGTGGTGGGGCAGGACCGGGCGGTGTCCGCCGTGGCCGCCGCCATCCGCCGGGGCCGGGTGGGGCTGAAGGAGCCCAACCGCCCCATCGGGGTATTCCTCTTCCTGGGCCCCACCGGGGTAGGCAAGACGGAACTGTGCCGGGCGCTGGCGGCGGCGCTGTTCGGCAGCGAGGACGCCCTGATCCGCTTCGACATGTCCGAGTATATGGAAAAGCACGCCGCCTCCCGGCTGGTGGGCTCCCCCCCGGGCTACGTGGGCCATGAGGAGGGGGGCCAGCTCACCGAGCAGGTGCGCCGCCGCCCCTGGTCGGTGGTGCTGTTCGACGAGATTGAGAAGGCCCATGACGATTTGCAGAATATCCTCCTCCAGGTGATGGAGGACGGCCAGCTCACCGACGGCCAGGGGAGAAAGGCGGACTTCCGCAACACGGTGGTGGTGCTCACCTCCAACGTGGGTGCCCAGAAGCTGGTGAGCAAGTCGCCCCCGCTGGGCTTCGCCGGGGGGAGCTCCGACGACAGGCGGAAGGAGGCGGTGATGGCCGAGCTGAAGGGCCGGTTCAAGCCGGAGTTCCTCAACCGCCTGGACGAGGTGATCCTGTTTGACCGCCTGGAGCGGCGGGATCTGGAGCGCATCGCCCTGCGGCTGCTGGGGGGCGTCCGGGAGCGGCTGGACCAGCTGGGGGTGGAGCTGGACGCCAAGTGGGAGGCGGTGACCCTGCTGGCCGACCCGGGCGCGGAGCGGGAGCAGGGGGCACGGCCCATCCGCCGGGCGGTGCGCCGCCGTGTGGAGGAGCCCGCGGCCGACCTGCTGTTGTCCGAGCGGCTGTGCGCAGGGGACACCCTGTGCCTGGCCGTGGAGCGGGAGGACATTGTGCTGCGGGCGGAGAAGCGGGAGGTCTGAGCGGTCAAAATCGCGAAAGCACAGGGGACGCCGCGTCCCCTGTGCTTTTCTCCGGCTTATTGGCGGGGCGCATCCCCCGGTTCCCTGGGGAGGGCGGTCAATTTCGGCGATGGTTCCGAAATAGTTAGCTCCTCGCAGTCCTGTTGCGCTTTGACCAGGATGTCGATTGCCTGAGTGGTCGCCCGAAACAGTTTGAAATACATCTCTTTATAATCTGTCATCCCGCTCACCCCAACTTGATTATAGGACAATTTAATCCTAAAATCAATAGGACAATTTGACATAATTTTTTGGGTGATAATTATGTCCAGGCTCCGTAAACTGCGCAAAAAGCGCGGATATACGCAGATTAAAATGCAGATGCTCACCGGTATTGACCAGAGCGCGTACTCCAAAATTGAGCGCGGGGAACGCTATATGTCCTTTGAGCAGTGCAAGCGGATCGCGCTGGCGCTGGGCACCAGTATGGATTATCTGGCGGGCCTTACCGACCAGACCGAGCCCTACCCCAGGCCGGACAGCATGGCGGACGGGTAACGCACAGGGAAAGGCCCCGGCGCGAAG
>CATABD010000212.1 GCA_949494735.1 uncultured Oscillospiraceae bacterium
TCCCGTCCAGCCAGGTGTTCCACAGGGGAACCGCGCTGCCGCCGTTCAGCGTCATCACGGCCGTGGCCGCGTCGTCCAGCATGGACCGGATGCCCCCCTGCGCCTGGTCTGCCGCATGGGCGATGGCCCCGGCGATTTTGGCCATGGTCAGGCCGTGGTCGGCGTCGCCGAACCGGGAGTCGATTTCCGTCAGCTCGTCCTGCGCCGACAGCACCGCGGCGCAGGCGTTTTTCAGCCGGGCGGCAAATTCGGCTTTTGTCATCTGCTTCACCTCCCTCCTGCCCGTGATTGTTACGTCCGTGCAAAAACCATATCATACTATGTTACATAAGTCAACATATGAAAGCGATTTTCCCTGTATTCGACATAAACTCCAAGAGAGAATTGTGCAATAAATACAAAAACTGATCCTCCAAACCAAGCTGTCGGTTTGGAGGATCACAAATGTTACTGGGCGTCCAGCAGCGACTTCACCAGCTTCGAGCGGGCTACAAGATGGGTGAACATCCCGGTTTTCAGGGCGCCCTCCAGCGCTTTGGCACTGGTGTTGGCGGAACACACCCCGATGATATTGGGGCACCGCCGCAGGGTGTCGATGGGGATCTGGATGGCGAAATCCTGCTCCGATTGGATTACCGTGCCCGCCTGGTTGAAGTAGTAGACCAGCATCCGCCCGCAGGCCCGCTGGCGCTGGAGCAGGCTGCCATAGCGGACCAGGGAGGCGAAGTCGGGGCTGGAGGGATAGTCCCCGATGTTGACCAGGGCCGTGTCCAGCGCCTCCCACTGCTGGTAAATCTGGCGGTAGACTTCGGTGGAGCAGAGCACCTGCTTCTCCTCCAGGCTGTCGGGCAGGGCGGGGAGGTAGAGGAAATGGGGGACGGCCCCCAGCTGCTGGGACATGAGCCGGACGTTCTCGTTGGACTGGTAGTTACGTGCGGGGATGCTGGCGTTGCCCACCAGGGGGCAGATGTCGGTGACGGCGCTGTCCGGCCGGGGGTTTTCCTCCAGCCAGGTCACCAGCTGGCCGATGAGGTAACCCCAGCCCACCCCCAGCCGGCGGGCGCCAAGCCGCCCCAGCAGCTCCACAGCCCCTTGGGAGAGCTGGCGGTTGGTGGAATCGTCGTCCCCGCCGTCCTCCACCAGCACCCCGCCCCGGATAGAGCCGGACAGCCGCAGCCGGTCCATCAACCTGGCGGACTGGGCCCCGGGCTCGTGGACCGTGATCTCCACAATGCCCAGCTCCCGGGCCTCGGACAGCATCCGGCTGACCAGCGGGCGGGACACCCCCAGCTCCTGGGCGATGTCGCTCTGTTTCTGGTCGTCCAGATAATACCGCCTGGCCACATAGGCCAGCTTTTTTTGCTTTTCCAGACTTGATTCCACAAAAATGCTCCTCGCACTCAAAATATGTTACATATGTTATGGCTTTATTTATAGCATAAAAAGAAGCGCTATGCAAGTACAAGGGGCGCGCCATTCCAAAATTGGGGCAGGCGGGGGCCCTGGGAGGGGCCC
>CATABD010000213.1 GCA_949494735.1 uncultured Oscillospiraceae bacterium
CGCCACCCGGTGGCGCGCCGCTTTTTTGCCGTCCGCCCCACGGCGCGCGGATTTTTCAATGGACGTTTTCTATGCGCCGTGATATGATGTAGCCAGCGCATTTGAAAACCGCACCCACAGGAGATGAATTGAACTTGACCGCGCCGCAAACCGACTTCTCCCAGGGGAGTATCCCCCGTAACATTATGAGCCTCGCCCTGCCCATGACGGCCGCCCAGCTGGTAAATGTGCTGTACAGCGTGGTGGACCGCATCTATCTGGGCCATCTGCCGGAGAGCGACAGCCTGGCCCTCACGGGGCTGGGGATTACCATGCCCATTGTGTCCATCCTCATGGGCTTCGCCAACCTGTGCGGCACCGGCGGCGCCCCGCTTTGCTCCATCAGCCGGGGCCGGGGGGACGACAAGGAGGCGGAGCGGGTGATGGGCAACGCCTTCGTGCTGCTGCTCATTTTGGGAACAGCGTCCACCGCCTTTTTCCTGGCGCTGAAGCGGCCCATCCTCTACCTCTTCGGGGCCAGCCCGGACACCTTCCCTTACGCCGACAGCTATATGAGCATCTACCTGTGCGGCACCCTGTTCGTGATGGTCAGCCTGGGGATGAACCCTTTTATCAACGCCCAGGGTTTCGGGCGGACAGGGATGATGACCGTGATGCTGGGGGCCGCGGTGAACATCGCCCTGGACCCGGTGCTGATTTTCGTCCTCCAAATGGGGGTGCGGGGGGCGGCGTTGGCAACGGTGTTCTCCCAGGCCCTGTCGGCGGCGTGGGTGCTGCTGTTTCTCACGGGGAAGCGGGCTATCCTGCGCCTGCGGCGGGAAAACCTCCGGCTGGACAGGGGACGCACAGCACGGATCGTCTCCCTGGGCCTGTCCGGCTTTTTTGTGAACATGACCAACAGCCTCGTTCAGGTGGTCTGCAACGCCACCCTCCAGCACTATGGCGGCGACCTATATGTGGGCGTCATGACCATCATCAACTCCATCCGGGAGGTATTCATCATGCCGGTGCAGGGCCTGACCAATGGCTCCCAGCCGGTGGCCGGGTACAATTACGGCGCAAGGCTGTACAGCCGGGTGCGGCAGGCCGTCCGATTCAGCGTGGGGGCGACGGTGGCCTACTCCGCCCTGTTCTGGCTGGCCGCCATGGCCCTGCCCGGGTCGCTGATCCGTATTTTCAAGGACGACCCGGCCATCATCCAGGCGGGTGTGCCCGCCCTGCGGGTCTATTTCAGCCTGTTCCTCTTCATGTCGCTGCAAATTGCCGGGCAGGGGGTATTTGTAGGGCTGGGCAAGTCCAAACAGGCGGTATTTTTCTCCCTGCTGCGCAAGGCCGTCATCAACGCGCCGCTGACGGTGCTGCTGGCCATGTGGATGGGCGTCGGTGGGGTGTTTATAGCGGAGGCCGTCTCCCAGCTGGTCGGCGGGGCGGCCTGCTTCACCACCATGTATATCACCGTCTACCGGCCCCTCACCCGGCAGCCGGACGGGGCCGGGGGGCAATGAGCCCCCCGG
>CATABD010000214.1 GCA_949494735.1 uncultured Oscillospiraceae bacterium
GTCGTCCCAGCCGTGCTCGTCGTCGCCGATGAGCAGGCGCTTGGGGTCAGTGGACAGGGTGGTCTTGCCGGTGCCGCTCAGACCGAAGAACAGGGCGGTGTTCTCGCCGTTCATGTCGGTGTTGGCGGAGCAGTGCATGGAGGCGATGCCCTTCAGGGGCAGGTAGTAGTTCATCATGGAGAACATGCCCTTCTTCATCTCGCCGCCGTACCAGGTGTTGAGGATGACCTGCTCGCGGGAGGTGATGTTGAAGATGGCGGCGGTCTCGGAGTTGAGGCCCAGCTCCTTGAAGTTCTCCACCTTGGCCTTGGAGGCGTTGTAGGAGATGAAATCGGGCTTGAAGTTCTTCAGCTCCTCCTCGGTGGGGGCGATGAACATGTTCTTGACGAAGTGGGCCTGCCAGGCCACCTCCATGATGAAGCGGATGGCCATGCGGGTGTCGGCGTTGGTGCCGCAGAAGACGTCCATCACGTAGAGCTTCTTATTGGACAGCTCCTTGATGGCCAGGGCCTTGCAGGCCTCCCAGGCCTCCTGGGAGGCGGGCTTGTTGTCGTTTTTGAACTCCTCGGAGGTCCACCACACGGTGTCCTTGGAGTTCTCGTCCATGACGATGAACTTGTCCTTAGGGGAGCGGCCGGTGTAGATGCCGGTCATGACATTGACAGCGCCCAGCTCGGTGAGCTGGCCCTTCTCGAAGCCCTCCAGAGCGGGGTTCATCTCCGCCTCAAAGAGCTGCTCGTAGGTGGGGTTGTACACGATCTCCTGGATACCGGTGATACCGTATTGCTCCAATCCGTAAGTTTCCATCAATAATGTTCCTCCTTGTGGAAAAGTGGGTATTTAGCTTGGACTGTTCTTATTTTACCCTGTTTTCCCCAGAAAGGCAAGAGAGAAGCGGCAGAAATAGATGAAATGGGCAAAATCTTCAAAGCGGGGCCCGGAGAAGGGGGGAATCATTGGGCAAGTTGGGGAAGAATGGGCGGAGAATGGGGGGGAATGGCCGCCGGCGCAGGGGCGAAGGAGGCCGGCCCGCCGGCACTTCCGGAAAACGGAGGCGGCGGGCCGCGGTCCCTGGGGGAAAGGAGGTGCGGGCGGCGGCAGGCCGGATATTGACAAAGGCGCGCAAATGGGGTATGCTACTCTTCCGCAAGCGGCCTTGGTTGGCCGCTGCGCGCCCATTCTTTCTAGGGGAGGAGCTATGAAAACCATTACCATCTATACCGACGGCGCCTGCTCCGGGAACCCCGGTCCCGGCGGCTGGGGGGCGATTTTGCAGTACGGGCCCCACACCAGGGAGAGGTCCGGCGGCGAAGCGGACACCACCAACAACCGCATGGAGCTCACCGGCGTCATCCGCGCTTTGCAGGCGCTGAAAGAGCCCTGTATTGTGGAGCTGTACTCCGACAGCAAGTATGTCATCGATGCCCTATCCAAGGGCTGGGCCAGGAGCTGGCGGGCCAAGGGCTGGGTCAAAAGCGACAAGAAGCCCGCCCTGAACCCGGACCTCTGGGA